>DATBNQ010000056.1:0-8329 GCA_036554185.1 Gemmatimonadaceae bacterium | reverse complement strand
TACGATCGCGCGCTTCCAAGCGACGCAGTCTTCATCGGAGAAGTCGGCCTTGGTGGCGAGATTCGTCCGGTTGCGCAGACGGAACGTCGGCTCGCCGAAGCGGCGAAGATGGGAATGAGCAATGCATTCGTAGCGCAACGGTCTGCCGGCGGGAGAATACCCAAAGGTGTGCGCGCGACTGGAGTAGCTACGATTGGCGAGATGTTCAAGCGGTTGTTTTCGTGAGTGAAACCATTCAGGATGTCGGCGTCGTGATCGTTGCCGCCGGATCAGGCTCGAGAACTGGTTCGGAGGAGCTGAAGCAGTTCCGGTGGGTTGCCGGGAAGCCGATGTTGTTGCACACTGTTCAACTATTTCAGCGGCGAGCGGACGTCTGCATGGTCGTAGCAGTACTTCCCAAGCGCTACGCCGGCGATCCGCCACCCTGGCTTTTCCAGAGTGATATTGAGCGACTGCTGATCGGCGTCGGCGGTGCGGACCGGGGAAGGTCCGTTCGGAGCGGTCTTGACGACTTGCCGGCAAGCGCGCGCATCGTTGTGATTCACGATGCTGCGCGTCCGTTCGTACTCGAGGAAACGGTGGAAGCTGTGATTGCCGCCGCCCGGACAGGAACTGGCGCAGTTGCGGCGTTGCCTGAGACAGACACTCTCAAGCGAGTCGGTGAAGACGGCCGCATTCTTGAGACAGTCGAACGGGCAGGGCTCTGGCGTGCACAGACGCCGCAGGCGTTTCCTCGCGACATGCTTGACGAGGTGACTCGGCGCGCCAATCGTGAGGGCTTTCTGGCTACCGATGACGCTGCGTTGTGCGAGCACTACGGCTATCCGGTAACCGTTATCCGCGGGAGCGAGCGGGCGATGAAGATCACCACCGAGGCGGATTTTGCGCGCGCCGAGGCAATGAGCATGCTCAACCAGTGAAAGCGTCACCGCGTGCGGTACCATTCTGGTCCGCCGAGGAGATAGAGGCTTCGCTGCACGGCACGATAGCGCACCTCAATCAGCGACGCGTGCTCGCGTATCCGACGGAAACCGTGTACGGATTCGGTGGCGGCGTTGATCAGGAATCGGTGCACAACCTCGTCGCGCTGAAGTCACGACCGCCCGGCAAACCTTTTCTTCTGCTGATCGCCGGTGTGGACATGTTATCGCGACTGGATCTTCGGATGACGCACGCCGCTTCATCTCTCGCATCGCGATTCTGGCCGGGACCTTTGACGCTCGTCCTGCCAGGCGGTGAAAAGCGCGTACCACCGGAGTTGCGTGGACCGGAGGGCGGGGTAGCCGTGCGCTGGACATCGCATGCCGGTCTTGGACGCCTGATTCGCGCGTACGGTGATCCAATCACGTCGACCAGCGCGAACAGGCCCGGATCACCGCCGGCCGACTCGGCCTCGGACATACTCCGCGATTGGTGGGATGCCGTGGCTCGCGGGCAGCTCAGCGTCCTCGACGGTGGAACTCTGAGCCCGTCCAAGCCGTCCACGGTTGTAGATTGCATGGGGGCGCGACCGCGCGTCATTCGGCCCGGCGCCATCTCGCAGAGCGAGTTGCGATCGGCATCGCCTACTCTCGTACCGATGGCATGACCGCGTGAATGTAGTTTTCGTCTGCACCGGTAACACCTGCAGAAGTCCGCTCGCTGAAGCACTCGCCCGTCGCGCCGCGCAACAACGCGGCCTCGACGTGACGTTCGCGAGCGCCGGGACTGGCGCAGCTCTCGGCTCGCCCGCGAACGACGGGGCGATTCTTGTCGGGCTCGAGCGCGGCGTTGATCTGTCGCGCCATCGAAGCAGGCCCTTGCTCCCCGGTGCCATCACGGCCGAGACCATCGTGCTCGCCATGGCGCCCAACCACATCTCCGGAATCAGAGCCGTTGCGCAACATGCGCGCGTATTTCTGCTCGATGAATACGGATCGCATGGCAATTCCATGCGCGCGGTCGAAGATCCGTACGGTGGTGACCTATCGGACTACCGCGAGGCTGCAGATGCCATCGAAACCATGCTCGAGTCGGTACTGGATCGGCTGATGTCCGAGCGCACGAACGGCGCACGCTGATGCTACCTGCTCGTCTCGTGCTACTCGGCCATCCAGTCGCGCATTCGCTCTCGCCGCGAATCCAGAACGCCGCGTTGCGGGCTGCCGGTATCCCGCTCGAATACGTTCTCATGGACGTCCCGCCGGCACAACTGCGCGCCGCTCTGCGCACGTTGCGCGCGGAAGGCGCCGCGGGAAACGTGACGATCCCGCACAAGCAGGCCGTGTTCAGCCTGTGTGATCACCGCACGAATGTTGCCGAACGCGCTGGTGCCGTGAACACATTCTGGATGCAGGATGGCGCACTCATCGGTGACAATACTGACGTCGCCGGATTTGATTTCGCCGCGCGCGATCTCATGGAGAGTGTGCAGGGCGATCACATGCCACGGCGTGTGGCACTCATCGGGGCAGGGGGCGCGGCTGCAGCTGTCGCGACTGCGGTACAGGACTGGGACGGTACGGAGCTGGTAATCTGGAGTCGTAACCCACGGCAAGCCGAGACACTGGCGCAACGATTCGATCACGCCCGTCCGGAAGCGAATCTGGCCTGTGCGGTGAAGGGCGCCGATTTTGTAGTAAATGCGACGCCGCTTGGAATGCTCGACGACTCGCTACCGGTGCCGGTCGCTGACCTGCCGCGAAAGTGTCCGGTGCTCGATCTCGTCTGCATCAAGGGTGAGACCGCGTGGGTTCGCGCCGCTCGGGACGCTGGCCACCCCGCGTCCGATGGACTCCCGATGCTTGTCGAGCAGGCGGCGCGCTCGTTCCGCCGCTGGCTCAACGTCGAGCCCAACCGCGAAGTCATGTGGGGGTCGCTGACCTAGCGCGGGGCCCGACGGCACGCCGTTATCTGGCCCGGGTTGCGGAATGGACGCGCACCGCGGCTGGTTCCACCCTGGATCTGCTGGTCGCGCGAACCTGCGTGTGCTGCGACGCCGCCCTGGGGGAACGCGATCATCGGCTGCTTTGCAGGCTGTGTATCGAAAGACTGCTCCGAATGCCATCTCCGCGCTGCGATCGCTGCGGCCATCCACGATCCATCGGGTCATGTCGCTGGTGTGACTTGCTCCCTCCCTTCGTGAGAGCCGCGCGGTCCGTTTGCTGGGTGCCCGGCGGGACCGGCGGGGACATCGTTCACAAGCTCAAGTACTCGGGATGGACCGCCCTGGCGGAACCAATGGCAGAACAGATGGCACGGCTTAACTTTCCTCGGGACGTCGCAGAGGAACGCGATCTGCTCGTTCCGGTGCCACTCGCGCCTTCCAGGGCGCGGGAGCGGGGCTACAATCAGAGCGAGCTTCTGGCGCGCCTGCTCGGGGCGCACTGGAATGTCTCAGTGGTGGAAGCACTCGTCAGGCGCCGCGCTACCGAGACGCAGACCCGCCTTACGCCAGGCGATCGCCTGCGCAACGTGGCCGGCGCATTCGCTACTGTTCCTGGTGGAGAAGATCTGACCGGACGACACGTGGTGCTGGTGGACGACGTCATAACCACCGCAGCCACACTGAACGCATGCGCGAAGGCCCTGCACGAGGGTGGCGCGCGAATCATTTCTTACGTCACATTCGGGCGGGCCCGAGCTGCGGGCGACATGCCTTAACGAGGAAAGGAAAATGGCAATTCGGGTTGGCATCAATGGCTTCGGCAGGATCGGGCGGCAAGTCGTGCGCGCCGCAAAGGAACAGGGCGTGGCTGACATCGATTTCGTTGCGGTTAACGACCTGACTGATACGAAGACGCTCGCGCACCTCTTCAGGTATGATTCGGTTCACGGACTCTTCGAAGGCGACGTGTCGCATGGCGATGGTACGATCAACATCGACGGTGACGACATCAAGGTCCTCTCCGAGCGCGATCCCTCTGCGTTGCCATGGCGCCAGCTCGGCGTTGACGTGGTGCTCGAGTCAACCGGACGATTCACAAATGCACCAGATGCGCGCAAGCACATCGACGCCGGCGCACGCAAGGTGATCATCTCCGCTCCCGGCAAGGGCGAGGACGTGACACTTGTCATGGGAGTCAACTCGGACATGTACGACCCCAAGGCGCACCACATAATCTCGAACGCGTCGTGCACGACCAATTGCCTCGCTCCAATGGTGAAGGTCATCCGCGACGCATTCGGATTCAGGCATGCATCGATGGTCACGATCCACAGCTACACGAACGACCAGCAGGTTCTCGATTCGCCGCACAAGGATCTCCGCCGCGCCCGCGCTGCCGCAGTTTCGATGATCCCCACGACGACTGGTGCTGCAAAGGCGACCGCGCTCGTCATCCCCGAGGTGAAGGGGAAGATCGACGGAATAGCGATTCGCGTTCCCACTCCTGATGTCTCTCTCACCGAACTGACTGTCGAGGTCGAACGCGCTACGAGCATCGAGGCTGTCAATACGGCTTTCAGAGAAGCGGCTGCGGGCGGTCCGCTCGAAGGATTCCTCAAGTACACCGATGAACCGCTTGTCTCCTGCGACTACATCGGCGACCCGTATTCCTGCATATTCGACTCGTTGAACACGAACGTGATCGACGGCACGATGGTCAAGGTGTCAGGCTGGTATGACAATGAGTGGGGCTACGCATCACGCTGCGTCGATCTGCTTCGGTTCGTTGGCGCGCGGCTCGGTTAGAGGCTCGCGCGAGTGAATAAGAAAACCTTACGCAGCCTGCCCGATTCGCAGTTGTGCGCAAAGCGAGTGCTCGTTCGAGTCGACCTGAACGTGCCACTCGACGAGAGCGGGAAAGTAGCCGACGACACTCGCATCAGGGCATCGATACCGACAATCGAATACATACTGCAGCGCGGCGGACGCCCGATCCTGCTTTCGCACTTTGGCCGGCCAAAGGGAAAGCAGGATGTACGGTATACGCTACAGCCCGTCGCGGATGTCCTCGAAGCGCTGTGCGGACATCATGTAATCTTTTGCGAGTCGACGGACACCGACGAAGCGATAAAGGCATCGCATGAGCTTGGGGACGGCGACATTTTGTTGCTCGAAAACACTCGCTTCCTGCGCGGCGAGGAGAGCAACGACGAGGCGCTCGCTCGTACATTCGCGGAGCTTGGCGACCTGTTCGTCAATGATGCATTTGGCGCGGCGCATCGCGCGCATGCGTCTACCGCCGGCGTTGCGACGCACCTCCATCCCGCTGTCGCCGGTCTGCTGATGGAGCGTGAGCTCGACTATCTCGGCAACGCACTCGCCAACCCGCAGCATCCGTTCGTCGCCATCTTGGGCGGCTCCAAGATCTCCGGAAAGATCGACGTCATACGCCAGCTGTTGCCGAAGGTTGACGCACTGCTCATTGGCGGTGCAATGGCGTGCACCTTTTACAAGGCTATGGGATACGAGGTCGGCAACTCGCTCGTCGAGTTGGACAAGGTCGACCTTGCCCGCGAACTGATCGATACGTCGGGTACGCACCTGATACTTCCGCACGATGCCGTCGTTGCGCGGAGCATGGATGACGCTGCGACTGCCCACGCCGTCAAGCGGGACGCAATTCCGGCCGATCAAGCAATGTTCGATATCGGGCCGGCGACAGCACAGTCCTACTCGCGAGCGATCGCCGCGGCCAAAACCATTCTCTGGAACGGTCCGATGGGCGTCTTTGAAAAGTCGCCATTCGATGCCGGAACACTCGCCGTCGCCCGTGCAATGGCGGACGCAACAGACCGCGGCGCAACGACGATCGTCGGCGGGGGTGACTCAGCTGCTGCGGTAGCTGAAGCGGGACTGCAATCCCGGATGAGTCACGTTTCCACCGGTGGCGGCGCGTCACTCGAATTTCTCGAGGGGAAGGAATTGCCAGGCGTGGCCGCGCTCGACGACGCATGAGAACACGAATCTTCGCCGCCAACTGGAAGATGAATCACGGCCCGACGGCGGCCGCCGGATTCATTCGGGAATTCCGAAACCGCTGGACGCGGGAAGACGCAGAAATTGCGTTTTTTCCATCGGCACTCGCTTTCGCCGCGGTGCGTGATGCGGCTGGCGATCCCTGTCCATTCAAACTCGGCGTGCAGAACGTCAACAGCGCCGATCGCGGCGCGTTCACCGGGGAGAACTCCGCTCCCATGGCGAAGGATGCCGGCGCAGACTACGTACTCGTCGGGCACTCGGAACGGCGTCACGTCTTTGGTGAGACCGACGCGGATTGCGCCGCAAAATGCGCGATCGTCGAGCGATCGGGCCTCACCCCGCTGCTGTGCGTCGGCGAGACGCTCGCCGAGCGTGAGCGGGGTGAGACTTCAAGCGTGGTGACGCGGCAACTGCGCGAGGGGCTGTCCAAACTGGACCAGATCGAACTCACGACGTCAATCATCGCTTATGAGCCGGTCTGGGCCATCGGGACGGGGAAGAACGCGACGCCGGCAGACGCCGCCAGGACCCATGGTGAACTGAGAGCCGCGTTGAGTGACCTGATTGGCGATCGCGCAGCCCTGGTCAGCATCCTGTATGGTGGCAGCGTCACACCCGCGAACGCCGCCGAGATCCTGGCCGCCGACGATGTCGACGGGGTCCTGGTCGGCGGGGCAAGCCTGCAGGTCGATAGCTGGTTGTCCATCTGCAACTCCTAGTCTAGATTTAAGGGCTACATGTACACATTTCTCCTAGTAGTTCTCATCCTGGTCAGCATTGTGCTGATCGTGGCGATCCTGCTGCAGAGCGGGACCGGGCAGGGTCTGTCGGCCAGCTTCGGCGGCGCCAGCTCGTCGCCCGATTCCTTCATCGGGATGCGCCAGGCCGGAAACCTTCTGACAAAGATCTCCTGGTGGGGCGGCGGTATCTTTCTCGCGCTTGCCTTCATTCTCCAGCTGATGTCCACACAGCAGCGGACGCCGAAGTCGGTACTCGAGGGTAAGCTCGGTGCACCAGCGCCTTTGACCTTGCCGTCACCAAGCTCGGCGGCGCCAGCGATTCCGCTCACGCCAGCACCAAAGGTTCCGGCGACTACCACGCCTCCCAAGAAGTAGGAACCGAGTGGCCGAAGTCAAAGCTGGTCCAGGGTTCCTTCTCCTCGAAGATGGAACCCTTTTTCACGGTCGTCTCCACGGCACGCCGCCGCTCGATGGCGCTGAAGTCGTGTTCACGACGAACATGACTGGCTATCAGGAAGTGTTCTCCGATCCCTCGTATCGCGGCCAGATTGTCGTGATGACGACGCCTCAGATCGGCAACTACGGCGTCAACCTCGAAGACCCAGAATCCGCGCGTGCGCAGGTGGCCGGAGTGGTCGTGCGAGAGCTTTCGGCGACCTATTCCAACTGGCGCGCCAGCGGCGACCTCGTCTCCTGGCTCCTCGACGCCGGAGTTCCGATTCTCGAGGACGTCGACACGCGTCGTCTCACAAAGCACTTGAGATCCGCAGGCGTCATGCGCGGCATCCTGGGTCGCGGCGAGACACCGTCACTCGACGTCGTGGCACAGCTCGAGTCCTGCCCCTCGATGGAAGGGCTCGACCTCGCAAGTGTTGTCACGACCGATGCCTCGTACGAATGGGGGGAGGCAGCGTCGCCATGCCACATCGTCGCGTACGATTTCGGAATCAAGCGAAACATTCTCCGCCTGTTCGAAAAGACGGGCTGCCGAGTGACCGTAGTGCCGGCGTCGACCCCAGCCGCGGACGTGATCGCAATGCAGCCTGATGGAGTGTTCCTCTCCAACGGGCCGGGCGATCCGGATGCGATCGAATACGCCCCTGCGATGGTTCGTGAACTCGCCGAATCCGGAGTCCCAATGTTCGGTATCTGTCTCGGACATCAACTTATCGGACTCGCCTTCGGGGGAGAAACGACCAAGATGTCGTATGGGCACCGTGGCGGAAATCACCCCGTCCTCGACGTTGCTACCGGGAAGGTGCTCATCACCTCGCAGAACCACGGCTTTGCTGTAAAGGGTGATAACAGCGGGATTCCCGGTGCGCCCGATCTCGAAGTGACACACGTGAACCTGAATGACAAGTCCGTCGAGGGCCTGAGGCACCGCACATTGCCGGTCTTCGCGGTACAGTATCACCCGGAGGCCGCGCCCGGCCCGCACGATGCCCAGCCGCTGTTCCGCCAGTTTCTGGATAGCGTAAAGGGAGCAGCTCGGCGGAACTGAGCGTTGATCGCGACGGCCGTCACAAGTCGTCATCCGTGCCTTCGGCGGGATGACGACTTATGCTGAGCCGGCGTCCCCAAGTGCAGGTGCCTCCCGTCAGCTTAAGTCGCAGCTTGCGCGCCTGTTAGTAAATCCATACATTCCAACGACTTAGCCAATTCCATTGGGGTGTTGGGATGA
>DATBNQ010000045.1:0-13168 GCA_036554185.1 Gemmatimonadaceae bacterium | reverse complement strand
TCCACCAAACAGCATGAGCTTGCCGCGCGACCGGGGGAATTCGGTCGCGATATTCGCGAAGTTGAATTCATCCATCGCGAATATCACGTCGTTTGCATCCACGATGTCTGCTGTGAGCAGCGTTGCACGATGGTGGTCGAGATTGACACCCATCTCAGCGGCCGTCTGGCGCACTCGCGCATCCGCTGCCTTCCCATTTCGCGCATGCGTGCCCGCCGAGCTGACGCGGACCTCGTCGATGCCGGCAGTCTTGAGATCCTCGCGGAGGAACTCCGCAGCTGAGGCACTTCGCATGATGTTGCCGTGGCATACGAAGACGACCGAGCGGACTACCGGTGGAAGCGACACTTCCTTTTCCAGACCAGTCGCGCGCGCGATGCGACGCCGCGTGTAGATGCCGCGACGGCCCGCCGGTAGTGTGCGCGCAGACTTGGCGATGGATAGCGCGCCAACAGGAACGACGGCACGAATGACTCCCTTGATCGCATCCCGCGCCCATCGAGCAAGGACAAGTGAGACCTCCTGCACCGCGGGAAGGGGATCGTCCCATGTCCACATCGCCGATCTCGTTCCCGGTCGGAAATCTGCAAGGAGCTGCGCCGTTGCCGCACGGAGCGTGATGCGCTCCGCGCCGTCCGTAAAGGCATGCGCAAATCGCTTGAGCGAACCGGCCGTCCATCTGACGCGTAGACCATGGTCGTATGCTGCTGGCACCGTCGGCGCACGTCCCTGCCCGACTTCCCACGCGTAGAACGGGAAATCCACCCCCGCCTTCACCGCGAGCGGAAGCGAGCCCCAGAAGCGACCGTTGACTTCCATGAGTGCGGCGTCGCCAGTCGCGGGATCGTGCCGGAACTCCACCATCGCGACCCCCTCCCATTCCAGAGCGCGCAACAGACGGACGGAGTAATCCAGCAATTGCGGATCGACCGGTTCAGCGACCGCGACCACAGCCACTCCACCCGATGGAGGATTCTCGGAGAGGCGACGATGCTGGAAGGCGGCGACAGGACTGAAATTGACCATCAGCAGCTCGATCCCGACGCCCTGGCCCTCGTGATATGTCTGGAACAGAAGTCCTTCGCCGAATCGTGGTTGCTCGGCGAATGCAGCACGCAGCTCGTCGCCATTGGCGAACATTCTGGTTTTGAAGTCATGACCGCTGACCTGGCTCTTGTTGCCGGGCTTCGCGATTATCGGAAACCGAAGTCTTGGTAGCGCGAATTCAAGATCTGAAACGTCGTCGATCGAGACAGACACGGGGACGGGTACTCCGCACCGAGCCGCTGTCTCTAGCGTTACCGGCTTGTCCAGGACGCGCTGCACAATTTCGGGAGGCGGGCAGCCAACCGCGCAGATTCGCGAAAGTTTCCTGTATGCGGCGCACACGATGTTGAGCGCCGAATCGCTCGTCGGCACGACCCACGCAGCGGCCTCGGATTCCGCGAGCATGCGCAACAGCTGGCCGGCTTCCTCATCGTTGCCTTCCAGATGGACTACGCCGGCAATCGCGCGTGATGAGACATGCAGACTCTCATCGGGGACAAGCGCGACGATGGACCGCACACCATGCCGCCGCAATGATCGCGCAATCGTGACAACCTTGCGCGGCTCTCCGCCTACGATGATCGCTGTGGGAACGCGAACGCTGGACGCGGGGGAAAAACGTTCCTGCGTCAGAAGTTTCCGACCACTGTCACGAAGTTCATCTCTCCGATAAATGTATGCTGGACACTGGGCGCTGGCTCCCCCCGGCGCGATCTGACTGTAAGTTTGACTACGATATGCTAACGCGACAGCGATACCGACTGATGCGCTGGCTCCTTGCAACCGCGACGCGGCGTGCTGCCTCGAGTATCGTCACCGGAGCTCGCGCATGAATCCATACGAACTGCTGAGACCCAGGGCGTGGCTGAAGCTGCTTCCGGCTCAAAGCCAGGAAGTGGTGAAGGCTGCTGCGCGGAAGATGCGAGAGCGGGCATTCAAAGCCCTGTATTCGTACGGGCCTACTCAACTCGAGATGAAGCTTGCGGAGCTGGGAATTGCAGCAGGTGATTCACTCGTGATGCAATCGTCGTTCAGCAACCTGAACGGTTTTTCCGGCGACGCGGTGGATGTTCTCGATACCGTTCTGAAGGTACTTGGTCCGGAAGGGAATCTGTTCATGGTTTCCATGCCGTATAGCGGGTCGGCACGTGAGTATCTCAGCGAGGGCAAGCCGTTCAACGTGAGGCGGACGGCTTCGCACATGGGGCTGCTGTCCGAGCTTTTCCGCCGGAGAAAGGGTGTCGTGCGGAGTGCCAATCCGATGCATCCGGTTCTCGCCTACGGTCCCCGCGCGGAGTGGCTTGTGGCGGGACATGAGGATCTCTCTTACTCGTGCGGAGAGAACTCGCCCTTCGAGCGGATGCTGGAGCTCGACACCAAAGCGCTTCTGTTCGACGTTGACCTCGACGTGTTGACGTTCATGCACTATCTCGAGCATGCATTTCGTGACTCGGCGCCGGTCGACGTTTATGCCCCTGAGCCGATCGAGGCTACGATCATCGATCGAACCGGTGCACGGAAGAACATCGCAGTCTACCCATTCGCGCGCGATGCCATGCAGCTGCGGAATTTTGGGGTGGTCTACGACGAGCTCCTCAGCCAGGCGCTGGTGCGGAAGGCCCGGGTTGGAAACACCGACCTGCAGCTGGTGAGACTTCGTGACGTGATGATGTGCGGGGAGCAGCTCGTGGCCCGCGGAATCCATATTTTCGCGCGACCGGGCGAACCCACCCACATCAAGCCGCTTCGTCGCGGTCCGCGCCGCTCAAAGTCGCGAAAACGGCGAAAGTAGCGGTAAAGGGCCTCCGAACGACCGTTCGAGCGCCGTAAGAACGGCGACATCTCCCCAGGTGGCCCTGCCTATGCACTTACACCCCCCAAACGGGCGGCTAAGCGAGCCGCCTCAAGGCAAACATTACTGGGGGAGAAGTTTTGAAAATGAACAACGTTGGAAAGGTCGTTGCGGCTGGCATAATGGTCACAGCTTTCGGCTTTGCACCGGCGGTCGCCGGAGCGCAGGGGACCGTTGTCCGCCGCGACACGGTCGTCACAGTCCGGAAGGATACGGTGGTGCACGTGAAGGAGGATACGGCGGTGGTCACGACGACAGTCACCACCAGCATGCGCACACCGCCGGGCACCGAGTCAATTGGCGCTTCGCTCGCGAGAATGCCGAATTACCGGACCTTGACGGCGCTCCTCAACGAAGCGCACCTGATGCCATCACTTCGGGGATCGGCGCCGATGACGCTGTTCGCGCCAACCGACGCTGCATTCGCAAAGATCTCGCCTGAAGATATGGCGGCGCTCCGAGCCGACTCGGTGAAGCTGCGCGATCTGCTGCTGAACATGATGGTCAGCGGCAAGATCGACACGCGTGAGATCCTCAAGCTCAAGACCGCGACAACGATGCGCGGAACTCACATTCGGTTCGGTTATGAGAATGGGCATCCCGAGGTGAACGATCAGCCGATCGTGCAGCCAGGCATCCTGGCGTCGAACGGTTTCATCTACGGGATTTCGGGCGTGATCGGGATGAGCGGCGAGAAGTAAGTCTCGACTGAACTCAGACTAAAAAGAACGACCGTGAGTGCGCAAAGCATTCACGGTCGTTCTTTCTGGGCGGAACAGCGAACGGCGCTGCACGTTGTCGTTCAGGCGTAGTGCTTTACGACTCGCCCTGCGCTTTGCTGAATCCGTCCTTGCCGTCAAAGCGCTGGAGCTTCTCGATGTGTACCCAGCGGTAGCTCGTCGAGATCCGCTGGAGCAGATCCAGTATCTGCGCGTCGGTGACATCGGCGTCAGCGGAGCCGGACGCGACGAAGCGGCATTGATATGCATCTACAAGCGACGTGCCGTGGCCGAGCTCCGGCCATACCGCTGTGCCGCGGTTGGAGATCACCTTTAGCTGCATGGCGGTCCCGTCGGCCTGGCGCTGCAGCTCCGTGCCGATCCGCGCTGGGTGTTCCAGAGACTCGATGAACACATCGACGCCAACGACGTTACGCGTCCTGACGTTCACATGACCGACTTCCTTGCTCGCTTGCGGCACGTTGATTCGCTTGAATTCGCGCGGCTTGGTGAGTTGGGATTTCCGGCCGAGATTGCTGATGATCGCGTCCGTGAACTCGGTCGTTGACGATGGCGGGCGCGGGCCTTCCATGTCGCCTGTGCGAACGCCACTCTCGAGTGTCACGAGCACTGCGTGCTCGATCTCGGAAGCTGCCTTCCCTTCCCCAACGTGACGCAACAGCATGAGCGCGCTCAGGATCAGTGCGGTCGGATTGGCGAGATTCTTTCCCGCGATGTCCGGAGCGGATCCGTGCACTGCCTCGAACATGGCCACATCGCTTCCGATGTTCGCCGACGGAGCGAAGCCAAGCCCGCCGGTCAGTCCCGACGTGAGGTCGCTCAGGATGTCGCCGTTCATGTTCGTCGTCAGGATGATGTCGAACTGCTCCGGGTGCATCGCGAGCTGGTGTGCGGCGTTGTCGACCAGAATGTGGCGCGCCTCGATCGACGGATACTCTTTCGCAATGTCTTCGAATGTGTGCTGCACCATGCCTTCGGTGAGCTTCATGATGTTCGCCTTCGTGGCGCAATGGATCTTGTGGCGTCCCTCGGCTACCGCGTACTCGAATGCGAACCGGGTGATTTTTTCGCAACCGGGTCGGGTAATGATCTTGAGGCATTGCGCGACGGCGGGTGTCTCCATGTGCTCGATGCCGGCATAGAGATCCTCGACGTTTTCACGGACGACGACGATGTCGATGTGTCGGCCAGCGTACGGTGTCTTTACACCGGGCAGTTCGCGAACCGGACGGACATTGGCGAAGGTCTCGAACAGTTTCCGGAGCGTGACGTTCGCGCTCTTGTTGCCGAAGCCGATGGGCGTTTCGAGCGGGCCCTTGAGCACGAGCCGAGTCCGTTCTATGGAAGCGATGGTTTCTGCCGGGACGCCGGATTCGACACCGCGCTTGAACGCCTCGGCACCGGCCACCTGGACGTCTGGTTCGAGGGTGACGCCGGCGGCAGATATGATTTTGAGGGCGGAGGAAACGACTTCGGGACCGATCCCGTCACCCGGGAGAACCGTGAGCTTGATTGCAGATGAAGGCATGCGACAAATCTATCCGGCGCCGCGGCGATCTCCACAACATCTGATTGCTGCGGGGCGTAGCCTGGGAGCGTAGGTTATCTCGGGGCTGCAAGCAGGTGGAGGAGGCGACGGGGGGAGGACAGGCTTCCCGCTTTCGCGGGAATGATGGAGAGTGGCAGGCATGTCGACCTGTCCTTACACAATTGGGAGGAATGCTCGTGAGGGTCAGTCGAATTCTGGGTCAGTTTGCACTCCTTGCCTGTGGTATCGCGCCAGTCGCGGTGGCGCAGGCTCCCGGCGCGTCGTACGACACGCTCGCCTTCAGCGCACTCAAGTGGCGCGAGATCGGACCGTTCATCGGAGGCCGATCTGTCGCGGTGGCGGGATCGGATGCGCGGCCTCGCGAGTACTACCTGGGCACGACGGGTGGCGGCGTCCAGAAGACAACCGATGGTGGGATTACCTGGAAAGCCATCACTGACAAGTACTTCGGCGGCACGATCGGCTCGATCGCGGTGAGCAAGTCGAATCCCGATATCGTGTATGTCGGCACGGGCGAATCGCCGATTCGCGGCAACGTGTCCAACGGCGATGGCGTCTTCAAATCGACGGACGCCGGAAAGACCTGGACCTACGTCGGTCTCAAGGAAACGCAGCAGATCTCGAGAGTCCGCATCGACCCGAGAAATCCCGACATCGTTTACGTCGGCGCCCTGGGTCACGTGTGGGGCCCGAACTCGGAACGCGGCGTTTACAAGACTGTCGACGGTGGCAAGACGTGGAAGAAGATCCTCTTTCGGAACGACTCCACCGGCGTAACCGATCTTGAAATTGATCCGTTCGATTCGCAAACGCTTTATGCCGCGTTCTGGGAGGCATATCGTCAGCCATGGAAGCTCGTTTCAGGCGGAGCCGGAAGCGGGATCTTCAAGTCGACTGATGGTGGAGATCACTGGACCGAGATCACTCGCAACAAGGGATTGCCGGATGGAGTCATCGGCAACATCGGCATCACTGCGTCACCGGTCAAACAGGGACGGCTCTGGGCTATCATAGAAGCCGATTCAGGCGGCGTATTCCGCTCGGATGACGCCGGTGCAACGTGGACCAGACTGAACACCGAGCGCACACTACGCCAGCGGGCATGGTACTACACGCGTATCTTCGCCGATCCAAAGAATGCCGACGAGGTTTACGTCACGAATGTCGGCTTCTACCGTTCGATGGACGGCGGCAAGACGTTCAAGTCGATCAGCGTTCCGCATGGTGACAATCACGATCTCTGGATCGCATCCAACGATCCCAAGCGGATGATCGAATCGAACGACGGAGGCGCGACCGTTACCATCGACGGCGGCGAGACGTGGACGCCGGAATATGAAGCGACGGGTCAGTTCTATCACGTCGAGACCACAACTCACTTTCCGTATCGCGTGTGCGGTGCGCAGCAGGATCGCTCGACGCTGTGCGGACCGAGCCGGAAGGAAGGCGGCATCGGCGTCAGCGATTGGTACGACGTCGGCGGCGGCGAGAGTGGTTACATCGCGGTTCGCCCGGACTCGCCAAATGTCGTGTTCGCGGGATCGTACGGTGGACTTCTCACGCGCTTTGACGCGAATACTGGCCTGAGCCGCGACGTAAATCCGTGGCCGGACAATCCGATGGGGCACGACGCAAAGGATGCCAAGTATCGCTTCCAGTGGACGTTCCCGATCGTGCTCTCGCCACACAATCCGAGCATCATGTACATGGGGAGCAGCGTCGTCTTCAAGACGACCGACGAGGGACAGCACTGGACGGCAATCAGTCCCGATCTCACTCGTCACGATCCACGCACGCTTGGCGCGTCGGGCGGTCCGATCACCAAGGATCAGACTTCGGTAGAGTACTACGGCACCGTGTTCGCAATCGCGGAGTCACCCGTGCAGGCCGGGCTGATCTGGACCGGCTCCGATGACGGAATGATCTATATCACGCGCGATGCCGGTAAGTCATGGACCAACGTTACCCCGAAGGATCTTCCGGAGTGGACGCGAATATCCATAATCGAACCGTCGCATTATTCGGCCGGCACCGCATACGTTGCCGCGAATCGTTATCAGCTGGATGACATGCAGCCGTATCTCTACAAGACGACGGATTACGGACGGACGTGGACGAAAATCGTGACGGGAATTCCGGGCACGGAATTCACGCGCACGATACGAGAGGACCCGGTGCGTCGCGGACTCCTGTTCGCGGGTACCGAGCGTAACGTGTGGGTCTCGTTCAACGATGGCGCCAACTGGCAATCACTTCGCCGCAATCTGCCGTTCGTCCCGGTCCACGATCTGGCGATCAAGGATGGCGATCTGATCGCCGCGACGCATGGCCGCGGCTTCTGGATAATGGACGACATATCCACGCTGCGTCAGATCACTCCTGCGATCATGGCATCGAACGCGCATCTGTTCGCGCCACGGAAAGTGTATCGCACGAATTTCTATGGTGGCGCGAGCAGTGGCGCAACGGGCCGGCCGCCGAGTGCGGCGAATCCGCCGTCGGGAGCGGTTGTGTATTACTGGCTCAAGTCGCCGAGACAGGTAGTGACGCTTGACTTCCTGGACTCGAAGGGAAGTGTGATCCGTCACTTCACGAGCGAGCAGGATTCCACACAGCGCGCGGACAGCATCGATGCGGCAGCGAAGAATGCAACGCTACGCGACAGTCTGACCAAGGCGGGTGTCAGCCGCGACAGCATCTCGAAGCTGCTTCGCGCCGCTTCGGGCGGAGAACAGGCTGGACGGGGAGGTCGTCGCGGTGGTCCGCAGACTGCGCGGGTCGCGAACAAGGCTGGGCTCAACACCTTCGACTGGAATCTGCGCTACTCTGACGCGGTGACGTTCAAGGGGCTGGTGTTCTGGGGCGGTGGCGTAACTGGCCCAGCCGCACCTCCTGGCACGTACACCGTGCGGATGACGAGCGGCGGTGTAACGCAGACGCAGAAGTTCGAGCTCGTGAAGGACCCTCGCACGAGCGCAACTCAACACGATCTTGATGAGCAGTTCGCGTTCCTCATCAGGATTCGCGACACGTTGAGCGCGGCGAATAATGCGGTGCGGACGGTGCGCAATGTTCGCTCTCAGGTGGAAGAGCGTGGCAAGGCGCTCGCAGCTGGTGATCGCGCTGCGTTCGAGCAGCAGAGCGGGCCAGTAATGCAGAAGCTCACGACCATAGAGGAAGCGATCTATCAGACGCAGAGTCACGCGAGCGAGGATCCACTCAACTATCCGATCCGAATCAACAACAAGATTGCGGCCCTTGGCAGTGACGTGGGTGGGGCGGATTCACGGCCCACGGATCAGGCGTATCAGGTCTACAAGATTCTATCCGCCCAGTTGGACGTTCAACTGCGCGCGCTTCACTCGGCGCTCGGCGAACTGAAAGGCGTGAACACTTTTCTCGCTTCGCATGGAGCGGCGGCGATCGTGCCGAGCACTGCGGAAGTAAAGGGAGCGGACGTGCCGGCGCCGGATGAGGGTGAGACGGATATGGATGACTCTGCCGATCGGTAGAGACACGTAGGAGGAGGGACGTATTCGCGGCGCTGCCGTGAAACGGAGGGCGCGGAACTTTCCGCGTCCTCCGTCCTTGCATCAGGGGCGTTTCCGGGAATGGGACCTCCGGAGCCAAAACCGGCCGAGGCCGGAATCCACCGAGGAGGGTTGGAGGTCGCCCATTTGGCCGCCGGGCGGTTATTTTACATGGTCCGTAGATAGTTGCGCGCGTAGCTCAGTTGGATAGAGCGTCGGCCTCCGGAGCCGAAGGTCGTGGGTTCGAATCCCGCCGCGCGCACTGCCCCTCCGATCTTCCCTGCAGCACCACCCATCCCTCGCAGGCTCGACTCCGGCACCCCTCCCCGCCGTATGCCACGCGCCGAAAACTGGTCTCAACTAAAAGTTGGAATTCTTACGCTCGTGGGCATCGTCGCGGCGGTATTCGCGGTGATGCGTTTTGCCCGTATTGGTGCTCTGCACGGCGATACGACACGTATTTACATGGTTACCGACATCGCCGCCGGCGTCCTCAACGGGACGGAGGTTCGGCTGGGTGGTCAGAAGGTGGGGCTGGTTCGTTCGGTCGAACTGCGGCCGCCGACCGCAGACACTACTGAACGTGTCGCGATAAGCATGGACGTTCTCGACAAATACGTGCCGTTCATCCGGCGTAACTCGAATGTTCAGATCCAGCCGAGCGGAAGAGTGGTCGGAAGTCCCGTGATCGCGATTACCATGGGAACGTCGCAATCTCCGCAGGTGAAGCCAGGCGACACTCTCCGCGCGAGGTCGCAGGTGGCGGCGCGCTCGGGGCTGGTGGACGCGTCTTCGCTGGCGGACAGTGTGACCGGAATTGCAGCGACGGTATCAACGATAAAGACGGAGTTCGACACGACGCTTCGCGACGTGGCGGCACTGCGCCGGTTGTCGATTCGGCAGGCCGAAGCCGTACACGTCGCTCTGGACAATTTTTCTGACCGTGCGCTGGCGTCTCAGGGGACGATCGCGAGCCTGGTTCGCGACAGCGCCAGTCTGCGGAAGCAGACCGCGCGCGTGAGCGCACTCGCCGACTCGATCGGCGCCGCCGCGTCGGCTGGCAGTGGTGAATTGGGTCGGTTCAGACGAGACTCTACACTCGTGCTCCAGGCACGCAGCACTCTCGCCTCAGTTGCCCGGTTGCGGGCAAGTGTGGCACGCTACGCGGGCAAATCCGCGGAGGGAGTCGCCATGGCTCGGCAGCTCGACATCGCGAACGCGAAGCTCGACTCGCTCGTACAGGACGCGAAGAGACATCCGCTGCGCTACATCGCCTTCTGACAGCGCGCAACAAAACTCCAATACACGCATAGCGACTTTCGTGGAAATAGCAGAACTGAAGAGGCAGACCGTCACCGAGCTGCAGCACATGGCCGACGGGCTGCAGATTGAGTGTCCCGAGGAGATGACCAAGCCGGAATTGATCCTCAAGATCGGCCAGAGCTTGCTCGATGCGGGCGTGTCGTTGCGCGCCGACGGAGTGCTCGAGATCCTTCCCGAAGGCTACGGATTCCTGCGCAGCCAGGACTGGAGCTACCTTGCCGGTCCGGACGACGTCTACGTATCGCCGTCGCAGATCAAGCGATTCGATCTGAGGACGGGCGATGAAATTTTCGGTGAAGTCCGACCGCCCAAGCCATGGGAAAAATATCTCGCGCTGTTGCGCGTCGAGAAGGTGAACGGGCTCGAGCCGGATACGACAAAAACGCGAATCCCGTTCGACTCGTTGAGGCCGCAATATCCCGATACGCGTTTGCGTCTGGAGACAGCCGATGGCGACCTCAGCATGCGCGTGGTGGACATCATGGCGCCGATCGGAAAGGGTCAGCGCGGACTGATAGTTGCACCGCCGCGCGCCGGAAAAACGATCCTGCTCACGAAGATGGCGAACGCGATTTCGGAAAATCATCCGGAAGTGCGGATCATCATGCTTCTGATCGACGAGCGTCCCGAGGAAGTAACGGAGATCAAGGCAACCGTCCCGCGTGCGGAGGTTATCAGCTCGACCTTCGACGAAGGCGCTGCTCGGCACGTGCAGGTGTCGGACATGGTACTTCAGAAAGCGCGGCGGTTGGTGGAAGCTGGACACGATGTCGTGATTCTCCTCGACTCCATCACGCGATTTGCGCGGGCACACAACACGGTTGCGCCGACTACTGGCAAGATCCTGTCGGGCGGGGTGGAAGCGACCGCGCTTCAGAAGCCCAAGGCATTTTTCGGCACAGCCCGCAACATCGACGGCGGCGGTTCTCTAACCATAATCGCGACCGCATTGATCGAGACAGGATCGCGGATGGACGACGTGATCTTCGAGGAGTTCAAGGGAACTGGCAACATGGAGCTGGTGCTCGATCGACGGATCGCCGACCGGCGCATCTATCCAGCGATCGACATCTTCAAGTCCGGGACGCGCAAGGAAGAGCTGTTGCTGGATCAGAGCGAGATCAACCGCACCACGTTGCTCCGTCAGTTCCTTTCTGACATGCCGGAGACGGACGCGATCGATTTCCTTCTCAAGCAGATGGCGCGCACCAAGAACAACGCCGAATTCTTCCGCAAGATGGCGGAAGGCTGATGACGGGTTCCCGCGGACGGCTTCTCGCGATTGATTATGGCGAAAGGCGAGTTGGTCTCGCGATAAGCGATCCCACCGGCACAATCGCGTCGCCCGCGGGTTTCATTGAGCGGCGCGCTGGAAAGCGGCCACCGGTAGCGGAGTTGATCCGTCGCGCCGGGGCGTTGGAGGCAGAGGGATTCGTGCTGGGCTTGCCGCTGGATGGTTCCGGAGAGGAGACACCGCGATGCGCGGAAGTGCGCGTCGTTGGAGCAGAGCTGGCGGAACGCACGGGCTTTCCCGTGCGTTACGTGGATGAGCGATACACCACGTCCGCGGCGCTCCG
Source organism: Gemmatimonadaceae bacterium (assembly GCA_036554185.1). Taxonomy (GTDB): domain Bacteria; phylum Gemmatimonadota; class Gemmatimonadetes; order Gemmatimonadales; family Gemmatimonadaceae; genus Fen-1247. Next base: position 1,550 of record DATBNQ010000045.1, on the reverse strand, counting down.
GAGCGTCCGCGAGATGGGCGGTTCCACGAAGGGGCGCAAGGGAGACGTCGACGCGATGGCCGCTGCGTTGCTTTTGCAGCATGCGCTGAGTCTTCCCGATTAGACAATGCGTATCCATCGGCTGTTCGAACCGGTACAAATCTCCGCGATAGCCGTCGCGCTGACGCTCGCCGCCTGCGGCGGCCCGTCCGGAGCACCGGTGCGGGTAATCATTCCCCGCGGCGCCACGTTTCGTATCGCCGCGGACTCGATGTCGTCCGCCGGAGTCATCGGGTCTCCGCTTGCCTTCCGGATCTACGCGCGCGCGCGTGGAGTCGACCGGCAGATTCAGGCGGGGACTTACCTGCTTCGTCGCGGAACCCACTGGAGCGATGTACTGCGCGCCATGAACGGCGGCGTCGGAATCATCAATCGCATAACGATCCCTGAAGGCTTCACGATCGCGCAGATCACGCCCGTGCTCGTGCGCGCGCTGAACACCTCGAGTGATTCCGTCGACGCCGCGGTGCGGGATTCTGCGCTTCGAGCGCGCGTCTCGGATCCCGCGTCGACGCTCGAAGGATATCTGTTCCCGGACACATACGTCTTCGCTCCGGGAACATCGGCGCGCGAGGCTGTCGCCGAAATGGTGAACCGCTTCGAGCGCGAATGGAAACCGGAGTACGACGCACAGGCCGCCGCACTCGGTCACAGCCGGCACGAGATCGTGACGATGGCGTCCATCGTCGAGAAGGAAGCGCGGGTTCCGGCCGAGCGTCCCATTATCGCAGCCGTGTATTACAACCGGTTGAAGGATGGGATGCTGCTTCAGGCCGATCCGACAATACAGTATGCCCTGGGCCGGCACACGGAGCGAGTTCTGTATCGTGATCTGACGATCGATTCGCCGTACAACACGTACCTGCACGCAGGCCTTCCGCCCGGACCGATCGCCTCACCTGGTGGAGCGAGCCTCCGCGCAGCGCTCGCACCGGCCAACGTGCCGTACCTGTACTTTGTCGCAGCACCCGACGGTCACCATGAGTTCCGAACGTCGCTCGCCGCACACGAGCAGGCAAAGCGAGCGATCAAGGCCGAGCGTGGTGCGGATAGTGGGCCCAGATCAAAGGTGTCGCGCGGGAAGTAGCGCCGTCAAGGAAGGCGTCGGGGCGTGACCAGCGCGCCAGCTACCGCATCAGCTGGCGCGGTAGCTTGTCCAGGTCCGTCTGTGTCGGCGATGTGTCGCGCCAGCGGAAGCTGACATCCGGAACACTGAGTTCGCCGCCACGGTGCGAACGACGACGACGCTTCGGAGCACGCTCGACTCTATTCGCGGTGTGCATCTCCGCGCGGATATTGTCGACGACTGGAGGCGCCAGAAACAGGTCGACCAACTCTGGATCGAACTGAGTGCCGCGGCCCTCACCGATGGCTGTCATGCCGACTTCCAGACTCTTGCCGGGCCGATATCGGCGCGAATGGGTTATGGCGTCGAACGTGTCGGCGATCGCGACGATTCGTGCGCTGAGCGGAATCGCTTTCTTCCTGAGTCGGCGCGGGTAACCGGACCC
>DATBNQ010000005.1:0-6211 GCA_036554185.1 Gemmatimonadaceae bacterium | reverse complement strand
TCGACGGGGATGATATGACAATACCACCGCACGTCGTCGTAGTACGGAGCCATGTGCTGCGGGTTGGCGCACCTTTGTACGGAATGCTAGAATTGACGGCCATGAAGCGAATCTCTTCCGCGGCTCTCGCAGCACTTGTGTGCGTCATGACCGCTCCCATCATTGGGGCCCAGCAACCTGTTCCGCGCACTCTGAGTCTGATGCCGGTGCCGAGTACTGTAACGGTGCACGGCGGCAGTCTCACGATCGACTCGACGTTCAGTGTCGCTGTCGTGCGGCACACGGACGCCCGGTTGCAGCGTGCGATTGCGCGGATGATTCCGCGACTTGAGTATCGTACCGGGATCCCGATGTCGCACGAAATTGCTCGAGACTCTGTCGGCGCGACACTTCTCATCGATTGCGACGGACCGGGCGAGGCGATTCAGGGATACGATGAGGACGAATCGTATTCCATCGAGAGTGGGCCGACTTCGATCAAGCTTCATGCGACGACCACGGTCGGGGTGATTCGCGGGCTCGAAACCGTGCTGCAGTTGGTCGACGCTGATTCCAGCCACTACTTCATTCCGTCCGTGAGCATCACCGACACGCCACGCTTCAAGTGGCGCGGGCTGCTCGTCGACGTGAGCCGGCACTTCGAGCCTGTATCCGCGATCGAGCGCACGCTGGACGGCATGGCTGCGGTGAAGCTGAACGTGCTGCACTGGCATCTTTCCGATGACCAGGGAATTCGCGTGGAGAGCAAGCGATATCCCAAGCTGCAGAAGCTGGCGTCGGACAGCCTTTACTATACGCAGGCGCAGATTCGCGCGGTCGTCGCATACGCTCGTGATCGCGGAATTCGAGTGGTTCCGGAGTTCGACATGCCGGGACATTCGACCGCGTGGTTCGCTGCCTATCCGCAATACGCGAGCGCGCCGGGACCGTACAGCGTCGGGAACGGGTACATCGGTTACAAGGGGACATTCGATCCGACGCGCGAGGCGGTGTATCGATTCATCGACGGCTTCATCGGCGAGATGTCGGCGCTCTTTCCCGATGCGTACTGGCACATCGGCGGCGACGAGGTGGACCCGACGCAGTGGAAGGAGAATCCGCGCATCCAGAAATACATGCGCGACCATCATCTTGCGGACCATGCGGCGCTGCAGGCCTATTTCAATCAGCGCATGTCGCGGATCCTCACGAAGCATCACAAGCGAATGATCGGTTGGGACGAGATACTGCATCCCGATCTTCCGGCAACTACAGTGATCCAGTCGTGGCGGGGGACTCAGTATCTCGCTCAGGCTGCGTCGAAGGGATTCAGTGGGATTCTGTCTGCGCCGTACTATCTCGACGCGATGAGGTCCGCCGAGGATCACTATCTGAGCGATCCATTGGCTGGCGATAGCACGATGACACCGGAGCAGATATCGAGCGTGCTGGGTGGTGAGGCATGCATGTGGGCCGAGCTGGTGCAGGATGGAACTATTGACTCGCGGATCTGGCCGCGGCTGGCGGCGATCGCCGAGCGGTTCTGGTCGCCGCGGAGCGTGAAGGACGTGGGCGACATGTACAGACGACTCGCCATCGAGAACGTGCGGCTCGAGCAGCTCGGCATCGATCCTGAAACACACACTGACAGATTCCTGCGCAGGATGGTGAACGGTCCGGACATCGCACCGCTGCACGAGCTGTTGCGGTTCGTCGAGCCTGTGAGTCTCGGGCAGCGAATGCACGTTGATCGTAACAGGCAGGCGACACCGCTCGTGCAGATGGTCGACGCTGCGCAGCCGGATCCGCCGGCGCGGTGGCGAATGATGCAGCTCGCGCAGGCAGTCGGGGCATCGTCGTCGATGAACGTTGCGGCGCACGACACGCTGCAAAGCTGGTTCACCGAGTGGCGCGATCTCGCTCCGCGAGTGCACGCGATCGCCGGCCGGTCGCCGCTTGTGCAGGGAGCGATTCCGGCGGCCGACGCGCTTGCAACGGTTGGCGCAATCGGACTCGAAGCATTGGAAGCGCGGAAGAGCGGCGTTCCGTTGCCGAAGAGCTGGACCGACGCGGCGATTGTGACACTGCAATCGCTGGACAGACCGCAGGGTGTGCTGCATCTGGTGGCGGTGCCGGCGGTGAGGATGTTGCTGGTGCAGTGAGGGATTGGGGGTGCTGTTTCCCCTTGTATTTATGGGATGCTCGATCCCATGATTTCACCGCAGCCGCATCATCTGGAGGCGGAAAGAGCGTATGTAGAGATTGCGCGGAACCTGACGCCAGCGCAGCAGCTCGCGACGCTGCACAGTCTCCAGCAGAGTGCGTGGGCGCTCAAGACGTCGTTGTTGCAGTCGGAGCATCCGGAACTCTCCGAAGAGGAGATCCAACAAATGGTCAGGGACAGCTTCCTTTATGCTGCCCCCTGATCTGATCTCGCTGTTCGTTGCGCCACTGAATCAGATCGGTGCCGCATACATGGTGACTGGCTCGGTTGCGTCGAGCACATACAGTCATGCGAGATTTACCAACGACATCGATATGGTAGTGGTGTTGTCGGCACCAATCCCCTGATGCAACGCGCGCTCGAGCTGCACCGGCAGGTGATCGATCAGCATGGCGACGCCGTGTGGTTCGCGCCGCCGGAATATGTCATCCTGAGCAAGCTGCAGTATCTGCAAGACGGCGGATCACCAAAACATATCTCAGACATTCAGGCGATTTTGCGGGTGCGTGGCGATTCGCCGGATCGGCAGATCCTGCTTTCGGAGATCGACGCACTGGGGCTTCGCGAGACCTGGGATCGCGTTCAGGGCTGAGCACGTCGGGGGACTACGAGCCGGATGCGCTGGTAGAAATAGTGTTCGATAATGGGACGACCAGTCCCAGATCCGGACATGCGCATGCCAGGCCGCGGATCTGCATAGTCAGCTAACTCTTTGCAGCACAACATGATAGACCGTGCCATGGTTCTGGCACGCTTGTTCCCTTAGGGCGGGTACCACAACGGGGGGCAGGCAGGGACATGGTTGACTCGCTCAAGCGTGAAATTGGGCGCGCTGTTCGGTCACTGGCGCGCAGTCCTGGCTTCGCACTGATCGTCATCATCACGCTGGCGCTTGGGATCGGCGCGACGACGGCGATCTTCACGATGCTGGATCGGGTGGTGTTGCACGCGCTCCCGTATGCGGACTCGGAGCGGCTCGTCTGGTTGGATTCGCCGACGCCGGGGATCAAGCCCGATTCGAGATGGGGACTTTCTGCCGCCGGCTTCTTCTACTTCCAGAAGAATGCGCACACCCTCGAAAACGCCGCCGCACTCATGCTGGAGCGGATGACAATTACCGGCAAGCGGGCCGCAGAGCGCGTTCCGGCTGCGCTGGTAAGCGCGAGCATCTTCGATGTCCTTCGCCTCCGCCCGATGCTCGGACGCGCGCTCAGTCAGACGGACAATCTGCCGAACGCGCAACCCGTGGTTGTGATCAGCTACGACTACTGGAAGACTCGTCTCGACAGCGACCCGCACGTCGTTGGCACCTCGATCACCGTGAATACGACTCCGATGCAGATAGTCGGAGTGATGGGTCCGGACGCGACGGTCCCCGATGTGACTTCTCCTGACGTTGACTTGTGGGTACCTGCAGAGCTCGACCCCAACGCAACGCCGCAAAATCACCACTATCTCCCCGTAGTCGCGCGCCTGTCGCTCGGCGCAACGGTGGCGTCGGCGCAGGCAGAGCTAGCGCAGATCACGAAACGGTTTCCGGTCCTGTTTCCTACCGCCTACAGCGATGGCTTTCTGAAGGGGACCGGCTTTACTACCGCCGTGACACCGCTCCGGGCGCGCATCATCGGCGACGTATCGACACGTCTGTGGATATTGCTCGGTGCGGTGGGGCTCGTATTGGTAATTGCATGCGGGAACGTCGCCAATCTGTTTCTCGTGCGCGCGGAATCGCGTCAGCGCGAAGTCGCGATCCGCACAGCTCTGGGAGCGAAGCGGGCGGACCTTGCACGGCACTACTTCACTGAGACGATACTGCTCGCTTTGGCCGGCGGCGCCGCAGCGTTTGGACTCGCCGCTGTCGGGTTGCATGTCATAGTTGTGCTCGCTCCGCCTGATCTTCCTCGAATGAGCGAGGTCCACCTTGGATGGCTGAGCTTGTTGTTCACCATTGGCGTCTCGCTAGCCGCCGGCATTCTTTTCGGAGCGCTGGCTCTGATCGGCGCGGAATCCGCCGACGATGCGATGATGTTGCGTGAAGGCGGACGCGGCATGACGTCTTCCGCGAGGCAACACTTCACACGTGGCATGCTCGTCGCCGCGCAAACGGCCCTTGCACTGGTGCTGCTCGCAGCAGCGGGCCTCATGTTGCAGAGTTTTCGAAACCTCCGCGGCGTTTCACCGGGATTCGACCCGGCCAACGCACTGACCGCCGAGTTGAGCCTTCCCGCCGCTCGGTACTCTACGATGGAGCAGGTGGAAGGCTTCTATCACGATCTGCTGACACGCGCCGCCGCGATCCCTGGAGTTCAGGTTGCGGGCGCGGGTGAAGTGGTTCCGCTCGGTCCTTCCAATGACGGTACTGCAATCGGTGGGTTCAGCGGCTGCTCTGGAATGTCCATCGAGGATCCTGGTGAGGACCGAGGGCAACAGGTCGGATGCATCGGTGCCAAGACAATTGCACCTGGATATTTCCGTGCACTCGGCATCAAGCTGCGCGGCTCGGAGCCAGGATGGAGCGACGTCGAGTCGCGCACGGCTGGAGTCGTTGTCACCAGGGCGCTGGCCGCTCGGCTGTGGCCCGGACAGGACGCGATCGGCAAGGGGATCAAACTCGGTGGGCGCAAGCCGCCCTTCTATCGTGTCGTAGGAATCAGTGACGACATCCACGGCTCGGCTTTGAGCGATCCACCGGCCGAGGCGGTCTTCTATCCGTTGCTTCCTATTGCAAATACGTACCTGGAAGGACCGGTGCGGACGATGACGGTCGTGCTTCGGTCGACCGGCGTACCACCGACTGTACTGGCTGGATCGCTTCGACGTATCCTCCAGGACATGGATCCCGATGTTCCACTCGGTAATGTCAGGCCGATGGAAGACATAGTCGCTCGCTCCATGGTCCGGCTCTCGTTCACAATGACGTTGCTCGCGATCGCAGCTTCGATGGCGTTGATTCTGAGCGCGATCGGTATCTACGGCGTGATCTCGTACATCGTTGGCAGGCGTCGTGGCGAGATCGGGATTCGCATGGCACTCGGCGCGCATGCGTCACGTGTCGGTACGATGGTGGTAAGACAGTCCGTGCAATTCGCCGTCGCTGGAATAGTCATCGGGATTGCGGTGACGGTTGCGATCACACGCGTGCTCGGTTCCGTGCTGTACGGCGTAAGTCCGACCGATCCAACCACGTTGATCGCCGTCTCGGTTATCATGCTGCTCATCGCGGTTCTCGCGAGCTATGTACCAGCGCAGCGCGCAATGAGCGTCGATCCGGTCGAAGCACTTCGAGCGGATTAGTGGCTGTTCAAACAATATGACAGAGCAAAGAATCTAAGTGGACATACCGCGCGAACGCGCGCCGAACAGGCGACGCTACATATATGGTGGAATTGGGTTGATCGCGATAATCGTAGCTGTGGTTGCAATTGCGAACCTCAAGCCTGCGGCACCGAGTGTGGATCGGTCATCGGTCGTGATAGACTCGGTGCGGCGCGGCGATATGGTTATCGACGTCCGCGGGCCGGGCTCGCTCGTCCCCGAGCAGATTCGCTGGATATCGGCGGTGACGGCGGGACGCGTCGACCGCATCGACGTGCTGCCCGGTGCAACCGTGATGGATACGACGACGCTGCTGGAGCTGAGCAATCCCGACGTGCAGCTCGAGGCGTTGAGCGCCGAGCAGCAGTTGAGTGCGGCGGAGGCGGGGCTCGTCACGTTGAGGATAAGTCTGTCGACGCAGCGGCTCGCGCAGGAAGGGGTCGTCGCGACGACGACTTCGGACTACAACGATGCTATTCGCAACGCGACGGCCTTCGACGAGCTCGAGAAGAAGGGATTTCTCGCGAAGGGTCTGCTTGCGCCCATGGACGTGAGCAAGGCCAAGGACAAGGCTGTCGAGCTCAAGTCGAGGATGGCGATCGAGCAGCAGCGGCTCGACGTGATGAGCAAGTCCATCGATGAGCAGCTCGCTCTGCAGAAGGCGCAGGTCGACAAGCTTCGCGACATCGCGCA
>DATBNQ010000081.1:0-13031 GCA_036554185.1 Gemmatimonadaceae bacterium | reverse complement strand
GTATCTCGATGTGCTGCGCGCACTCGATATCGACGCGCGGATCAACGGAACCCCTGTCGAAGTCGTGACCGCCATTCCATTTGCGCGGGATACGGAGCACGCATCGTACGATCCGGACTGGGCGAATCGATGGTGGCGTGCAATGGTGCAGGCGGATCGAGTGATGAAGCGCTTTCGCGGACGGTTCGAGGGAAAGGCGAGTCCAGTGCATTTTTTCTGGGGAAGCTTCGATCTTGCGGCGACACGATTCTCCGGGCGCGGCGCCCCGCTGCATCCCGGGGGTGCTCCCAATTGCCCCGACTATGTGATGCAGGAGGCATACTCCCGCGAATGCAGCAGCTGTGGCTTCTGGCCCGGCGGTGGCACGCAGGAGGCCGCGTTCTATTCATACGCGTATCCGGAGCCCGAGGGATACAGGAGTTACAAGGTTCGGCCCGAGGCGGCGTACTATGATGAGAACATGCGAGAGTTCATCCTGCCATACGACGCCGTGCGTGCGTCGGAATCGCCGGATGACACGCTGCTGGATTTTCTACAAAGCACCTATGAAGCCGCTGCGGAGCGTGGGGCGTGGGACCGCCCGGCACTGGAGCGAATCGTAAACCGGTAGGGGATACCATGAATAATGCAACACCCGGATCGACGGACCGCGGCTCGCATGCGGCGAGCGACGATGTCGCAAATGCTGCAGGAAACGCTGACTTGCACGTGCATGTTCGTGAGCTGTCACGTACTGAATCGCTCACGGTTCTCGGAAGGCATCACGTGGGTCGGGTAGGGATCAGCTTCCACGACCTCGTGCGAGTCAAGCTCTGCCCGTACATCTATTCGCAAGGCTGGATATATGCTCGCACCGAGCTAGGCCAGGATCTCACGATGGCAAAGCATCATCCATGGGCCGCGTTCGAGGCCGGCGAAGTCGAGGGCATCTACGACTGGATATCGGTAGAAGTGTCGGGGGCTATTGAATTTCTGACATCTGATATGCAATCCCGCGACTGGTTCGAGTTCGAGAACGCAGTCAATCTCCTGCGGAGTGCGGTACCGCAAATCCTTACCGCGGATGATCCGATGCCGGAACGTGTTCAGTTGGTACGCGTGCACGTCGACAACATATTCGGCCGCGAATCGCACAGTGGAACCGCGGCAACGCTGCCGCCCGCGTGATCGCTGGTCTCCTCCAGGAAGATCGATTGCCAGCCCGGGCCGACGCAGGCTCGAGCCAGTGGCTGCTGGACCGTGCGGTGTCCCGCGCGGCCGGCACGGCGCGGGTTGATGGCAACAGCGTGCGACTGCTGCGCGATGCGGCGGAGAATTACCCTGCATGGCTGGTCGCGATCGCCGCCGCTGAGCGGTACGTGTACTTCGAGGCGTACATCATGCGCGACGACATTTCGGGCCGTCAATTTGCAGAGGCACTGATTGAGAAGGCGCGCGCGGGAGTGACCGTGCGTCTGCTGTACGATTGGATGGGCGCGTTGGGCAAGACTCCGTCCAGGTTCTGGAAGTCAATGTCCGATGCAGGCGTTGAGGTTCGCTGCTTCAACCCATTCACTCTTGCAAGTCCGCTCGGGTGGGTGAATCGCGACCATCGCAAGAGTGTCGTCGTTGACGGTACAGTTGGATTCATCACCGGCCTGTGCGTCGGTGATGCGTGGGTTGGAGATCCAGCGCGTGGGATCGCGCCGTGGCGTGACACGGGCGTCGAGATCCGCGGACCGGCCGTGGCAGACGTCGGCCGCGCATTCAGCCGCGTCTGGGCGGCAGCGGGTGCACCGATTCCGCGGGGCGAGCTTGTAAGCGTCGATGATATCGCAATCGCCGGCGACACATCGGTTCGCGTGGTGGCGAGCGAGCCGTGGCGTGCACGACTGCTGCGGATCGACGAACTCGTGGCCGGAGCCGCGCGAGAGACGCTATGGCTCACCGATGCGTATTATGCCGGAATGCCAACGCACGTGCAGGCACTCCGCGCCGCTGCCCAGGATGGCGTCGACGTTCGTCTGCTGGTGCCGGGTGGAACTGACATTCCGCTGCTGCGGCCGCTTTCACAGGCGGGTTATCGGCCGCTTCTGGAGGCAGGCGTTCGCGTGTTCGAGTGGAACGGCACGATGATGCATGCCAAGACCGCGGTTGCCGATGGGCGGCTTGCGCGCGTGGGCTCGAGCAATCTCAACATCGCAAGCTGGCTGGGCAACTACGAGCTGGACGCGGTAATAGAGGACGTCGCGTTCGCAGAATGCATGGTGGAGTCGTATCTGGAAGATTTGACCAATGCGACGGAGGTCGTGTTACACCGGCGTCGCCGCGAGCGTGCCGCGCGCGTCTCTGGCTCGGGCGCCGCGAACCGATCGGCGGAGCAGCACATGGGTCGCCGGCGCGATCGGCGAAGGGGATCGGGAAGTGCCGGCCGCGGCGTTGCGGGAGCGATACGATTGGGCAACACGGTCTCCGCTGCGATGACGCAGCGTCGCGTACTCGCCGCAGCGGATTCGCGCGCAGTTGCATCGGCGGGGGCTATTCTTGTCATCCTTGCGGTCGTGGCGATTGTCTGGCCGCACGTCATCGCAATTCCATTTGCAATTCTGTGCGTCTGGTTCGGAGGAGCGATGCTGTTGCAGAGCTTCCGGCTCCGCAGGCAAGGACCGGCGCGCGATATCGCACAAGTCGAGCATATGCGGGACAGTCCCGCCGAGAAGGTGCCACCCGAAGCTTAGCGGAACAACGTTACGTGCATTCCTCATACCCCGGATGCTATGTCTGATACGCTTGATTCGACAACAACTGCAAAGCACCCGACGCGCTCGAGCGCCCACCAGGGATTGCAAGCGGGCGCACTCGGCGCAACGGTCGTGTGGCTTTGGTTCGCTGTCAGCGACTGGTTGAACGGAAGCCCGTTACATCTGGCTACGATGTTCGGACGTGGCTTGCTTGATCTCGTCGGTGGGGCGACCGCTTCGATATGGCTTCCCGTCCTGGTGTTCACGATCGTCCATTTTGCGTACTGGGTTCTGCTTGCGGTCATAATCCTCAAATTCGTGGAGGCAGCGCGAGGCAATCCGTCAGTCCTTGGTCTCGCGGCGACGCTGTTCATACTGGCCCAGTTTCTGTTTGCGGGAATAACGGCAATACTCTCGAATGGCGGTTTGGGAGTATTCGCGTGGCCAAGTGTATGGCTCGGGAATTTCGCGGGGTGGGGAGCTGCGTGGTGGCTGATCGCACGGCACCACCCTGAACTTCGCGGTGAGTTCCGGCACATGAACGACGATGTCTGACTTCATGCTTGCGTGGTAGCCGGAGACCGGTGACGTCGCGCGCTCGACGTCACCAGCCTGCCGGGTGCAATGGTGCTACGTCACTTCAATCCGTACACGAGGATCCGGCTCTGTTGCGCGGCGCCGGGCCACACTGGTGACTTCATGCCCGATGCTATTGCGACGAGTTGGTGGCCACCCGCCGCATAACTGATCACCCCGCCGCCCGTGGACTGACCGGTGTTGGTTTTCCAGAGCACCTTGCCGCTGTCGGCGTCGAAAGCGTAGAACTCGCCAGACATGTCGGCCGCGAACACGACGCCGCCGGCAGTTGGTGTGACACCGGCAAGAATGGGGTGCGGTGCGTGGAATTTCCACCGCACCGTACCGCTGTCGGCGTCGAATGACGTGAGCCATCCGTGCGCCTGGCTTGCAGGGACAAATGGATTGGCGTTCTCGTTGCCAAGCCAGGTGGAGCCCGCCGGCGGGATCGTTGTGGTATCACGCTTGAGCTGCACCACGGCGCACCAGTCGACAGCACCGACGTATATCGCGTTGGTATTCGGGCTGTATGCCGCGCCATTCCATTCTGAGCCGCCGGTTATACCGGGACAGAACTGAATCACGCTGTCCCGGGACAGGGGAGTGTCTACGTTCGTGCGTGTTGTGGTTGGCATTCTGTACAGCACCGGCAATGCCGTGCCGAGATCTCCCGCGACAGCCGTCCCGCGCAAGATCCGGGATCGATCGAGCACGGCAAGCTGCCCGTCCTTATTCGCGGAAGCGACAACTCGATGGCCCGCGCGAGTGGTGAACAGTGTGGGTGGGCTGTCAACATCCCAGTCGTGCATGTCGTTCTTAACGAGCTGGTCATAGCCAAGCATTCTGCCAGTTGCCGCGTCGATCGCGATGACGGCGTCGGTGTAGAGGGCCGCTCCCGTTCGAAGTTCAATCTCGAAATCGGGCGCCGGATTTCCCGCCGGTACGTAGAGCACGTTATTTGCGGCGTCAAACGTGAACGATGTCCAGAACCCTCCACCCGTTACCGGCAGTCGCTTGTTGGTCCAGGTAGCGCGGGCCGCGCCGGTGTCCGGTACCACGTCGAACTGCCAGACCACGTGTCCATCCCGCGCATCCAGCGCATAGACATGTCCAGTGACGCCAACCTGATCCCCGCCGGCATTGCCGACATAGACCATGCCATCGGCGGCGATTGGTGCCATCGGAATGGACATGCCGGGTGCCGTCACACTTACGACGTGATCCCACAACACGCGACCATCGGTCGTGTCCATTGCGAGTACGTGAGAATCCGAAGTGCCTCGGAACAATGTGCCATCCATGTAAGCGAAGCCGCGGTTCACGAGAAGGGCGCTCGGTTTGGTGCTGTGTCGGGGTCGCTTCCAACGTTCCGCGCAGGTGATCGCATTGATTGCGTACGAGATCGTGTCGGTTGTGAAATACATCGTACCGTTCACGACGATCGGCCCCGTCTGCAGTGAGGTGACCTCGGGCAGCTTGTACATGCAGATCTGCTTGAGCTGGGCGACGTTGGCCGTGCTGATCTCTGACAGCGGAGAGAACCGATCGCCGGCAGGGGTGCGATTGTAACCCGGCCAGTCCTGTGGACTGACGGTCGGAGCGGCCGTCGGCGCCGCGCTCGCTGCTGTACTTGCTACCTTCGCCGTATCGGCGGAATTGTCGGAGCGCTTACCGGAACAGGCAGCCAGTCCAAACAGGGCCGAGCCAACGAGGGCGATGAATTGGTAACGACGATGGGGCATGGACATCTCCAGGCTTGAGACAGTCGCCGTTTGTGCCGCCATGTGGCGGCACGAGCGGGCATGCAACCGTGCACCAGGGACTTCGCTGAAGGAGAATTTTGTGGATCCGTTCACCACGAGCCGACCCCACTTTCCAACTGCATTTCGTTGACCAGCATCGCCAGTCAGCCCCCCTCGACCTTCTTGCGCTCGCGTTCAAGGTCTACTTGCATCCGTTTCTGCAATTGACTTCGTGCTCGACCGCGGATGTTCAATATCCCGCCGGGAAGACTGTCGAATCGATATCGCCGAACGCTGACGAGATAGACACCAGGTCCGCCGGCCAGGTCCGGTGCGTCGAACACGGCGGATACTTCCAGCACCGCCTCGAAATAGTGATCCGCATAGATCTGTTTGCGGGCAATCAGCGCGGGGCCCGATGACGGTGTGTAGACAATCATCTGGTTGAGCGTGAAGGTCGAACGAAGATGCGGAATCTTGTCCATCGACCAGTACATCACATCAAGCACACTGTCGGGTCTATCAGACGGGTAGTTGAGAAGATAGTCGCGGAAGGTCGGCGCGTAATCGTGCAAAAACCGGGACTCTCCGAGCAGAGCGGAAAAGGCGTCACTGGCGTCGACTCCACGTGTGTCATCGTATCGAAGCATCGCCGCGTTGCCACGGACGCGATACGCGGCGACGAGCGCCTGCATGTCACTGCGCATCAGCGAATCGACCTGCGCCCGTGCGTTATCGCTGCTCCAATCGACCGCCTGAGCGAATTGCTGCATGGCCGAACGGGGTAGCTTGAAGTTGCAGTCGTTGACGCTGCACGATTTCAAGTCACCCCACTCCGACCCATCAAAGAATACTCCCCGCATCTCGCTCGGCTGTACTGGATCGCCGAGGATTCCAAAGTTCTGCGCGCGAGCCGCAATGAGCGATGGCACGTCGCGAAGGTGTGCGTTGTAAGCTTCGCGACTTACGTGAATGCCAACTATGCCGAAAACTGCGACGTCACGACTTAGCTCGGTATGCAGCAACTTCGTCGCCGCACGCCCCTGGCGTGCCGCTGCGATCTCACCCGCGCCGATTCCGACGGTCGTCCGCAGAAAATCATCGATAGAGACCGGAGCGCTGCTCTGTGCCAGCGCGGCAACTGGCACGCTCGCGCACAGGACAACCGCGCGGAGTACACGTTGCAGCAGCGGGCCAACGCCGCCAGTGTTCGCGGCCGGACGGATCCTAGTGACCGCTCGAATCTCCGGCCCGGCCCGACTCGAAGAGAAACCAGGTACGACGCTCCGTCTCGTCGATCCAGACTTCTATCAGACTTGCGCTCGCAACATCGCGATGCTCCTCGCAGACGTTGTGTGTCTCGCGCAAGCTTGCGGCCAGTCCCTTGTTGTCATCGCGGAGCTCGGCGAGCATGTCGGACGGCTCGACGTACTGGGCATCGTTATCCAGGACGCGCTGCGTGCGCGAAATCTGTCCTATCGACCGCACTGTTATCTCGCCCAGCTTCCGGACTCGCTCGGCGATCGGATCCGTCATCGCGAATAGCTGATCGGCCTGTTCATCCAGCAGAAGATGGTAATCGCGAAAGTGCGGTCCGCTCATGTGCCAGTGGAAGTTCTTGGTCTTCAGATACAGCGCAAAAACGTCTGCAAGGATCGCGTTCAATGCGGCGGCGATGTCGCGCGTCGCGCCAGCCGAGAGATCGGTCGGAGTTGCGAGCGCAGCCTGCCGCAGACGAAGCGTATTGCTCGTCTTCCTGACGGGTGACGATTTCATGGATGCCTTCCTCGGTGATCGTAAACGCCTGGATGCCATGGGAAATACTGTGAGCGTTGCACGGAACGGGCCGCCGTGCCAATCGATCTGGCGGTGAGTCGGCGGCCCCTGTAACTGGAAAATATCACACGGACATTCCCGTCGTTCAGCCGTTCCGCCCGGTGAGGAGCGATTGCTCAAGGTCCAGATCGCGCTCGACTCGATGAAGTACGCCGTCGCTGATTTCACCGTCGTCCCGAAGGCGAATCAGCTCATTGCGCTCGGCGTCGATCACTTCCATGCGGAGTTGCTTGTAGGACTCCGCGCGGCGCTCGTCCAACGCAGCCTCGACGGCGTCGACGTCCTGGTCGGTGGAGAGCCCACTCGAGGCGGCGTCATCGGCACATCGGTTGCGCGCATCGTTGGAGTATCGATGAGCCAGATGAGTGTAACGATCGTACAGTCGGTCGATCACCGGGCGAATCTCCGTGTTCCGGGCTGTCGCCGACCCGTCGCCATTCTCCGACCCGGCGGTTTGAGACTGCAATTCCGGAGCGAGCTTGTCCAAGCGTTCGAGCGCCGCGCGAGCAGTCTGCAGGCGCGCATGCGTTTCCTCGTAAGCATCCTCGTTGTCCTCAATCAGCCCGAGCTTCCAGATCAGCGGCCTGAGCGTCAGTCCCTGACCGACGAGTGTCACCAGGATGACGATAAACGTCAGGAAAATCACCAGGTCGCGGCCGGGAAACGGCGTGCCTGAACCGGTCGCGAATGGAATGGACAGCGCGACGACGAGCGATACCGCACCCCGGAGTCCCGCCCATCCTTCAAAAAACACATTCTGCCAGGGTGGATAGATATCACGCTTCGCCTGGAACCGCCGGCGGAAATAGCGAGGCGAATATGTTGCTGGAAATACCCACGCGATCCGGAGCACTATGACGACGAGGCTGACCGCCGCAGCGGCAAGCACCAGCCGCGGAAGTGTCGCTTCCGATTGTCCGCTCACCGCGCCGAGTGCGAGCGGAAGTCCCAGACCGACGATAATGAATAGCAGACCTTCGAGCAGGAAGTCCACAACTTCCCACATGTTGATCGCCTGAAGCCGGGATGAAGCCGTGAGTAGTCTCGCCGAAGCGTGCCCGAGGTACAGGCCGACGACGACGACTGCAAGCACACCGGATACGCCGGCTCTGTCGGCTGCGAGGAAGGCGAGAAACGGTGTCAGTAGCGAAAGGCTCGTCTCCACGACCGGATTGGGATCCGGCTTCCTGCGCAGCGAGCGCCTGATGAATGCGATACTCCAGCCAGCGGCCAGCCCGATGAGTATTCCGCCGCCAGCTGCCCACAGAAAACGGAGAAGGGCGGGTCCGAGCAAAAATGTGCCCGTATCGCTCGCCGTAAGCGCCATCTGGAAGATCACGAGTGACGTGGCGTCATTCACGAGGCTCTCGCCTTCGAGGATCGATACGATATTCCGCGGCACGCCGAATCGGCGCATCACGGAGGTCGCCGCGACTGCGTCGGTCGGGCCGACGGCGGCGCCGAGTGCGAACGCCGCTGGCCATGAAAGAACGGGAAGCAGCGTGTGTGCAACCGCCGCGACCGCTGCTGCGGTCGCCACTACAAGACCGACGGCGAGCAGCATGATGTCGCGACGGTTCTGTCTGAATTCGCGGTACGATGTGTTTATCGCGGCCCAGTATAGCAGCGGGGGGAGGAAGATGACGAAGATCACGTCCGGCTGGATGCGCACGGTAGGCCGGGACGGGGCCACTGCGAGCAGGGTGCCAGCTATGACCAGGAGGATGGGTCGCGGCACACCGATCCGGCGCGACAGCAGTTCCAGACCCGCGGCCACGATAAGCAGGAAAATGACGAGCTCTACCGTAGGCACGTGTCGAGCATCCTCGTGTGTGCGTTCTGAGTCGAACGGTGATCCGGCAAGAAGTATACGCGAGCAGTCATGGCTTTCACGCCGCTGACTTGGCACACGGCGGCGATCGATGAAATCGCATCACCGCGAGCCGGCCCCTAGAGCTTCATCACGTCTCATGCGCGAGTTGCGCACGCCACTCGCGGATCGCCCTCGTGTGCACGGGATAATGGTCGTACGTATCGAATCGAAGGCGCCGGCGGAATCTCGTTTCCCGCACTATCAGTTCGTCCGGAGCGCCGGCGACATAGCTCATCAGGCGCGCGTGGACAGCATCATGCTGGGCCAACACTTCGCTCAACGTGAGACCGCGTCGCTTTTCGGTCATCATTGCGTTGAATGCGTCGATGCCGCCGTAGGCCACTGAATAGCGCGGCCATCGTCCTCCTTCGCGAATCACGGGGAGTGACTTCAGCGCTTCCTCTTCCCACCACGTCACGTGAGCGATGATATCGCGCACGGACCACTCACCGGTGACGCGCGGAATCAACAGCTGTGCATCGGAGAGACCAGCGTAGGAGGCCTCGAAGTCGGCCCACGCGGAATCCAGGCGGTCGAGCAACTGTTGGCGCTTCATATGATGTCCGAAAATGGCTAGTCGGCTGCGGTCTCTCCCGGTATAATAAGGGATGGCTCCCGATCACGCCGCACTGTACGAAGCCTTTGCATCGCACGACCCGCGCTTCGATGGAATCTTCTTCATCGGCGTGACGTCCACCGGCATCTACTGCCGTCCCGTTTGTACAGCGAGGACGCCCCGCGCAGCCAATTGCCGGTTCTTCGACAATGCCGAGGCAGCAGAGCGGGAGCTGTTCCGGCCATGCCTCCGATGCCGGCCGGAACTGGCGCCCGGGACCGCGCCGGTCGATGATGCGCATCGCATCGCGAGTCTCGTCGCGTATCGGATCCAGGAAGGCATGCTCGACAACGGCTCGAGTCTGGAAGATGTTGCCGCAAAGTTCGGTTGGAGTTCGCGTCAGATTCGGAGGATCGTGCACAAGGAGCTTGGTGTGTCGCCGATGCAGCTGGTGCTCACGCGGCGGCTGCTTCTCGCCAAGCAGTTGTTGACTGAAACGGCGCTGCCAATCACCGAGATTGCGTTCGCCAGCGGCTTCGCAAGCTTGCGGCGCTTCAACGACGCGTTCCGGGGTCGATACGGAATGCCCCCGACGAGACTGCGCAGCGCCGCGAACGGTGCGGTTCCGGCTCCGACGGCCGGCGATACGTTCACACTCCAGCTGGCCTATCGGCCTCCGTTCGACTGGGACGGAATGCTTCGCTTCCTGTGCGCAAGAACGCTGAAGGGTGTCGAGCGTGTCGACAGCCACGCATACTACCGTACCGTTCGGCTCGGCGGCCACACGGGATGGATTCACGTCCGCAACGTGCCGCTGAAGCGGATGCTGCTCGTCGAGCTCACGCATACGTTGATGCCAGTTCTGCCGACTCTGCTACGCAGGCTGCGGAATCTCTTCGATCTCGACGCGCGACCGGACATGATCTCAGCGCAGCTGATGCGCGACTCTGTTCTCGCTGAAATGGTGGAGCGAAACCCGGGCTTGCGAGTGCCGGGCGCTTTCGATGGTTTTGAGCTTGCAGTGCGCGCGATACTTGGCCAGCAGATCACGGTCAAAGCTGCCACGACGCTGGCAGGCAGGTACGCGGATGCATTTGGCGAGCGAGTTGAGACTCCGCACCATTCCCTCACACATCTCACACCGACCGCGGAGCGCGTAGCTGAGTTGCGCGTCGATGACATTGCGTCGCTGGGCGTGATCAAGTCGCGAGCGCTCGGCATCCTTGCGCTCGCGACCGAGATTGCATCCGGCAGGCTCGTGCTCGACGCCGGCACGGAACCGGAGGCCGCGATGAAGCAGCTGGTCGCATTGCCTGGCATCGGCAAGTGGACGGCTCAATACATCGCAATGCGCGCGCTTCGCTGGCCTGACGCATTCCCCAAGGAGGACATCGCACTCCGCAACAGGCTGGGTGGAGTCACGGCTGTGCGCGCAGAGGAAATGTCACAACCATGGCGCCCGTGGCGCAGTTATGCCACACTGCACCTGTGGGAGAGCGGGGCGGCCCGAAAGTAAAACGTCAAATCAAGCGCTCGCGCGCGGCGTTGCGGGGCGGCAGCTGATCATCGTAGTTGCGGTGGCAAGCCCGGACGAGGTCGCTTCGACGTGCAACGCACCGGCAGAGCGAGTAGCCTGAATGATCGCGACGCACTTTCCGCTGAACAGCCTGCGCACTGTAGCCTTGTCAGGCTCGTGGCTGCTGGGGTCACCGTTGCCCACGCCGATTATCGCGCCGCTGCCGCCAACAACGAAGGATATCTGCGCGTCGGCATCATCGATCGGTCGATTCTGATCGTCCACGACTTGTGCGTCGACCATCACGACATCTTCGCCATCCGCTGAAATCCATTCGCGATCGGCATGAAGAAGTATGCGTGTCGCTGGTCCGGTTGTCTCGCGCCTGGCGGACTGCACGACTTTGCCGTCCTTGTAACCGCGAGCTTCAATCAGACCCGGTGCGTACTGAACTTTCCACGAAACATGCCCCTGTCGCGGAACAGTCTGCGCGCCCAGGCTCGCGCCGTTGAGGAACAGCTCGACGCTGTCGAGGTTGCTGTGCACCCAGACGTCGATTTCCTGGCCTTCGCGGCCTGCCCAGTTCCAGTGCGGGAACAGGTGCAGCACCGGCTTGTCTCCCCACCAGGCTTGATAGTAGTAGAAGGTGTCCTTCGGAAAGCCGCAGGTATCCATGATTCCGAAATGCGAGCTGATGCACGGCCAGTCGTACGGCGATGGCTCACCTCGGTAGTCGAAGCCGGTCCACGCGAAACCGCCGGCAAGCCAGCGCCGCGCAACTGTGTATGTCCACCACTCCTCGGCTGTGGCACCATATCCCGGCTTGTTGATATCGTACGCGCTTACGTAACCGCGCTTCGCATCCTTGGCGTAGATACCACGTGTCGCGAACGCGCTGGCGGTCTCGGATTCGAAGAGTGGAAGCTTCGGCATTTCGCGATGCAACCCGTCGATACTCTCACGAACGTAGTTGAGACCCTGCACATCGAGCGAAAGCATGACACCCTTGCCATAAGAGCTGTCGACCGCGGCAGTTACGGGTCGCGACGGATCCAGGCGTTTTGCGAGCCGCCGCATGGAGTGGGCAACGTGAGTGCCTGCTGTCGTACCCTGTGAATCCCACTCTTCATTTGAGATGGACCACGCAAAAACACTCGGATGGTTCCGGTCCCGTCGGATCATTCGCTCGAGCTGGCTCAGCCCTTCCGGCTGCGACGAGAACATGCGCGTTTCGTCGAGGACCAGCATTCCGAGCCGATCGCATGCGTCAAGCAGCTCTGGCGTTGGCGGATTGTGCGAGGTGCGGTATGCATTGGAGCCCATCTGCTTGAGCATCGAAATGCGGAACGTCTGGACTGCATCCGGCAACGCCGATCCAATGCCCGCGTGATCCTGGTGGTTGCACGTGCCCTTGAGCGCAACGCGCTGGCCGTTCAGGAAGAAGCCGTTGTCCACGTCGAAGTGCATGCTGCGGATGCCGAAAGTGGTCTCGTATCTGTCAACGCTTTCCGATCGATCATTGATGATCCTCGTGACGAGCGTGTGCAGGTGCGGTGCATCAACGGACCACAGATCCGGTCGGATGACACGAATGCTCTGCGTGATGGCACCGGTGGACCAAGGATCGGCGCGCTGAGGACGTGTTGTTGCCGCGCCGATCACCTTCCCGGACGAGTCGTGAACCTCCGAAACGACGCGGTAGGACGCCGCGGAATCCGACTCATTGGCGACCTCGGTCGATATCGTGAGGTTTGCCGAGTCTGTCGATCCATTCGTTGCTATCAGATCGGATAGTACAAGGGTTCCCCACTGTGGAACGTGCAACGGGCTCGTCTTCACGAGCCAGACGTGGCGATAGATTCCCGCACCCTCGTAGAACCAACCCTCGTATTCAGTAGCGTCGGCGCGAATTACAAGGATGTTCGGCTCGTCGAAATTCGCGATGTCCGAGATGTCGTATCGGAATGGAGCGTAGCCGCTCATGTTCCGCCCCAGAAAGTGCCCGTTGAGAACGACGATTGCATCCCGAAACACGCCGTCGAACTCGAGCGATATGCGGCGATCTGCATCCGTCGCGGAAAGGTTGAAGCTTCGCCGGTACCATCCGACACTCGTCTCGGGGTAGTCGCGGCCGAGCGGCTTGTATCCATGTCCGCGAAGATGCTTGTCGTTGACGAATGGCAGCGCGACCGCCCAGTCGTGAGGTAGTGTC
>DATBNQ010000134.1:0-16285 GCA_036554185.1 Gemmatimonadaceae bacterium | reverse complement strand
TCCGGCGGGGCACAGGCACATGAACGCCGACCTCGCCGTCCACCAATCCGACCACGGCCGTCCGCGCGCGTCCCTTGAACAGATCCGCGACCGCGGCGGCGCCAACGACTTCCGCGTGACCGCCCAGCTTCACCGCGGCGGTGTCGCCGCGAACCACCACGTCCGGGTCGAGCACCGCGATCAAACCCTCCAGATCGCCGGCCTTGGACGCCGCGAGAAACGCTTCGACGACCTCGCGTTGACGCCTCCGGTCGGTCTCCACGCTCCCCGATGTCACGACTCGCCAGCCGGCGGGGGAGCGGTAGCGATTCAGCAGGGCCGACGATGTGTATCAGCGAGATGCCGACTCGATCTTTACCGTGATGACTGAACTGTCGGCGAATCTGTAGGACATCGTTATGTAGAAGGCGCGTGCAGCGCACGCTGTACGCGCTGCACGCGCTGCCGGACACGCTGTGGAGCGTCTGCTGCGCCGTATGGCGTGCGCGACTCGATTAGAAACGAATCTAAAGCACGAACGGAATCAGCATGCTGGTGCGACGCCTGTACTCCGTGTACGTATCGGGAAACAGCCGCGCCATCGTTGCTTCCTCCTTCATCGCGGAATAGATGAAGTATGCGCCGAAGAAAAGAAACGGGATGAAGAGAATCGCGCCGAGGGTGAGTGTCGAACCGAGCATCGCCGTGAGGGTTCCCGTGTAGATCGGGTGCCGGATATGGGCGTAGGGGCCGTTCGTTACGAGCTCGGGATTCTCCTTCAGCGACATCGGCATCCCCCAGTTCCTGCCGATCACCGTACGCGCCCAGATCGCCAACGCGATCCCGAAGACGCATAGGGCCACACCAATCGAGCGGACAAGCGTGCTCGAGAAGCGCCCGTGCACGGAATCGGTGCGCAACGCTGGGCCAGCATGCCACAGCCAGTACCTGTTGCCCGTGAAGTGCAGCACGACGGTCACAGCAACGATGAGTGCCAGCCGGAATTACATGCCGTTCCTGAAACTGGGACCGCGGATGTTCTTCTTGGCGCGTAACGTGGAAAAGGCCCAATACCCGGCGAAGACCAGCCAGCAGGCAAGGATGAGATGCGTATAGGTGATCATTGCGACATGCTAATCGATGGGCCGGTGCGCGTAGCTGAGCACTCGCGTGATCTCCCAGCTCGCATTGTGATGTCGCCACACAATTACGAAATCGGCGCGTCCATCGCACTTGCCTGTTGCGAACTGGCAGAACTCATGACTGCCCTGCTCGATCGCACCGAAGTCCTTGATCGGGAAAACTCTGAGTGTCCCGCGGACAAGCTCGCGGCGGAAGTGGCCGCACACGTTCTTTCTGGTGTTGGCGATCATCGCCTGGCGAGTCCACGTGACACCACCCTTGTCGTGATAGAACTCGACGTCAGGCGCAAAGAAGCTGGCATGCTTCTGAAGTTGCTCCGGAGAGCTGCATTTGTTGAAAGCGTCGAATACGGCAGAATCTAGCGCGGCGATCGTGTCGAACAGCGAGTCCGTTTCCGGTGCAGCGATCCGTTGATCTCCTGCCGCGAAGACCGTCTGCGATGTTGGTGGCGTGATAGCTAGAAGGATCCCGACCAGGAGGGGGATTTTTGTCACGCGCGATTTCGGGGAATGGGTCGTTGGTGGATCTACCATGTAAGCAACGCTGAATCATGCGTCGAGCTGCTTCGCCTACTTCGTCACTGGTTGTGTGACGATAGTTGCAAGATCCGCAGAGTCAGGCCGCGTCGAACACGATATCCTGCGCGCCATGATGCAGCACGTAGCGCCCGATCTCCTCGAGTAACCGCCATCCGGTTCGCGTCCGGAAAGGCTACCGTGACCCGGGTTTTCCCCTGCGCCGCACGGAATTCGCCAGTGTCGCATATTCGCGCGACGCAAGCAGGCGACCGTCCGCGGTGACCAGTGTGAGGTCGTGTACCTTCGCAGTTGCTGCGAGAAACCGATCGGCGGGATCGCGATGCGCGAGCTTGAGCGTACAGCTCGCCATCGCTACTTCATAGGTCAGTGCGGCGATTCGCTGCGGCACGGCGTGAAGCATCTCACGAACTGCATCGTCCGGATCGCGGTCGGCGACAATCCGGCCGCGTTGCAGAAGAAGCGTTGCCTCCCACACACTTATCGGCGACAGCCAGAGCACGTTTTCCGGCGACTCGAGCGCCTTTCGGACCCTTGGAGAGAGATTCTCCGGCGCGGACACACTCCAGATCCAGATATGCGTATCGAGCAGCAACTGCACTAGTCGAGCGCCTCCCACTCATCCGCGTTGGCGACGGGAGACACGATGTCCCCCTTCACGCGAATGGCACCACCGAGCGAGCCGATCCACGTTGCATCTTTGCTGCCGGGCGGCACCGGCACGATCTCCGCCACGGGTTCGCCGCGCCGGGTCACGCGAACAGGCAGTCCGGTCTGGCGTACCGTCTCGAGCACTGCAAGGCAGGTGGCCTTGAAGTGTGAGATGCTGATGGTCTGGATGTCGTCGGCCATGGTACCGTATCCTAACGAACTATTGGACTATGGTCAACGTCCATAGTCATCTAGTGGGCCGAGGGCCGACCCTGAACTTGCAGTTTCCCCCTGCGTTGCGGGACTCGAGATGTTCCTACCATCCGATCTTGTCCTGCCCGGCGCGCTTGAACCCCGGCGCCAGGTGACGCTCGAACCATGCGGCTGCCAGGCTCGACACTTCGTCGAGCGCTCCCGGCTCCTCGAACAGGTGCCCCGCGCCTGGCACTATCTCCATCTGCTTCACGCACGTCATTGCGTTCATCGCGATCTGGTTGAGTCGTATCACATCCGTGTCATTGCCGCCCACGATCAGCAGCGTCGGCGCGCGCACCGACGGGAGCGCCGCGCCGGCGAGGTCCGGTCGGCCGCCGCGCGATACGACGGCGTGAACGCGGTCGGGAAGGCGCGCCGCGGCGACGAGTGCGCCGGCCGCGCCAGTACTCGCGCCGAAGTACCCCAGCGTGAGATGGCGCGTCGAATGCTCATGCGCAAGCCACGCCGTCGCCGCCTCCAGCCGCGTCGCGAGAAGCGGTATGTCGAAGCGGAGCTGGGCCGTGCGCATGTCTATTCGTTCCTCATCGATCGAGAGCAGATCGAGAAGGAGCGTCGCGAAGTGGGCCTGTGGCAGCTCCATCGCAACCGCACGATTGCGCGGGCTCTTCCTGCTGCTGCCGCTCCCGTGTGCGAACAGGATGATCCCGCGCGCATCCTGCGGGATGTTCAGGTCTCCATGGAGCTCCACTCCGTCCAGCGGCACAGCCACCGCCATCTCTTGTGTCTGCATCGTAGATTCTCCCGTCCAGTCGTGCCTCACGGCATCGCCAAAAATGTTACGCTCGTTTTCTTCGGCACCGCGCCGTCGAAGCGCTCGGCGGCGCGCTCGCAGCTTTTATCCGCAGCAAACCGGGGTCAGAGTACAATTCTTCGAGACTCACGATCCTTGCGTGGCCGTCCCGCCTTTCCGGGGCCTGCGCGGCGTCCCAGCTTCGCTTCGATCGCTGCACGAAAGGTATCCGGACCGAGCGCGTGCTGGCGTTGCAGCTGCAGGCGGATGGCATGAAGGTCCTGCTCCGAAATCGCGCCGCTGACCATTGTCCGATACGCCGCGCGCCGCGTTACGGCATCGTCGCCGAGCGCGAGGTAGGTCGGATGCGCGCGAATCGCCGGATCCCGGGCACCGAATGCGTTGGCTCCATAGCTCGACCAGCGATAGTCCCTGGGCTCTGCCACCATCTGCGCCCGCACAGGATTCAGTTCGATGTAGCGGTAGCAACAGAGCAGGTAACTGTCGCTATCCACCAGAGACGCCTTGTAACGTCCTTCCCACAGTGTCCCTGTGCGGTGATAACGGTCGTTTACATAACGCACGTAGCGACGCCCGAGCGACTGCATCAGGCGGGAGACTTGTCCCTGTGCATCAGGCGTGACGAGCAGATGGACATGGTTCGTCATGAGCACGTACGCGTGCACGGCACAATGTTCCCGCACGGACAGTTCGTGCAGAGCCTGCAGATAACAGAGATAGTCCGACTCGCGAAAGAAGCACGGCTTTCGATCGTTACCCCGTTGGACCACGTGCTGCGCGATACCAGGGATGTCGAGGCGCGGCCGACGTGCCATGGTGAAGCTCCGGTGAAGCGAGCTACAACATACAATGGGACGGAGGTCTCCCCGTTCAGCGGATTACGACATCCGGAACCAGAAAATTGCACTCTGACCCCGGTTTAGGCGGTGTCGAGGTTCACGCATCAGATTGCCGCGCAGAAAATCGTAGCAGATGCCCTGACGCCGTTCTCAATATTCACCACCAATTCACCACATCAGTTATGCGGGATCAACGCTCCAATCACTCCGCCTACTATTAGCCCCACGAGCGCACCGACAGTGACGCTCGCTGCTGTGGCTACGCCGTCCAATGAAGTACCGGTATTCTTGCTGCTGCGCGCACTCAATCCACCCACAACGCCACCGGTCAACGCGCCCGCGATGACACCAATCGCAATATGCGATTTACGAGATCCGCGATCACCGGATACAGAGTCGTAACCTTGGGCAGTTACTCGAGCGCCCGACATCGCTATGGGTGCTATTCCCGCGCGTGTCGCGGCAAGCTGTTGAGCGCTTGCCCGGCTCGGGTCCAGGATTAGCGCGGCGAGAAGAAGAGCTATGCACACGATGTTGGTCGGAGCCGGAGCGATTCGCATACGCCGTCCGTCGCAAGATGTGAGAGAGCGACCAGTTTACGACCGCCGGGTCCCCGCGTCAATAGGAACGCGAGTGCCGGTCAAGCAGGTCACAAGGGATGGGTGGAACCGGGGTCAGAGTGCACTTCTCTGGCTCCCACTACCCTTGCGCGGCCGCGCGATTTCCCCGGGGCCTGCGCGGCGTCCCAGCTTCTCTTTGCGGCGTCCCAGTTGCGCCTACCGACCCCAATTCCGTTGCTATTAGGAGCGTTCTCGAGATAATGTCGCCGCGACGCGGCCGATGAGCTCATAAGGGATTGGTTTGTCCAGCGGAAACTTGAGGTTGTTCTTCTCGCCTCGATAAGGAAGCAGTTCCTTCTGCAGCGCAGCATCCCCCTTCACAGGCGGATAGATGCCAATGTGCTTCTTGAACGCGGCAAAATAGATGAAGACCTTGTCCAGCTTGAACGCAGGCAAGTCATAACTGATAGTTTCCACCGCCGCAGGAACTCTGTCCTTCACGATGCGGCGAATCTCCTCGATAATCTTCCGCGAATCCTGGGGCAGCGAGGCGAGATAGTTGTCGATCGTCGCGAATCTGGTCATCGGGTCAGCCTCCAGGCTCTTCGTGGAAACCGGGGTCAGAGTGCACATTTACGCACGTATGACGCTCATACTGAGCACGTAAGAAGTGCACTCTGACCCCGGTTTTGCGGTATCCATTATTCGCGCGTGAGCCGGATCGCAAGCAACACAGAGCGTCAGCGTACACGGGGCAAGACCCCCAGTTTCTCCTGACGCGCGCGGTCACGTTCGAGGCCTGATAGGCCATGGTGTCGAGTACGAGCACGCGGCGGCGCCCATCCGATGTGCCGCGGCAGCGAACGCGGGGTCGTCCCGGAGCGAGTCGAAGATCGGATCACACATGCTGTAACCTCCGCTCGAATTCACGCTCTTCCAGTCGATTCGCGGAACCAGTGACGCGCGCTGACTCGCCGGAATTCCGAACGCGAGTGCCGCCTCCAGATCGTCGCTGGTAATCGCCTTCTGGTTGCGCGACGCAAATCGTTCGTGGGTCGCGCGGATTGCGTCGCGTACTCGCTCGGCGTCGCTCCAGCGGCCTGCCGCTGCGTATGCCAGCACCAGACCGCCCTGAACGCCCGGAAGTGTAGATTCGCGCTGGTGCGCCATCTCCGCGTACTTGACCGCTGAATCTGCGTGACCGGAGAACATACTGGCCAGCGCGATAGTCAAGTAGGCGGGAGCGAAGGAAGAATCGATGGCGATCGACTCGTGCGCCGCGTCGAGCGCTCCGCGAAAATCCCTCGACGCATAAAGGGCCTGGCCCATGGTACCTGCGAGGACGGCAGAGAGCGGGTCGAGCGCCGCCGCGCGTCTGGCCTCCGACAACGCCTGCGGAATTTCATCGAGCCATCCGAGATTGTCGGCATGCCATTGCAGTGCCGTCGGATCGTTGGGCGCGATTGCCAACGCCGCCTGGCATTGCGGCTCCATTTCCGCCGCGCGATTCAACAGCGGCCCCACACCGCATAAGGCGGTATGCGCATCGACGAGTGTGGAGTCGAGAGTCAGGGCGTGCCGTGCGCTGGCGATGGCGAGATCACCAAGCGAATCAACGTCGAGGGGCAGGTAATCAGGCAGAATTGCGTACGTCATGCCGAGTCCGGCGTAAGCGCGCGCGAAGTGTGGATCGTGCGCAATCGCCTGCTTGAAGTAGTCGATCGAGCGCAGAAGATTCGCGCCACCGCGCTTCTGCCAGAAATAGTGCCCCTTGAGATAGAGATCGTATGCGGCGAGATCGGTCGTTCCGCGACTCGAATCGGCGACCGTCGCTGCGGTTGTGCCGCGAAGCGCGGGCTCCAATGCGTGCACTATCTCCTTTGTGAATTGATCCTGCACCTCAAACACATCCGTCGCGCGGCTCTCATATGCGTCCGACCAGACGACAAGGCCGTCCTTCGCGCTCGTCAATTGTGCAGTGATGCGAAGCCTGTCGCCGGCGCGACGCACGGTTCCTTCCACGATACCGCCAACGTTCAGAGTACGACCGATCTGTTGTGCCGGTACGTCCTTGCCCTTGAACGCGTACGATGACGTTCTACCCGCGACCCTGAGGGACGGCAGCCGCGAAAGTGCGTGCGCGAGTTCGTCAGTCATTCCATCGGAGAAGTATTCGTCCTTCGAAGCGCCATCTGTATTCACGAACGGAAGCACCGCGACCGTCGTAATTGACGCCGGAGCAGTGGCGCGCACACTTGAATCCTGTGCTATGCCGGTGGTAGCAGCATGGACGAGCGTCGGCCTGAAACGGTGCCAGCCGAGCAGCGCGGCTGCGATTACAACTCCGCTCGCAACCACCGCCATTGTATGGCCGCGCCGCCACCGTGCCTGCACCAGTCGCGTTGCTGCGTCTGCCATGGGTCCGCGCCGCGCGTCTTGCGGCGCGTGGAGGAGCTCGGGTGATTCGAGTGCAGCGACGAGGCTCGCTGCATCGGCAACACGCTTCGATGGCTCCTTCTGGATACACCGCATCACCAGTGCGACGAGCGGCTCCGGAATGTCAGATGCTGGATTCGTGAGCGCTGCCGGAACCTCGGCGATCTGCGCGGCTATCAGTTGTTGTGCGCTCGTTTTGCCCGCGAATGGATGAACGCCGGCAAGCATCTCATATGCAACGATTCCCCACGCATATATGTCCGCTCGCGCATCCACTGGATCACCAACTGCCTGTTCGGGCGCCATGTACGCCGGCGTGCCTAACGAGGTACCTATCTGTGTAAGCGTCCCGCCCGGGGCCTGTGTCTTCGCGGCACTCAGCGCCTTCGCGATCCCGAAATCGGTGACGACGGCAATACCATCGGAGATGAGAATATTCTCCGGTTTTATATCGCGATGAATCACGCCGCGTCTGTGCGCATAGTCCAGTGCGCGCGCCACGTCGGTCATGACTTTAACCGAACTCGCTACACTCGAGCCGCCCCGGTTCATGTTTGCACGCAACGACTCGCCGCTGACGAATGGCATGATGTAATACGGAAGCCCATCTGCCACGCCGGCTGTTATGACAGGTACAATGTGCGGATGCTGCAACTGGGCGGCGAGCTTGATCTCGCGCTCGAAACGGTCGGCCGAAAGGCCTTCTGCCAACTCCGGCGCAAGTACCTTGACCACGATATCGCGGCCAAGCGCTTCATCATGAGCACGAAATACGCGCGACATTCCACCCCCGCCAAGCTCACGCTCGATGCGGTAGGCGGATCCCAGAGAAGCCTCGAGCCGGACGAGCAGCGGATCGCGAGGGTTTTCCGGTTCCATCAGGTCAAACATACGTCAGATTCGGGGACGGAGTGGGGACGGAGTGGGGACGGAGCGGGGACGGACTCCCTTTCTGAAGTGTGTCGAGGTCCTTTCGCGTCAGGTGCCGGAATGTGGCAAAGGACTCGGAAGCTGCTCCGAAGTCGACCGCTTCCGAGTTGTCGGTTGCGCGGTGTACGTTCTGCCGCAGACGTCAGTATGAACGAAGGCCGAGTCTGCCCGTCGAGCACAGCGACGCGGACTAAGGGGTCGATGCGCTCCAGTCGATCGAGCCATTCGTTAGTGGGTCAAGCCAGAACTCTCGCTCTTCTGCATCTGACCCTGAAACCGCTCTGTAACCGCTGGAACCATCCTCTATTTCTCACCTTTATGTAGCCCTGAGTGCGCGTGCGTGCCCGATTTGTCACCAGGTGTGGCCGTCTTCGTCGTTTTCGCTGCGGTGCTCCTCTTCTCGCCAGCAAGCTTGCTCCTCTTCGCAGCAGCAACTCTGAATTCGCCCGGCGGCTCTAACACGTCAATTGCGCCGCGCGAAGCCATCACCCGCATGGGCCGTGCTTGCCGGACCACGAATTGGATACTATATCCTGTCACCGTAACCGCTTGACGACCCCCGAGCGACCGCCACCAACGCAGTCACCGAACAGCCACACGGGCTAGCTCCAATGAGACACAGAATCCTTTTCACGGTCACGGCCATCTGCGCAGTGATGCCGGCCGCGCGAATCAACGCGCAGGACACGGACACCCTCACCACCCGACTCGTCTCATCTCTCCAGTACCGAAACATCGGCCCGTTCCGCATGCAGGCGCGCATCGCCGACATCGACGTGCCGGCGTCGCCGCGGACCGCGCATCTCTACACGATGTACGTCGCGCCGTGGATCGGCGGGGTCTTCAAGACCACCAACAACGGCACGACATGGGAGTCGCTCTTCGACAGGCAGAGCACGCTCTCGATCGGGGACGTGACGCTCGCACCGTCCAATCCCGACATCGTCTGGGTCGGTACCGGCGACGCGTTCACGTCCAGAAGCTCGTATGCGGGCGACGGTGTCTACAAGTCGACCGACGCCGGGAAGAGCTGGACGAACATGGGTCTGAAGGATTCGCAGCACATTGCCCGCATAGTGATCGACCCCACCAATCCCGACGTCGTCTATGTCGCCGCGATGGGCCACCTCTATTCACGGAACGCGGAACGCGGCGTATTCAGGACGACGGACGGCGGCAGGACCTGGCGGAAGGTTCTCTACATCGACGACAATACCGGCGTCATCGACCTCGTGATGAATCCGCGCAATCCGAAGATCCTCTATGCCGCGACGTACGACAAGACGCGGCTCCCCTGGCGCATGATCAACGGCGGTCCGAAGACCGGCATCTACAAGACGACCGATGGCGGAGATCACTGGACCCGACTCGCGGGTGGTCTGCCATCCGGTCAGATCGGAAGAATCGGTCTCGACATATATCGCGGTAATCCCCAAGTCCTGTACGCGATCGTCGAGAACGAGAATCTCAGACCGAAAGACGCGACCACGAGCACTGCGAGCACTGCGAGTGCTGCACGTCCACAGAGGAGTTCACCAACCGTCGGCGACGAGATCTATCGTACGGAGAACGGCGGCACTTCCTGGACGAAGATGAACCCGGACTCGGTGAACGTGGGACCCAAGGGTCCGTACTACTTCAATCAGATCCGCGTCGATCCGAACAACGACAGCACGATCTTCATCACCGGATATCCAGGCGGTCTCTCACGAGATGGCGGCAGGACATGGGATATCGATAACTCGTTTCCCAGATTCTTCGGCGACTTTCGCACGTTCTGGTTCGATCCCGAAGACTCCGACAGGATGATTCTCGGGAGTGACGGCGGCATCGCCATTTCGTACGACGGCGGCAGGACGAGCGATGCGCTCTCCAACCTGCCACTCGGCTCCGTCTATACCGTGAGCGCGGACATGCAGGATCCGTACAACGTGTACGCCGGGTTGCAGGACCACGAGAACTGGACGGGGCCATCCAACAGTGCTTCCGGCAGGATCACGGAGCAGGACTGGTTTGCGGTTGGCGATGGCGACGGGATCGTCGCGCTCCCGGACACCACGAACAATCGCTGGCTGTACACCACGAGAGAGTACGGTGCGCCGGAGCGCGTGGACATGAAGCTGGGATACCGGAAGAGCATCGCACCTCGGCCGGATTCCGGCCAGGCGCCGTATCGCTTCATCTGGGAGACGCCGCTGCAGATCTCACCGCACAATAGCAGTACCATCTACCTGGGAAGCCAGTTCCTGCTCCGATCCACGGATCGCGGCGACAGCTGGACGAAGATCAGCCCCGACCTGAGCACACATCCGGCGGACAAGATCATGCCGGAGTCGGAAGGCGGTGTTCCCGGCGGCATCCCATGGTTCGCGATTTCCACAATCTCGGAATCGCCGGTGACGGCGGGCGTCATCTGGGTCGGCACGAGTGACGGCAAGGTTCAGCTCACACAAGACGGCGGAAGAAGCTGGACCGACATGACTGCACGCCTGTCATCGGTTGGCGCGCGTGAGGATGCGTACGTCAGCCGAGTATTCGCGTCATCGCACGTTGCGGGGCGCGCGTACGTATCCAAGAGTGGCTACAAGCTCGACGATTTCCATCCGTACCTGTACCGGACGGACGATTTCGGACGCAAGTGGAAGTCCATCACCGGCAATCTTCCGGACCAGCCCATCAACGTCGTGTTCGAGGACAGCAGGAATCCGGATCTTCTCTTCGTCGGAAACGACGGCGGCGCGTTCGTGTCGGTCGATGGCGGCACGCACTGGGTGAACATGAACAACAATATGCCGCCGGTTCCCGTGCACGATCTAGTCGTGCAGCCCAGGGCCCGCGATCTGATCCTCGGCACATACGGGCGCGGGATATTCATCACGAACATCGAGCCGCTCGAGGAGATGACACCCTCGGTGCTCGCGGAGGATGTTCACATGTTCGCGATCGCGCCGGCTACGCAGCGCGTCACGCGCTCATTCGGTGCGAACGACTATCTGTTCGGACAGCGCAGCATCCAGACGCAGAACGAGCCGTCCGCAATGGTAATACGATACTATCTGAAGCACGCCGGCAACGCCGCCGCGACCGTATCGATCACCGACTCCGCGGGTCATGAAGTTGCCAGGCTGAAGGGTTCGAACGCAGCCGGAATCAATACCGTTCTGTGGAACATGCGCGCGGCGAACCCACCGGGAGCCCCTCGTTCGCGCACGCAGAACGGGCTCGACGGCCTGGCGCCGCTCGGGAATTACACCGTCACGCTCGAGCTCGGCGACGTGAAGCTGACGAAGCAGGGGCGAGTGGCGGCAACGCAGGGCTGGCGCATCGGCGCGGTGCCCGAAGTGATACGCTGACAGAGGTAGGGGGACGGAGTGGGGACGGACTCCTTGATCTGAATCTGAGGTGGTGCTGGTGTCTTGCACCGTGTGCAGAGGTAGGGGACGGAGTGGGGACGGACTCCTTGATCGGGTGGTGCGGGTGTCGGGTCTTGCACCGTGCGTTGCGCGCTGCATGACCTGACACCGTTTCCCCCCCAAGTCTGACGCGCACCCTCGGATCATGCGTCCGCCAGATACCCGCGTCTGAATGCCCAATGATCCGCCGCACTGGCAGGTGTGCCGAGATCGTACGTTGTGCCATCCGTGCACCAGACGACCCGGTCTGCTACGTGAAGCAACGGCCCAACCTCGTGCCCTGTAACGACGACCGCACACCCTGCGCGTGCCAGTGAGCGCAGAACTTCTGCGCAACATTCCGCATCGAGTGGTGCAAGGTCCCGGAGCGGTTCGTCCGCGAGAAGACACACCGGCGTGCGGCACACGGCGGCGGCGAGATCGGCGCGCCGCCGCTCGCCACCCGAGAGCGTGAGCGGTCGGCGAGCCCGCAGGTCCTGGACGCGGAGTTGGTCGAGCAACGCACCATCGGGTGTCGTGCCGAACGTGCGTGTCACGAGGTCGAGCTGCGCGCCGACGAGCATCGTCGGGATCAGGAGTTCGCGCATCGGTAAGAAGAAGAGCCCCTCACGCGCAAGCGCGGCGAGCGTCGGGCGTTCCCACATCCGGTCTCGAAAGACTATTCGCCCGTAATCGGCACGGATGACGCCCGCCGCGATGGCGAGCAATGTCGACTTTCCGGCGCCGTTCCGTCCGAGCAGAGTCGTCACACGCCCCGCTTCAGCGCGGAGTGTTGCGGATGTCAGAATACGGCGCCCTCCAAACGATTTCCCGACGCTATCGAGCTCTAGCACGATCACGGATATCGGAGGGCGACGCTAATCGCGACCTCAGCCGCGAGTGCCGGCACAGCAGCGAGAGTCGCCATGACGGCGCGCGAGATCCCGAGATTGCCGAACAGGTCCACCTCTCCGCGTCGACGTTGATCGACGAGTGCGAGCACGCCGGTGAGCCCAACGATGAACAGCACCGTCATGGGCCCGAAGGCGTTAGGCAGATGGCCGTACAGTGCGGATCCGATGAGCGCGAAACTGAGTCTCACCCCCAGCCACAGGATGAGGCCTCTTCCAAGCAGTAGCCGAATGAGGAGCCAATCGGGAATCATCTATACATCCGGGTTGGTATTGCCTGCGTGCGCCTCGCGCCGCACCCCGTCGGAAGATACCGGACGCAGGCCGCGCCGCCGGCCCCGTGCGCTAGAGTAGGCCGTATGATGGGCATTGACACAACGAACACACTTGTACAGATTATCTGTACAATATGGAGGTCCATATGTACGGTTCGGTAAGCTACAGCCATGCGCGCGAGCATCTGGCTGAGATCTGGAATGAAGTCGAAGACACGCGCGACGCGGCCGTCATCCAGCGTCGGGGGCATGAGGATATGGCTCTCATCCCCGCCGATGAGTTGGCAAGCCTGAGAGAAACAGCGTATCTGCTGCGGTCGCCGACGAACGCGGCCAGGCTGCTTTCAGCGTTGGCTCGCGCGCGGAAGGGTTCGACCAAATCTCAGGATCTGGCCGAACTGCGAGCTCAACTCGGGCTCGAGGAGTAACGAGGCACGTCGTTGGGACACGGATAATGGCTGCAAGGAACAAGCGCAGTGCAGTGTTGCAGGACGAGTGTCGTGACGATCTCCGACACTGGGTGGACACGAACCGGAAGCTGGCTCTCCGCGTGCTGGACCTTATGGACGCGACCATGCGCGATCCGTACAACGGGATCGGAAAGCCGGAGCACCTCAAACACATGGGCGGGAACGTGTGGTCTCGCCGCGTGACCGAGGCGGATCGGTTGGTCTACGAGGTATTCCACGATCGCGTGGAATTTCTGCAGGCGCGGTATCACTACTGATTGCGTTGCCGAAGCCTTCAGGATCCCCTTCTCGATCTCGACGTAGATAGCGGAGATAGCCGGGTCTGCCCCCGCTTTGCGAGATAGCGGGGTCTGACCCCGCTTTGCGCCGGTGACATCCCGTCCCAGATAGTGCATATTCGCGAGCGTTGGGGACGACGATTTTGGCCACGACTGTCGTGGCGACCATCAACCATCGAGCCCGCTACTGATGCAGCCATTCGAACTGCTGACGCTGTTCGTGTCGTTCGTATATACACTGGCGCTGACGCATCTGCTTTTCGCGAGTGCACGGATGATCCGCTATCGCCGCAGGATCGTGTTCTCGTGGCCGCACGCGCTCTGGATGGTCAACGCGCTGCTCGTTCAGTTCGATGACTGGCTGAGCCTGAGCGACCTTCGCACACTGAAAACACTGTCGCTGGGAATCATCGCAATCAATTTCAGCATCGTGATAATACAGTACCTGGTATGCGCTCTCGTCTCTCCGGATTTCGACGGCGCTGACGACTATGATCTCCGTCGCTTCCACGAGGAGCAGGGACCAACCTACATCACAGCGTTTCTGGTAGTTATGCTATACTCGATCGCGGTCAACATAACGGTCGCCGATGCCGGCGTCGCGAATGCGGTCGGGCAGAACTGGCTCGTCCTTCTGATCCTTGTGCCGATCATAGCAGCGCTGTGGGTGAAGAAACGCTGGGTCCAGCTGCTGGCGCCGGCAGTGCTGATCGCACTTCAGATCGCGTACGCTGTCATATACTATCCGGTGCTGAGATGATCGTGGAAACCGGGGTCAGAGTGCAGTTTCCTTGGCCCCGGCGTTGGCAGCGACTGTAGAAGTGCACTCCGACCCCCGGGTTATCCTTATGCCGTTGCCCGCCGGCGCTGCCGCCGTCGCTCAGCCTGAACGCGATCCGTGAGATAGACCTTCAGCAAACTCTGATATGGTACATCGCGCTCGTTTGCGAGAAGCTTGAGCTCCGTCAGAAGCGTATCCGGCAGCCGGAGTGAAATCGCGCTAGATGACGGGCGCAAGTTTGGAAAGCGCACCGGCTTGGCAGTCGTCCAATCGACGTACTCCGTACTATCTGCTTTAAGCCAGAAGTCCCGTTCTTCTTCCTCCGACTTAAACGCCGGGATGGCCCTTTTGGCGCGCTGCAATTTCCGCATAGTAAGCTTTCTCCTTCCGATTAAGATCCCGCGCAGCGAGCACTCGAATCAGTGCTCCTCTGACCGTGAACACAACGAATAGCCGCCGTCCCGCCACAGTCTGCCCCAGCGCCCGCCACCGATGCTCCAGCGCCGAGTGTGCGGCATCGTAGCTAACGATGAACGGTTCCTGAAAGAATACCTGTTCGCATTCCCCGGGCACTACCTGGTGTCGGCCAGTGACCTTCGGCGCATTGCCATCATCCCAGTCGAATCCGGTCGCTCGGGCGAGCAGCGCTGCGACATCCTCGGTCATGATGATAGTATATACCCAGTATATACCACGCGCTAGAGGATACCTGACTCCAAGTCCTCACAGTGTACTGATAAGAGTCACGATTTCGGCTGCGATATCCACTGCCTGACCCATCGTCGAAACCTTTCGTGCCGGTAGATCCATGTAGACAGGAAAGCGTTGGCGGATCACGTCCTCCTCGCGACGATCGGATCGATGATGCGCGAGCGGACGCTCTCTCTGCCGGCGTACGGTTTCCGTCACGCACTCCTCCAGATCCAGCGACGGGAGTAGAACAAAGGTTGACGGCTGTGTTGCGATCGACATGAAGTCATCTATGTCGCCTTGACGCTCCTCAAAGAGGCGATCGAGATCATGAAACGGGCACCGGATCAGGTCCGCGAGGATCCGCCCGATGGTGCTCTTGCCCGCGCCGCCAGGTCCGATGAGATGAATCACGGAGCTGCCCGATCGCGTGTTTCCTGCCGGATGTTGTGAATTTGTGCGCCTACGCGAGTGCGGGGTCTGCGGCGGAGTTGCCCTTCAGCGGGGCTTTGCGGCGAAGCACCGATGCAGAGATCACGGTGATAATAAGCCCAACAGGGAAAGGCTCCATGAACGTGTATGCCATGTTGACGATCGGATTCTGATACAGCTCCTGCGAATGCCGGATCGCTGCCACCTGCGCAACCGTGGTCGCGGAATCGAGACCCGCGGCCTGCGCCGTGTGGATCTGTGCCGCAAAGTAGCTGTCCATGAAGTGCGGCATGAAGTTGAAGTAGAGAATCTCCCACATCACGACGTAGCAGACGGTGGTGATGAGCGTGATGAGGATGCCGCAGGCGAAGGCCCGTCCGAAGGAGATCTGGCCGTTGAGCGTGTTGTCGCGGTAGCTGCGAATCCCGAAGTAGATGAGTAGAAACGACGCCACCATGATGGTGTAGCCGAGCATCATGCTGTGGCCGGATCCGATCCTGTCGGCCAGGAGCAGCGAGCCGCCCATGAGGACGGAGATGATGAAGCCGGCGATGAGGCCGAAGGTGAGGACGGTCTTCTTCACGTGAGGCTCCCGGGTGTGGGTGAGGATGCAGTCACGATGTGGTGTGGCGCGCCGTCTGTCATCATCCTTTTGGATGATTTTGGATGAGTGGAGCGAAAATCGTGCTTTCGGGTGACGCGGTCAGGGCAGCAGGCCGAGTTGCTTGCAGCGCTGCTCGGCCTGGGTGCGGCGCGCGGCTCCGAGAAGGCCTGAATACTGTAGTCGTCCGTGGGCTGAATACATCTAACGCTCGTGCTAAACCGCAAGCGATTTCTATAAATCTCCAGCAGAGCGACCTTCCATCGATCGCTTGTTGGCATTAGCGAGCGTTTGGTGAATGTGTTCGATCGATTTGCTCCGCGACATACACACATAAAGGGACCACGATGCGAG
>DATBNQ010000088.1:0-10753 GCA_036554185.1 Gemmatimonadaceae bacterium | reverse complement strand
TGCCAACTGGACGTCCAACTCCGCGCGAAGCGTGCGATATCGCTGAATCGCATCACGTCCGATCTTCTGGTCGGCGCCGTTCGTCATGCCGTAAAGGTAGGTGATGTTGCCCTGCAACTGCGGCTCACTGTAACGGATCGGCGGCGTCTCGAGCTTCGCTGCAATGGCGGCCAGCTTCTGAAGCGTATCCGCTGCCGCGCCTGTGGGCCCCTTGAGCCGAGCCTGCGCCGCACGGATGCGTGAGACGGCGACGTTGACGTCGGTTACGAGATTACGCACGCGCATGTTGTGATCGAACTGTTCGCGCATGTCCGCGATTGTCACACCGTCACGAGTCACGCGGGGATCGGGCTTGAGAACGAGTGGTCGAGTTGCGCTCCACGCCTGGGTTGCGCCAGATGCTGCGACCGTGAGCCGAACGCGATACGCACCCGGCACGGCTTCCGGACCGCCGCCACCAGCCGGACGCGTTGCCGATTGACGCGGCCCCGGATACGTGAGGTCCCAGATGAATCGATTGAGCCCCTGATGACTTGTGAGGGTCGTTGCCGCAGGACGGCGGCGCGGTGCATCTTCCTCCTGAACAGCTTCACTCGTCGCGTCGGCCCCCCGATTTGGCGTAGCGGTACTCGCGAAGCTCCGTACCACGTTGCCCTTCGCGTCCAGAATCTCCAGCGTCACCGCGCCTTCAGGAGCGTGTGCGAAGTAATAGTCTATCATCGCGCCGCTGCGCGGATACTCCGGGGCAGAACTACTGTTGCCACGATCCGATACGGGATTGGCGCGGTAATGCAAACGATACGATGTGCGAGGGCTGAAAAGATGCGCGCTCGATGAAGCGATGCCGTCGTTCCAATCGCGCACCGGTGCCAGGTCATCCATGATCCAGAACGCGCGTCCCTGAGTGGAGAGCACCATGTCTCCATCATGGATATTGATGTCGGTTATCGGGGTCACCGGAAGGTTGAACTGAAACGGGGACCAATGGCCGCCGTTGTCAAACGAGATGAACATTCCGAACTCGGTGCCGGCGTACAGCAGGCCGGCCCGCACAGGATCCTCGCGCACAACGCGCGTGGGGTCATCGGCGGGGATTCCGTTTCTTCCGTCAGTGAGTCGTGTCCAGCTCCTGCCGTAATCGTCCGTCCTGTAGATATACGGCGCAAAATCGCCGACCAGGTAGCGATAGACGGCGATGTAGGCCGAACCGGCGTGATGGGGCGACGGTTCTATCGTCTGAACGCGTCCGCCCGGCGGCAGATCCCGCGGTGTGACATTGGTCCATGTCTTCCCGTTGTCGCGCGTCACATACACCGGACCGTCGTTCGAGCCAGTCCATATGAGACCCTTCTGCAGCGGCGACTCGCGAATCGCGTAAAGGGTGCTGTACACCTCCTCACCCGTGACATCGCGAGTGATCGGACCGCCGCTTACGACGGCTTGATACCGGGGATCGTGTGCGGTGAGATCAGGACTGATGCGCTCCCAGGTGACACCCTCGTCCCGCGTACGATGAACGTACTGCGAGCCGTAGTAGATCACATGTGAATCGTGCGGTGAAAGCTCGAGCGGTGAGACGCGCTGAAAACGGTATATGAGATCACTAGGCGGGCTGCCGTACAGCGACTGCGCACCAACCCAGTATTGCTTCTCCTGTCCCGTGCGCAGTGACATGCGACTGAACTGACCCTTGCACGAGGCATAGACGGTATCGGGATTCGTGATGTTGGGCATAATCGGGCCCGTCTCGCATCCCGGACCTGTGCGCCACTCGGCGATCCGGCCCGAGTTGAGCGGCAGGCTCGGCACGATGAGCGTTTCGTTGTCCTGCTGTGCGCCGTACAATCGATACGGGAACTGATTGTCGATGGCGACGGAATAAATCTCGGAAGTCGGTTGATTCTCCTGCGTGGACCATGTTGCGCCACCATCCAGCGAGACATTCGCCCCACCGTCGTTGGCCTGGATCATCACATTTCCGTCATGCGGATTGATCCACATGTCGTGATTGTCGCCGTGCGGCGTACGCAGCGTACGAAACGTCCTGCCGCCATCCGTCGACTTGTAGAAGTTTTCTGCGCCGCCGTATACGACATCCGCGTTCGTGGGATCGGCAGCAAGTGCGACATAGTAGAAGGGGCGCGTGATGAGCTGCGGATTATTGCTGGTGAGCGACCAGTGCTCGCCGGCATCGTCGGAGCGGTAAAGGCCACCGCCAGGTTTGGCTTCGATGAGCGCATACACCCGATCCGGATTCGCGGCGGTAACCGCGATGTTGCTCTTGCCGAAAAGATCGGACGGAAGCCCGTTGGTGAGTTTGGACCAGTGATCTCCACCGTCGATGCTCTTGTACAGACCGCCCTCGCGCGCACCGCTTATGATAGTCCACGGCTTGCGCACGCCGTGCCACATTCCGGCATAGATCACGTTCGGGTGACCGGGCTGCAGCTCGAGATCCGCCGCACCTGTACTGTCGGAGAGGTAGAGAACCTTGGCCCACGTTCTGCCACCGTCCCTCGTGCGAAAAACGCCGCGCTCCGTGTTGGTCGTAAACGCGTTGCCGATCGCTGCGACGTAGACGATGTCGGGATTGGTCGGATCGATTCGCACGGCACCGATCTGGCCTGCATCGCGCAATCCCACAAAGCTCCATGTCGCACCGGCATCTGTGGATTTGTACACACCGCGACCTGTCGAGACGTTACTGCGGATGTCGTCCGATCCGGTGCCCACGTATATGATATTCGGATTGGATATCGAAACATCGATCGAGCCCATCGAGCCGACCGGAATCTTTCCATCGGAAATTGGAATCCAGCTCGATCCCGCGTCTGTCGTTTTCCACAAGCCGCCGCTCGCGACTCCCATGTAGAACGTGCGCGGCTCGGATGGAACTCCCATTACAGTAGTCACTCGACCACCGCGCGCAGGACCGACCATCCGGTAGCGGAGATCGAAGTGTGCGTTGTCGAATTGCGTCGTGGATTGCGCCTGGACGGACGGCGCGAAGCTACCCGCGATGACGATTACGGCAATAAGAGACCGGAAACGGGACATGATATCTCGTGGAGAGAATTGATGGTGGTGTCAGAATGCGTTTGGAAACATGGAACGCATCGGTCACCGTGTCCATGACGCGCGTTCTACAGGCCTACGACGTCGGCAGCTGAAATGTTGTGCTGAGTGGTAGTCCACGTGGTGCTCGCTACGGCGACCGCAGCGGCAAAGCCATGGGGGGCGTCGAGCCGGCGGACGGTGGTATCATGATCCGGCGTTGCTGCTTCCCAGACGCTCGCGCCGCGCACCTTGACGCGCGCCTCGGAGCGAGTCCACGCCTCCATGAATCGGAGGTCACGACTGTCATCGGAGAGAATTGCGCTGACGTCCTCGTGGCTGAAGAAGCGCCGGAGAATTGTTTCAGCGTTGGGCACCACGCGCATCTGCTCGATGTCGACGCCGACCGGTGCGACACGAGTTACCGCGAGCATCGCGACATCCCGTGAGTGTGATATCGAGAAATGCAGCGACGCATCGTTGCGCAGCAGCGGCTTTCCCTTGGGCGCCGCGTAGATCTCGATTGCATCCGCCGCAATTCCTATTTGCGCGGCCAGCACGTGTCTTGCCACCTCGCGAACCACCGGCCCGTCGCCGGTGTCGAGGGTGAAAACGCGTACTTCGCCAGCTGCCAGAGGATTGGAGATGTGCGCTCTATTCAAGCGCAACCAGCTCCACTGCAACGTGAGTGTCGTCGATCGACATGACGGCGACACTGGGTGGCATGTTGAATCGGCGCGCGCCCGCGGAGCCGGGATTCACAACCATTCCGCCGGCGCTCTCGAATATCAACTGATGATGCGTGTGGCCGTAGACGATGACATCGGCGTCGGGATATTGTCTCAGCAGCTGTTCCGGCTTTGGCCTGCCGAGCTCGTGACCGTGGCTCATGTGAAGCCGCACCTTCTCGAACGTATGTTCGAAAGCCAATGGAAGGTTCGGGTCGTCGATTGGATCGCAGTTACCCGCCACCGCGTAGACCGGAGCTATCGTCCGGAGCTCGAGCAGGATCTCGTCGCCGCAGACATCACCTGCGTGCAGGATGACGTTCACCCCTTGGAAGACCGAGTGAACCTTGGCGCGCAGGAGACCGTGCGTGTCCGATATCAAGCCGAGTCTGATCAAGAGAGAGCTTCGCGCTGCGGCATTTTTTTAAAACTAGGTGAAGGGGCGGCTTGCAGTGAAGGGGAGACTGCGTAATGGACCGTTCCCGGATCGTGGTGCTTGTCTAGATTGGTGGCATGTCCATGTTGAGACTGGCGCTTGCGCTCGGCAGCCGCTCGATTCGCCACCCATCGCTCGCCGTCGATCTTGCGAGGGTGAGTTGGCGCTTCAGGAACAGGCGCTGGTATCTCAAGCCGCCATTTCTTCCCGTTCCGGACAGGGATTACGTTCGCTGGAGAATGGACACGGCATACGGATCGCCCGACGCGATTCCGTCGGTAAGCGACGCCGAGCGATACGTGCGCTGGGCCGCGAAGAAATGAGCGACGGGAGCGCGTGCGAAGTTCGGTTGCTGGAGGATCGCATTAAGCAGCGCGCGCGTGAGCTTGGATTCGATCTGGTTGGAATTGCGACGCTGGGTCGGGTCGAATCAGCAGAACATTTTGACTCGTGGATCGCAGCCGGATACGCCGGCGACATGGGTTATCTCGCGCGGGGCGCGGAGAAGCGCCACGACACACGCAAGCCATTCGAAGGCGTACGCAGTGCCGTCGTCGTCGCGATGAATTACGGCGGCACGCAACCGCCGGGACCAGTCGCGCGATATGCGCGCGGTGATGATTATCACGAACTGATGACGGATCGCCTCACCGAGTTGCACCGCTGGATCGAGGGCGAAGTCGGCCACGCGTTGCGCGGCAAGCCTTACGTGGATACGGGGCCGATACTCGAGCGTGATCTTGCGCGGCGCGCCGGGCTCGGCTGGATCGGGAAGAACACCAATCTCGTCAACCCGGAACTCGGCTCCTTCTTCTTTCTTGGCGAACTGCTGCTGGATCTCGAACTGCGCGCCGACGATCCGTTCGAGACGGATCGCTGCGGAAGTTGTACGCGGTGCCTCGACGCCTGTCCAACGAACGCATTCGTCGCGCCGAGGGTTCTGGACGCGACGCTGTGCATCTCGTACCAGACGATAGAGCAGAAAGGACCGATCGCAGAGACGCTGCGCGAGGCGATTGGGGAGCACCTGTATGGATGTGACGTGTGTCAAAGTGTGTGTCCGTGGAATGTGAAGTTTTCCAGGGATGCGATGGAGAGTGGGTTTGCGGCGCGTGAGGTGATCGCCGGGAAGGATGCGCTTACACTCGCGACAGATCTGCTCGCGATGTCGCAGGAAGAGTTCAGCAGCGCGTTCCGTAAATCACCGATGAAGCGTGCGAAGCTCGCAGGGCTGCAGCGCAATGCGCGCGTGGTGGTCGATGGCGCTGACCACATCTGAGTCCACGCTCCGGAGTGTAGCCAGAGCGAGCGGGGGCAGATCTTGCGCGATACACATTCGGAGTTCGCATCGCGAAAGATCTTGTATCTGCGGTTGGTGTTATTCTCGACGGTAATTGCAATCGGAGTGGCGCACCATCTCGAAAATGGTCAGGCTCCTGCGTCCGCAGAGGTCGTGGGCAGCTGGAGCGTGTCCCGTGTTCGTCGCGAGAGCCCGAACAGTTGCTGGGGGAGATTAGCTGCCTGTTGCGGACATCGCTCTCATTGTTTCGCGAGTTGCGTCCAGTCCTGGATCAGCGTGAGCGGCGCCGGACCGGCCGCATTGCCGGAGACCAGCAGCAGTCGCCCGTCAGCCGCGACGTCGACGCTTGTGAGGTTTCCCGGGGCGCCGGCAACAGCTTCGGGGATGCCTGCGCGCAGTTCCGGCCCATTGTTTATCGAGACTGACATAAGCCTGCCTGATGCAGAGATGAAATACAGCGTGTGTCCATCAGGACTCCAAGCGGCATCACTTGGCGTTGCGTTGTTCAGGAAAGACTCTGACACCTGCACGCTGGCTGTGCCCGATGCCAATCGCGCGACGCAAAGCTGAGGCGGAGCGTCCTTTATGCCGCGGAAGTAAGCGATCAACCGCCCGTCAGGAGATGTACGCTCTCCGATCTCGTCCGCGGGCGTTACAATGAGCGGGGACGGCGTGACGCTGTCGCCCGAGATGTCCAGCCGTTCAATGTCCCACCCGGTAGCCGCCACCTGCACATCGGCAACGATGGACCTGCCGTCGGGCGACCAGTCTATGAGGAAGTGCGCCGACCCGTGGGTGAACCTGAGTTGCTTTGGCGGCGAGCCGTCGACCGGCGTGATCGCGATAGTTCGCTCGTCCCGCCCCGGTGTCGCGACCGTGCGACCGTCGTGCGACCACAGGCCCTGAAAGTCAGTGGGTACGTCGCCGATCAGCTGGTTCCACATCGCGCCATCAGCCCTGAACAGCGACAGCGCGCGGGCCTGGCCGGGCTCTGGCTGTCTGGTGCCCACGACATATTGTCCGTCGGGCGAGACGCGTGCATTACCAACGCCGGTATGC
Source organism: Gemmatimonadaceae bacterium (assembly GCA_036554185.1). GTDB lineage: Bacteria > Gemmatimonadota > Gemmatimonadetes > Gemmatimonadales > Gemmatimonadaceae > Fen-1247. The sequence continues at coordinate 4,176 of DATBNQ010000088.1, read as the reverse complement.
GCAACCAACACCCTGGTCGTGTTCGCTTTCGGATCGAACCAGTCGATGCTGGCGTCGACGAGCGCCAATCCACGAAAGACGAGCATACCCGACGTCGACGCAGTAAAGTTGCCGTCGACGCGGAACTCGTTCGTCTCGAGTTCGGGGGCGACCGCGGCGGGGCGCCCCGACAGCGTGACGCGCCCTGGATCAAACGGCTGAGCCATCAGCAGCCCGCCTCGCGTATACAGCAGGCGTCCGTCGGCGTAGGTGACATTGGAGGGCGCATCGAGCAGTTGCTGGCTCGTCAGGCTGCCCAGAGCGGCAACGCGCTCGACGCCACCCCATGGGGCACCGTTCCCTTCGGCGTAGATGAAATGGCGGCCGTCCGGAAGGAAGTATGGATTGCGGTCGGTCACGATCTGGCCAGCCGCGGCTGTAATGACGGGTTTCGTAGCGGGCTTCGCGGTGCCCCCGTCGGCGGCGACCTGATACAGGGGACCGCTGACATCGGGAGCGAACACGATGGTACCGTCGCTGCCCCAGCTGCCGCCGCGGCCGTTTGCGGCTGGTGCCAGGTCGCGAACGGCGCCGCTCTCAACGTCGACACGTTTGAGATGCGCGCCGGCAAAGAAGCCGAGACTGCGGCCGTCCGGCGACCAGAAAAAGTAGATAGCGTCTTCCGTGCCGGGCAGCTGCCGCATGCGCGCCGTGCTGATCGTGCGCACCCACAACGCGGTCACGCCGTCGCAGGTCGCTGTGAAGGCAAGCGATGCGCCGTCGCTGGTCAATTGAACGACATTGCCGCGGGACAGATCAGCGAAGGTGCAGCCGGCGGGCGGGAGAAAGCTGGATTGAACTGGCGTACGCGGCTGCGTGCGCGTGAGGGAGCGCGCTGCTACAAAAGCAATGAGCAGAAGCGCGAGCAGCGCGGTGCTGAGTATCCATGGCAGCGCACCGTGTCGCTTCGCGAACCGCGAACTCGCTACAGTTTGGCGGCTGCCGGCGCGCGGTGGAACTTCGCCTGCGCCACCCATTGCGGCGGCGAACTCGCTGGCGGTCGCGAAGCGATCGGCGGGAAGCTTTTCGAGTGCCGTCATTACGGCGTCGTCCGCCGCGGGCGGAATGCTCCTGCGCTGCGCGGTGAGCGAGCGTGGCTCGGTAGTGATCACCTGTGCTACAATCGCCTGTGCAGTGGATCCAGTGAATGGCGGATCACCGCACAGCATCTCGTACGTCACGGCGCCGAGCGAGTAGATATCGGAGCGCGGACCGATCTCACGCTCACCCATTGCCTGTTCGGGCGACATGTACTGCGGCGTGCCGAGTGACAGTCCAGTCTGCGTCATGCGCTGGCCACCGGCCTGCGCCACGGCGAGCGCGATGCCGAAGTCAGCAACGAGGCAGTGCTCGCCTTGAAGCAGAATGTTCTCCGGCTTTATGTCACGGTGCACGATGCCACGCCCGTGCGCGTACTGCAGCGCGTCTGCCGCCTCGGTTGCGATGCGTACAGCGTCGGCGATGGGCAGCTGCTTCTCGCGATTCAGTCGGTCCCGAAGCGTCTCGCCTTCCACGAACGGCATGACGTAGAAGAGGAGTCCGTCGGCGGAGCCGCTGTCGAACAGGGGCAGTATGTGGGGGTGCTGAAGGTTTGCGGTGAGTTCAATCTCCTTCAGGAACCGTTCGGGTCCAAGGATCGCCGACAGCTCGGCGTGCAGAACCTTTATGGCAACTTTGCGGTGGTGCTTGATGTCTTCGGCGAGATAGACCGTCGCCATGCCGCCCGCACCGAGCTCGCGCTCGATGCGATAGCGTTCAGCAAGCGACCCGGCAAGACGATCGGAGGGTTCGGTCATTGAGTGATCAGGGGAACCTTCGCTACACATCATGAAGCGGTACGAAGATGCAGCCGCGCCTGCTCGGCGGCTAGTGAGCTCGTCGAGCAGCACCCGGACAATTGCACGAGCCACTCGGCGCAGGCACGCGAACGCACGTTTCGGCGTCCCCCGGGCGAACGGTATCTCGGACCGCTTTCAAAGCCGGCGCCGGGATCTGCGGCCGCCGTTTCTGGCATTTCTTACCGCGGTACCTGCGCTGGAGGATGAACACCGCGTACGGGTCGCCGGACGCAGCACCGCCGGTGAGCGACGCCGAGCGGTATGTGAGACCGACGGTGCCTAAGTGACAGCGCAAAGCGGGTTACAGCATCGCACGGAAGATCGGAGCGAGCAGAGCATCGAGTTTCGCATCAATTAGCGCGCGTGAGCTCGGCTTCGAGCTCCTGGGCATCGCAAGTCTCGGTGAAGTTGAGTCGGCGATTCGCCTCGACGAATGGATTGCCGCATGGTTACACCGGCACTCCTCCCAATCTGTGTGCCCGTGGAACGTGAAGTTCTTGCGGGACGCTACGGAACCGGCATTCGCGGCGCGTGCGGTGATCGCGGAGGAAGACGCGCGAACGCTGGCTACGGAGGTCCTCGCGATGACGCAGGACGAATTCAGCGCGGCATTTCGCAAGTCGTCGGTGAAGCGCGCGAAACTCGCGGGTTTGCAGCGGAATGCGCGAGTGGTATTGGAACACCTCAAAGCGAGATCAATCGACAGCTGAGCAGAAACCGGGTGAGGAGCGGGCGCCGCGTGAGCCGTTCTCGTGCCGACTGTTGCGAGTCCAGCGACGAGCACAATCGTGGCACTCAGATATCGCTTATTTCTTTCGGAGGCTTCGAGAACCAACTGGTCGCTTTCTGCTCACTGCGGCGACGTCTGCATTACCCAGACGTCGCTCTGAAGGTCGGCGATCGTGAAGTACATGCGACCATGGCCGATGCTCCACTCGGGGCGGTACGACGGTCGGTCGGGGTCATCGAAGTGCGCGAGCAACGTCGGCGCGCCGCCGCTGATCGGCATGGACCAGAATTCCGCGTTTCCTTTCGCGTCGTGCGACTTGAAATACAGCGTGCGGCTGTCGGCACTCCAGACCGGCTCCTCTGCGTTCATCCGGCTCTTCTCTGAATCGAGCACGGTGCGCCGCGCACCAGAGTCGGGGTTGATGATGAACAGCGATCCGCCCAGCCGAGCATTGCTGTACGCGATCCAGTGACCGTCCGGCGACCAGGTGGGCCACGACGTGACGTTGGACGTAGCGGCAAGCCCCGTGCGATTGGTCGGTGTTCCCCACGTGCCGTTCGGATTCTGGTGCACGATGTAGACGCCGCCGCCGCCGTACAGTGTGTACGTGATCGACTTGCCGTCCGGGGACCACTGCGGTTTCGACTCCTGTGCCGGCGACCTCGTGACCGTCTGCACGGGACCGCCATCGAGCGGGAGCACGTAGATGTCGCGCGATCCCGAGCGCCAAGAGTGAAAGGCCACCTTTGTGCCGTCCGGCGATGGCATAGGCGAGAAGTCGTCGGTACTATCGAACGTGAGCTGCTCCGGTACGCCGTGCGGAATACCCATCCGGTAGAGTTCGGACGTACCGCTCACATTAGAGTCGTAGTACAGCCACTTGCCGTCCACGGACGGCTCAGCTTCCTCCACCACCTGTGTCCCGCTGGTCACCTGCGTGGCGCTCGCCTCGCTCGCGCCACGCGGCGGAAATGGCAGCGACCAGACGTTCGACGTCTCCACCAGGCGGTCGTATGCGAAGTGCGTCCCATCCGTCGATGTCGAGATCGAGTGCGCGTCCAGTCCGGTAGTAAGACGCACGGGTGCGCCTTCGGCGTGGCCGTCGCTGTTGATTCGGAGTGCGTAGATGTCGCGCGGACCGAGCCTATTGGAGAGGTAGTACAGCCAGCGGCCGTCGCGCGACCAGGCCGGACTCTGATTGATCGACGTGCTGTCGGTCACAGGGACCACCGCGCCGTCGCGCACGCGGATGACCATCACGCGACTCGGTGACATATTACCGAAGAAGCGGCCCACGCGCGAGTAGAACGCGTTGCCGGAAGCGCACGCGATGAGCGCACCGCCGGGTGCCCAGCGGCAGAGTGCGGGCTCGGGCAAGTGCGCGAGCAGATGCGACCGTGCCGCTGCAGTACGCGTGAACACGGAGTCGGCAATCGTGTACACGATCCCCTGTCCATCTGGCGACCACGCGGCCGAGACAACGATTTCACCTGGTGTCGCGGGCAGCTCCGGTCGCGCGCTTCCGCCCGACGCCGGTGCGCTGAACACGCCACCCTGGGCAAGGAAGAG
>DATBNQ010000018.1:0-35449 GCA_036554185.1 Gemmatimonadaceae bacterium | reverse complement strand
TCGACCGTACGTGCGCGTAGAGAAATCGAGGCGCAACGTCAAGGATGCGGGGCAACCCAATTCCGAGTGCTGTGGAGTCGACATGCAAGAAAAGCTGGCTAGGGGAGTTGGTTGGATGTCCGTACCGTAAACCGACACAGGTGGGTGAGGCGAGTAGCCTAAGGTGAACGAGTGAAACGTGGTCAAGGAACTCGGCATACTGATCCCGTAACTTCGGAATAAGGGATGCCTCGGTTGGTCATCGTATTTACTATGGTGGCTACTTGAGGTCGCAGATAATCGGCTCAAGCGACTGTTTAGCAAAAACACAGGTGTGTGCCAAGCCGCACAAGGCGCCGTATACACACTGACGCCTGCCCGGTGCCGGAAGGTTAAGGGGAGAGGTCAAGACAGCTTGCTGTCTGAAGCCTTAAGCCGAAGCCCCGGTAAACGGCGGCCGTAACTATAACGGTCCTAAGGTAGCGAAATTCCTTGTCGGGTAAGTTCCGACCTGCACGAATGGCGTAACGACTTGAGCACTGTCTCGACCACGTGCTCGGCGAAATTGCAGTCTCGGTGAGGATTCCGAGTCCCCGCAGCAGGACAAAAAGACCCCATGCACCTTTACTGTAGCTTGCTATTGGTCGTTGCACTTCACTGTGTAGCATAGGTGGGAGCCGTTGAGGTCCAGGCGCTAGCTTGGGCGGAGGCAATAGTGAAATACCACCCTGTGTTGTGCGACGCCCTCACCACGGATTGAAAACCAATTCTGGGACCGTGGCAGGTGGGCAGTTTGACTGGGGCGGTCGCCTCCGAAAGAGTAACGGAGGCGCGCGAAGGTTCCCTCAGCGCGGTCGGTACTCGCGCTTGAAGAGTGTAACGGCATAAGGGAGCCTGACGGTGAGACCGACGGGTCGAGCCGGCACGAAAGTGGGCCGTAGTGATCCGGTAGCCTCGCGTGGGCGAGCTATCGCGCAACGGATAAAAGGTACGCTGGGGATAACAGGCTTATCGCGCCCGAGAGTTCACATCGACGGCGCGGTTTGGCACCTCGATGTCGGCTTATCACATCCTGGGGCTGGAGCAGGTCCCAAGGGTCCGGCTGTTCGCCGGTTAAAGTGGTACATGAGCTGGGTTCAAAACGTCGTGAGACAGTTTGGTCTGTATCCGCTGCGGGCGTTGGAGAGTTGAGGGGTGCGGACTCTAGTACGAGAGGACCGAGTCGGACAGTCCGCTCGTGTACCGGCTGTGACGCCAGTTGCAGCGCCGGGTAGCGATGACTGGTGGCAAGAACCGCTGAACGCATCTAAGTGGGAAATGCCCCCCAAGATGAACTCTCCCTCCTTCTTAAGAAGGCACAAGGGCCGGGGAAGACTACCCCGTCGAATGGCCGCACGTGGAAGTGGAGCAATCTATTCCAAGCGAAGCGGTCCATATCGCCCGAGAGGCTTGACTCCAAATCTGGGCTGGTCATAACACCGATCCAGCCCGAGCAACCAACAGGTTGCGACTCAGCAGAAAACTGCGATCTTGCGATACGTAGTTTCATATCTCACAATCACTACTTACTTCCGATTTTCCTTCGCTGGCGACTAGAGCGCAGGGGCCACACCCGTTCCCATTCCGAACACGAGCGTTAAGCCCTGCAGCGCCGATGGTACTCCGATCGAGAGATCGCGGGAGAGTAGGCCGTCGCCGGCACTTTTTTCAAAAGGCCGTCCATCACTGGACGGCCTTTTGTATTTTCCCCCATCCACATGACCAGAGCCGGAACCGTTACCGTAGCCGGAAAACCAAACGCCGGTAAATCCACACTCCTGAACCGACTCGTCGGACAGAAGCTCAGCATAACCAGCGATAAACCACAGTCGACTCGCGACCGCGTCGTCGGGATCCGCACTGACGGTGATTGCCAGATGATCCTGGCGGACACGCCCGGCCTGCTCGATCCTACCTACCTGCTGCAGACTGCCATGCAGTCCGCCGCGGTCTCGGCGCTCTCCGATGCCGATTGCATCATCTACGTCTGCGACGCGCGTGACGGCGAACCGGTCTCGCTCCAGGCCGCCGCTGGCCTCGAAGCTCCCCCCCGCGCACCAACCATAATCGCTCTCAATAAATCAGACCTGCTGGCCCCAACGGAGCGCGCTCGCCTCGCCGCGGCCATGCCCGATGCTATCTTCATATCCGCCCTCACCGGCGAAGGGTTCCCGCAACTCATCTCGGCAGTCGAACGCCATCTGCCCGAAAGCCCGTTCCTCTTTCCCGTCGAAGATGTAAGCATCCATTCGGTGCGTTTTCTGGCAGCCGAGCTGATCAGAGAGACCGCGCTCGAACAACTTGGCGCCGAAGTACCGTACAGCATCGCCTGCGAGATTGAGGAGTTCCGCGAGAACCGCTCGCCGATCTACATCAGAGCCGTTATACATGTCGAGCGCGACAGCCAGAAACGCATCCTCATCGGCGAAAAAGGGCGTCGCATCAAACTCTTGGGCACCGCTGCCCGAAAAAAGATCGAAACTCTTACAGGCAGCAACGTGTATCTCGACCTTTGGGTCAAAGTGTTGCAGAATTGGAGAAAGGACGCTGCGGCACTTCGCCGTTTTGGCTACACCACTCACGACTGACACCCAGCATGCCGATCGCACCCCAGTTACTCGAAATCCTCGTCTGCCCGAAGTGCAAGGGGCCACTCGAGTATCGCGAAGCCGAAGACGCGTTGATCTGCCAGCGCGACAAACTCAGATATCCAGTGCGTGATGGGATCCCCATCATGCTGATAGACGAGGCGACGCCCGTCTAGCGTGCGAGCTTCCCTGACTAATCCGGTCGCAAGAGTCGCGGCGAGTGTGGTTGCCGCTATCCTGCTGGGGTCGCCCATCAAGCTCATTGCACAGTCGGGTCAGGAAGGAATCTTCCTGCTTCTTCCAGTCGGAGCGCGCGCAGTGGGCATGGGAGAGGCCGTTGTCGCGCAGCGCGGCGGGAGCGACATGCTCTGGTGGAATCCATCCGCACTCGCGGGTAATGATTCGGCGGGACACGAGGTCGCACTCCACCACTCGACGACGGTCGTCGGCCAGGGAAACGCGCTCGCAGTCGTCTGGCCACTACAGAACAAAAGCGTAATCGGTTTTGCGATCAACGTTCTCGACCTCGGCCAGCAGACGCTGACCGACGATCAGGGTAATGGGATCGGCGTCGCGACGCCAACCGACTACTCGGTAGCGGTCAGCTACGCGGCGCCGATCTTCCCATGGCTTACCGTCGGTGCTACCGCCAAGCACGTCGAGGCCGGCATCCCATGCTCCGGCGTCTGCAGCGGTCTGGGGCTCGAGGGGTCGCGATCGAACGGTGTGGACCTCGGCTTGCAGGTGCGGCCAGGGATGATTCCTCTCACAATCGGTGCAGCGGCTCGCAGCCTCGGCATCGCAGGCGCAGCCGGCCGCCCCGGGCGACTGGATTTTGGCGCCGACTACAAGGTCGTGGCCTTCGAGCGGGGCGCCGATCGCGTCGAGGTGCACGGCGCTGCGAGTCTCGTGACCACAGTGAGAATGGACAGCACGAGTGCCCGGTTTGGTACAGACGTGATCGTGGATGAACGCCTTCACGTTCGTGCCGGCTACATCCAGGATCCGGCCAACGGATCGGGTGGTGCAATCGGAGTAGGTCTTCAATCGGGTAAACTGGTGTTTGACATCGGACGGACCTACGGGGGGCTCACAGGGACCAACGATAAGCCGCCAACCTATTTCTCGCTCCGATACTTGTGGTAACCCCAATCGTGTGGATCAGGGCGGCTGACGAGACTGCCGCCACGACCGGACCTGCGGTTATCTTCCACCAGTTGAGATGACGGATCAGTCGCTTCCCACCCCCCCGCCTCCGATAGCGCTCCTGCTGCAACCAGTGGAGGCCGCCCTCCCACCGGCAGTTGCCGGATGGATCGGCCACCAGTCGGTGACGGTGGTACCCGTGCCGTCCATCGAAGAGCTCACGGTTTACGCCCTCCGTTCGCGGCCCCGCTTCATCGTCGTCGACGGCAGGACACCCGCCGGTCAACCGCTCGCGGCGTGCCGCAAGATCAAGCGCGATCCCTACACAGGGGTAGTTCCGGTGATCTACATTGCGCCCGACGGCGTGAGGGCGCGAATCGACGCCCTCGAGGCCCTTGCGGATGAGGTCGTTTCGGCCGAAATGGACGAGGCAGAGACCCAGACGCGGCTGCGTTGCGCGCTCGTCCGATCGGACCGGGACGTGAATGTCCATCCATCGACGCGGCTGCCTGGCGCGCCGGCAATCCATGATGCAATACGGGAGCGTCTTGAAACCCCGTTTGCGGCCTGCTACGCCGACCTGGATCACTTCAAGGAATTCAACGATCGATACAGCTACGTCGAGGGCGACCGCGTCATCCGGCTGCTCGCGGCGCTCCTGCACGATACGGTTCGCGGACTTGTGGGCGACGAGGGGTTCGTGGGCCACATCGGTGGGGACGACTTTATTTTTCTGATTCCGCGTGATCGAGTTGACGATGTGTGCAACGAAATCGTCCAGACATTTGATACCCTCATCGCGTATCAATATTCGGAGCACGACAGGCGTGCGGGCTATTTTTTCGGCAAGGACAGACGTGGGCAGCTCCACCGGGTACCTTTGATGACGCTCTCTATTGGTGTCGTCACGAACGAGCGGCGCACGTTTACGCAGTCGGTTGCCGTGAGCGCGCTCGCTACTGAAATGAAGACCTACGCAAAGACTCTTCCCGGATCGGTGTACGCGGTGGATCGGCGTACCGATGACCGATCCGAGATGTCGACATCGCAGTTGACTGAAACCGGTGCCCGTCAATGACGCCAATGGTCGTGCAGTGCTCATCGTGTCTGACCGAATTCGAGCTGGACCCAGCCAAGGTTCCGGCCAACGGCGTTCGCGCGCGCTGCTCTGTTTGCTCGGCCGTCATCGTTGTTCCAGCTCCGCGGATAACGGCACCCACCGCCGACCGTGTTGGCGCCGCCGCAACTGTCCCAGCGTTCCAGCCGAGACCGTCCGAGCCTGTCGAGGCGCCGCGAGAGCCGGCGCGCACAGCGGCACCAGCGGAAGTTGAATCACCTGCTGCGCCTCCGCGCACCGAGCCTCCGCGCACTGAGCCTCAGCACGTCGAACCATCACCGTTTGCGCCGGCGCGTGTCGACGTGTACCAACCGCCGGCGACGGTTGCGGCTTCCGTCGCAGCTCCCGGTGCGCGTGTGCCGGAGAAGGAAGCGCGTCCAACCTGGTCGGCGCCAGCACCTCCAGCTCCGCCCGCCGCGACATCCGCAGCTTCGCACGCAGAGCCAGAAGGCCAGCGTCGATCGATCAATCCGTTCCTTACCAGAGATCCGGCCCTACGGGCAAAGCGTCTTGCACGCGCGCTCGTGTCGGACATTGTCGCCTACCACCCGGCTCGCCACGCCGAGGGATTGCGCGACGGGACTCTCAAGACTCTGTTCCGCGACGAGATCAAGAAGAGCTACGAGGAGTATGTCGACCAGGTTGGACGCGACTTTGCCGGGTCCACGACGCATTTTCAGGATGCGCTGAACGACGTTCTCGCAAGCGGAAAAAAGCTTTTCTAGATCGGTCGGCCCGCCGCCCCCGCGAAAGCGGGAATCCAAGTGCCCCGTCATTCCCGCGAAAGCGGGAATCCATGTGGGCCGTCATTCCCGCGAAAGCGGGAATCCATGTTATCGTTCTCTGGATACGATAAAAGCGCGAACTGGTCGGCTGCAGATGTATTCCCCTTTCGCGGGAGTGACGAACGGCGGCGGTTCCCGTTTTCACCGGATGACGAGCCGGTGGTTTTCCAATCCTTGTACCTATATCAATCATGCTGGATCACGAACGGGCACGTGTAGTAGAGCGCGCCACGCAACGCCTCGCGGAACTGCGGAGGTATCTTTGACATCGCCGGTAAGCAGGAGCGCCTGACGGCGCTCGATGCGCGCACGGCAGAGCCCGCTTTCTGGGACGACCGCGAGTCCGCGCAGAGCGTCGTGCAGGAAACAAAGATCCTGAAGACCTGGCTGGACCCATTCGAGGCACTTGATGCGCGCGTGAAGAGCGCCGTGGAGTTGGACGAGATGTTGCGCGAATCACCGGATCCGGAGATGCTTGCCGATCTGGATTCGGAGCTCGATGCGCTCGACGCCGCGATATCCGCATTCGAGTTGCGGTCCCTCCTTCGGGGTGAGGACGACTTTCGCGATGCGCAGGTCGAAATTGCCGCTGGCGCCGGCGGTACCGAAGCGCAGGACTGGGCCGAGATGCTTATGCGCATGTACACGCGCTGGGCGGAACGGCGCGGATTCAAGGTGGAGATCCTGGACCGGAGCGAGGGCGAGGAAGCCGGAATAAAGGGGGCGGTGCTGGAGATCAGCGGTGATCACGCTTACGGGTTTCTCAAGCCCGAAGCCGGAGTACATCGCCTCGTGCGCATCTCGCCATTCGACTCGAATGCGCGACGCCACACGAGCTTCGCGTCGATCTTCGTCTATCCCGTCGTGAACGAAGAGATCAACATCGAGATCAAGGAGGACGATCTGCGGATCGACGTGTATCGTGCGTCGGGCGCCGGCGGCCAGCATGTCAACAAGACCAGCTCGGCGGTTCGCATAACGCACATACCGACTGGGCTCGTTACTGCATCGCAGCAGGAGCGATCGCAATACAAGAACAAGGCTACGGCCATGAAGATGCTGAAGAACAAGTTGTATCAGGCTGAAGTGGCGCGACGCGAAGCGGAGAAGGCCAAAGTCGATGCGTCCAAGACATCGGTCAGTTTCGGAAACCAGACCCGGAGCTACGTCTTCCAGCCGTACACGATGGTCAACGATCACCGAACCGAGCTGAAGATCCCCGACGTACAGAAGGTCATGGACGGCGGGATCGATCCGTTCATTGAAGCCTATCTCAAGATGCAGGCAGAGCAGGGGACGACGTGAGCGACGAGCTGAACTTCATCATGGCCGCCCGTCGCGAGAAACTGGACGCGCTTCGCGCTGCCGGTGTCGAACCCTTCGCATACAGTTTTGCGCGAAGCCACAGCGCGCAGGAGGCGGTGTCGCTGGCGCCCGGGGATCCGGCGGCCGAATCCACGGAGACCGTGCGCGTGGCGGGGCGCGTGGTGTCCATGCGCGCTCACGGCAAGACCACCTTTGCCCACCTCGCTGACGCCAGCGGCCGAGTGCAGCTGTATTTTCGCCGCGATGAGATCGGAGATGAGTATTCGCGGCTCGATCTACTCGACATCGGCGATGTGATTGGTGTAACCGGGGTGATCTTCCGCACGCGGAGCGGCGAGCCCACTGTTCGCGTGTCCGGCTTCGAGATACTCGCCAAGTCGCTTCGCCCGCTTCCTTTCGGCAAGGAGGAAACGGCAGCGGATGGAAGCGTCATCCGCCACTCCGGATTCAGTGACCCCGAGCAGCGGTTTCGACAGCGCTATGCGGATCTTGCGGTAAACTCGGAGGTTCGTGCGACATTCGTGGCACGTGCGCGCATGACCGGCGCTGTCCGCACGTTCCTGGATGCACGTGGATATCTGGAAGTGGAGACGCCGGTTCTTCAGCCGCTATATGGGGGAGCCGCTGCGCGACCCTTCACAACGCGGCACAATGCTTTGGACATGCCGCTGTTTCTGCGAATCGCGGACGAGCTCTATCTGAAGCGGCTGATCGTTGGCGGACTCGAGCGGGTTTACGAGATCGGTCACGATTTCAGGAATGAGGGAATCGACCGCACGCACAACCCGGAATTCACGATGCTTGAATTCTACGAAGCGTACGCGGACTACGAAGTCATGATGGACGTCGTCGAACGGCTGATCGTGGTTGCCGCCGACGCAGTGCGAGCGATACCGCAGTTTTCCGATGCGGTGCCGACGTTCACAACGCCGTTCCAGCGCATGGAGTGGCTGGCGTCGGTCAACGCCGGGCTTGGTGAAGACATACTTGCTCTTGATCACGCCGGGCTCATCCAGCGCGCAAAGAGGGTGGGAGTTCAGCGAGCCGACACCATGAGCCGGCCCAAGTTGATGGACGAGATGTTCCAGGAGCTTGTCGAGTCTCAGATCGTGGCTCCAACATTCGTCGTCGACTATCCGGTGGAGTTGTCACCGCTCGCCAAACCGAAGCGCGGCGATGCGCGACTCACTGAGCGGTTCGAGCTGTTTGCGAACGGGCGCGAGCTTGCGAACGCCTTCAGTGAACTGAACGATCCCATCGATCAGAGGGAGCGATTCGAGGCACAGGCTCGGCTGCGAGCCGCCGGCGACGAGGAAGCCGTTGGCGTCGACGAGGATTATCTCCGCGCGATGGAATACGGGATGCCGCCAACCGGGGGCGTGGGAATCGGCATCGACCGCTTGCTCATGTATCTGACTGGCATTCAGCACATCCGTGACGTGATACTGTTCCCGACGCTCCGGCCGGAATGACCCGTCTCGAGCTGGCGATCGCCTGGAGATATTTGCGGAGCCGGCGCGGATCCAAGTTGCTGTCGTTCATCAGCGTCATCGCGATCGCCGGAGTGGTAATTGGCGTCAGCGCGCTGATAATCATCATCGGCGTGATGAATGGCCTGCAGCATGATCTCAGGGAGAAGATACTCGTTGGCAGTCCCGATATTCGGGTCCTGACCTACGGCGACGATCTCAAGATGGACTCGTGGCATTTTGCGTTGAAGCGAGTGCGCGAAGTGCCTGGCGTGGTCGCCGCTGCACCCTTCGTTCAGAGCGAAGGCGCGATGAACGCTGGTCGAACGTATGCGAGCGGAGTGTACGTAGTCGGCATACCGGGTTCAGGCTCCGGCTTTCCCGAGGTGACGAGTATTCGCGAACACGCCGTGCGCGGGAAATTTTCGTTCGAGAGCAAGGATGGTACGCATCACGGCGTTGTAATCGGTCAGCTTCTCGCATCGCGATTCAACGTATGGCCTGGAGACAGCATCAACCTGATCTCCGTCGCCGGTCTGCAGCAGAACGCGGCAACTGGCGGATACGTTCCTCGCGTGTACCGATACGAAGTGACTGGAGTCTTCCAGACGGGGATGTATGAGTACGACAACGCGTACGTGTACATTGGCCTGAAGGCGGCGCAGGAGTTCGCGGGCATAGACAGTTCGGTGACGGGAATCGAAGTCGGCACGACCGATCGCTGGAACGCCGGAACCGTCGCGACGGCGATCACCGATCACCTTGGCTTCCCTTATCGAACAGTGGACTGGCAGGAGCAGAATCATTCGCTCTTCCAGGCACTCAAGCTCGAGAAGCTCGGTATGGGAGTGATACTGTTGCTGATCGTTATCGTCGCGGCGTTCAATATCGTCAGCACGCTCTCGATGGTCGTACACGACAAGACGCGCGAAATCGGGATTCTGAAGGCGATGGGACTTCGCTCTTCGTCGGTGCGGAACATCTTCCTCGTACAGGGCCTTGTCATCGGGGCCGTAGGTACAGGCCTTGGACTCGTGCTCGGTTTTGCGGGTGCGCTTGCACTCGACAAGTACAAGTTCATCAAGCTCGATCCATCGGTATATTTCATAGATCACCTTCCGGTGACAACGCAACCGCGTGACGTCATTCTGATTGTCGTGGCGAGTCTGCTTATCGCGGGGCTTGCCACGCTCTATCCGGCGATGCAGGCGGCGAAGCTCTACCCAGTCGACGCGATCCGGTCCGAATGACGACGGTTCTCGAGAGTCGCGGGGTGACCAAACGGTACATCGGCGGAGACGGTGTGCCGCTCGACGTACTGCGAGGAGTCGATCTCCGCGTTGAGTCCGGTGAGATGCTTGCGATCATTGGTGAGAGTGGATGCGGAAAGAGCACGCTGCTTCACATACTTGGCGGTCTGGACAGGCCAACGTCGGGCGACGTATTGCTATCGGATCGCACGCTTTCGGGTCGCTCGGATCAGGAGCTTGCTCTGGTCCGGAACCGCGGCGTGGGGTTTGTCTTTCAGTTTCACCACCTGTTGCGGGAGTTTTCCGCGCTTGAGAATGTCTCATTTCCGCTCCGCATTGCGGGCCGGAGCACAGTGGAAGCGGAGGATTGCGCCAGGGAGTTGCTGGAACGGGTCGGACTGGGCGGCCGTCTGCATCACAGGCCTTCGGAGCTGAGCGGTGGTGAGCAGCAGCGCACCGCCGTCGCACGGGCTCTGGCGGCGCAGCCCGGGGTCGTACTGGCCGACGAGCCTTCCGGAAACCTGGACCGAGCGAATGGCGAGCGGCTGCACGACCTGCTGGCAGAGGTGGTACGGGACCTTGGGGTGGGGATGGTGGTCGTCACGCACAACATGTCACTGGCCGAGCGCGCGAGAGCGGTGTATCAGTTGAAGGAAGGAAAGTTGATGAAAATCGCGATTGGCGAAGGAGGCCGATTCGGTGTTGTGTGAAGTCTGCAAGGAAAACGACGTTGTCATAACCGTCACGGAGATAGACGGGAACGGCGTGCGCCAGGTTCGCCTGTGCGAGCAGTGCGCGGCGGAGCGCGGACTCCAGGCGTCGGTTGCGGCGCCGCCGGCCGCGATCGGGGATTTCCTCCAGTCGGTGCAGCAGCACATTCCACCGTCGCAGACGGATGCCGTTCGATGTTCGTTCTGCAGCTCGACGCTCCGCGATTTTCGCCAGACGGGGCGGTTGGGGTGCCCCTATTGCTACACGGCCTTCGAGCAGAGTCTGCGTGATCTGCTCCGCAAGGTCCACGGCCAGGGCCAACATCGTGGACGCGAGTACACGGGGGGGCCGGGTGGATCGGGGTTGCTTGAAGCACCGCTTCCTGCATCTCCGGACAGACTGCGCGAGCGGTTGGAGCGAGCGATCCGCAATGAGGAGTTCGAACTTGCTGCATCACTGCGCGACCAGTTGCGGGCGATAGAATGACATTCGATCCCGCAACGCTTCCTGGTGGCGGACTTGGCTGGATGGACGGCACCGGCGAGCAGGCGGGGGTCGTGGTGTCGAGCCGAGTACGACTTGCGCGCAACGTGGAGGGATACGCGTTTTCCGGACGCGCGCGGGAGGGCGAGCGGTTGCGCATCCTGTCGCAGATTCGCGACGCGCTGGCAGTCATTCCGGGCGCACAGGAAGGCGTGCTGGTGCGCGTCGACCAGCTGGACGAATCCGACAGGCTTCTGTTGCACGAGCGACATGTGGTCAGCAAGGAACTCGCCGCGCTTGACATTCATTCGCAGCCGCGCAGCGGCGCCGCGGTCCACGTCGGACGCGACTTCGCCATAATGGTGAACGAAGAGGACCATCTCAGGATTCAGGCACTCCGGTCCGGGCTTGATCTCGAGCGCGCCTTCGCCGACGCGCGAGATATGGACATCGAACTCGGACAGCGTGTCCCATTTGCTTACCATCGCGAGTTCGGCTTTCTGACCGCCTGTCCGACGAACGTCGGGACGGGGCTACGGGCGTCGGTGCTCGTCCATCTTCCGGCGCTCGTTCTGACCAAGGAGATCGGCCGGGTACTGGTCGGGCTTCAGCAGGTCGGTCTGACGTACCGAGGCTTATATGGAGAGGGAAGCGAGGTAATTGGGAATCTGTTCCAGATTTCGAACCAGACGACCCTCGGGAAATCCGAGCAGGATCTCCTGGATTACCTGCAGGACATCGTGCGCCACGTGATCGACAAGGAGCTCGAGGCACGCAGGGTGCTATTGCGGGATGCGGAGTATATTCTAGAGGACAAATTGTGGCGTGCCTACGGGATGCTGCGATACGCGAGGAGCCTGTCTTTCGAGGAAGCGATGAACTTTCTCAGCGGAGTGAGGCTGGCGACGGGATTGAAACTGATTGACGGGTTGAGTGTATACATTCTTAACGAGCTCCTGGTATTCACTCAATCGGCGCATCTCGCGCAACGCGAGGGTCGTGTCTTGACTGAGGATGAGGCTAACGTGGTTCGCGCGAGCTTCGTACGGGAGACTTTGGAAAGGGCTGCCCAATGAACGGATACAACTTCACAGAGCGGGTGCGAAAGGTTCTCGCGATGGCACGCGAGGAAGCTGCGCGCCTGCACCACGAATATGTCGGCACCGAGCATATACTGCTCGGGCTGATTCGCGAAGGCGAAGGCGTCGCGGCGGCGGTCCTGCAAAACCTCAGCATCGATCTTGACGACATTCAACAAAAGATCGAAGAGACTGTAAAGAAGGGGAAGGCTGCAACCGCGACCGGTCCTGATCTCCCATACACATCGCGTGCAAAGAAAGTGCTGGAGCTTGCGATGGCGGAAGCGCGCGAGCTCAATCATTCGTACGTAGGCACGGAACATCTCCTGCTCGGACTTCTGCGTGAGGAGAAGGGTATTGCTGCACAGGTACTCACTGATGCAGGGATCAACCTCGACGAAGCGCGCAAGGAAACGCTTCGCCTGCTTGGAACCGAGCTGCCACAGGGTGGCAGCGCAACTGCGACGAGCGGCGCTCCGGCAGCGCCGCCCGCGGCCAAGGGCGAAAAGAAATCGAAGACTCCTGCGCTCGATCATTTCTGCCGCGATCTGACTCAGCTCGCCGCAGAGGGACAGTTGGACCCGACCATCGGTCGTGCAAAGGAGATCGAGCGCGTGATGGAAATTCTTACGCGCCGCAAGAAGAACAATCCGGTACTGATTGGGGAGCCTGGCGTCGGCAAGACAGCGATCGTCGAAGGACTCGCGCAGCTGATTGCAACCGGTGAGTGTCCCGATTCGTTGCGCGAAAATCGTGTGTTGTCGCTCGATATGGCGGCTGTAATCGCGGGAACGAAGTACCGCGGCCAGTTCGAGGAACGTCTCAAGGCGGTAATGAACGAGATCGCGCAGAACAAGAACGTGATCCTGTTCATAGATGAGTTACACACTCTGGTTGGTGCGGGTGCGGCCGAGGGTGCGATTGACGCCAGCAACATGCTCAAGCCGGCGCTTGCCCGCGGTGAATTGCAGTGCGTTGGTGCATCGACGCTCAACGAGTATCGCAAATACATAGAGAAGGACGGCGCTCTCGAGCGTCGTTTCCAGACCGTCGTCGTCGAGCCGCCTTCCGTCGACGATACGATCGAGATATTGAAGGGACTGCGCAGCAAGTACGAGGATCACCACAAGGTGACCATCCCTGACGCGACTCTGGTTGCGGCAGCCAAGATGTCGGAGCGCTACATAACCGACAGGTTTCTGCCGGACAAGGCGATCGACGTGATCGACGAGGCTGGTGCGCGGGCGCGTCTTGCAACGCAGGCGCCGCCGCCGGAAGTGGCGGCCCTCAAGCACGATCTCGAAGGGGTGAATGCGGAGAAGGAAACCGCGGTTCGCGACCAGAACTTCGAGCGCGCGGCGTCGCTGCGCGACAAGGAGCGCGAGCTGCAGGGACAGATCAAGCATGCTCAGGAGGACTGGGACAAGCGTCGCCAGTCGCATCGCCCCGTGCTGGACGAGGAAAGCATTTCGTTCATCGTGAGTCGCTGGACTGGCATCCCGGTTCGGCGTCTGCAGGAAGCAGAGACCGCGCGGTTGCTGCGCATGGAAGAGGAGCTGCACGCGTCTGTCATCGGCCAGGATGAAGCGATCAAGGCGCTGTCACGCTCGATCCGGCGCAGCCGCGCCGGCCTCAAGGACCCGCTGCGTCCAATCGGCTCGTTCATCTTCTCCGGCCCCACAGGAGTGGGGAAGACGGAGCTTGCGCGGTCACTCGCGAAGTTCCTGTTCGCGGACGCAAGTGCGTTGATTCGCGTGGACATGAGCGAGTACATGGAGAAGTTCTCCGTGTCGCGTCTTATCGGTGCGCCCCCAGGTTACGTGGGCTACGAGGATTCCGGCACGCTCACCAAGGCAGTTCGTCGGAAGCCTTACAGCGTAATCCTGCTGGACGAAATCGAGAAGGCACATCCCGACGTGTTCAACATCCTGCTGCAGGTGCTCGATGAAGGCCACTTGACCGACAACTATGGCCGCGTGATCGACTTCAAGAACACGGTAGTCATCATGACGTCAAATGTCGGTGCAAAGGACATCACGAAGGGCGGCTCGCTCGGTTTCAATACCGGTGAATCGCGCGACTCGTTCGAGCGCATCGTCCAGCGTGTGAAGGAAGAGATGGCGCACACGTTCAACCCCGAGTTCCTCAACCGGTTGGATGACGTGATCGTCTTCCATCCACTGTCGAGAGAGCACATCCGCGCGATCGTGGACATCGTATTGCGCGACGTGCAGAAGCGCCTGGTCGATGAGGAGCTGGTTCTGCGGCTGACGGAGCCGGCGGCGGATTTCCTTGTGAACCACGGCTACGACGACAAATTCGGTGCACGGCCACTCAAGCGAGCGATTCAGCGCTACATCGAGGATCCGCTCTCGGAAAAGATCCTCATGGCAGAATTCGCCAAGGGTGATGAGATCGAGGTCGACATCGCACCGGAAGGCGAGAAACTCGAATTCCGCGTCATGACCAAGGCAAGCGCGGCGTAACGGGTCGACTCGGTCGGTCAAACAAGAATGCGGGTGAGCCAGTTTGCTCACCCGCATTTTCGTTCACGTGTGCCGCAGAGTCAGCGACGCCGGCGGCGGACCAGCGGAATAAGTCCGATTATACCTGTTGCCGTAAGTGCCAGGGAGCCTGGCTCGGGTACAGTGCTGGGGTGCTCGAAATCCGTCGGCGCGTTTTCATGCGGGAGCTGATCATGCGGAGGCGAGGCCGAATTATCGTCGGTGGGGCCGAGCGGCTCAGTCGTCTGAAACAGCGGCGGAGAATTGTCGAGTGGCGGGGGCGGAGCGTCGTCCGGCGGCGCGGTCACTGAACCCGGATCCGACGGCGGCGAGCTGTGGTTAGCTGTGTCCGTCGGCGGCGGGGGTGGCGGCGCGGGCTGGTTCGGCGGCGGAGCGTCCGGTGGTGTAACAACGGGCGGCGGCGGTGACGCAGGTGGCGGGGTGACGCCTCCAGTGGGACCGGCCGGCGGAGTGGATGGCGAGGTCGGAGTGGATGTGGTCGGACCCGATGGATGCGGAATGAAGCTGTTCTGCCCTGATCCGCTCGAGCGGGTGAAGGCGAGGAAGAGGGCAGCTCCGGCCGCTGTGCCAGTGGCTGCGAGCCACGTGGTGCTCTGGTTGCCGCTACTGCTATCGGGAGCGGCCGTGGACTGCGCCGACGCGATACTGAGAGGAGCGGCGAGCATCGCAACGCTGCCAAGGAACCTAGCTATCTGCATTTTCCACCCGAAGGAACGGAGCGTAAGATTTTGTATTGTGGTGCTTCGGTGCCATTAGTTGGCAAACGGGGGGCCACTGACTCTCAGGTAGGTTCCGGTCACTCTCGACCGGATTGGGATGGAAATCCGGTTATCGGGTCCCAAATATTGGCCGAAAAGGCAGATCCGCGAGCCGATTGAGAGAACATATGTGTGATCGGCGGGTGGGCTGAGGAGCGGCGTGTGACAGGTGTTGCGCGCATACCGCACTTCCTGGTTCCTGGGGAGCGTTGCGAGCGGCACTTTCGGCCGCCGGGGAGGAAGCTCGCCCGGACCTGGGAAATTGTTGCCGGAAGAGAAAACCGCCGCCCGGAGGGCGGCGGTCGCAGGTGCTTCGCGTCAGTAATCGTGCTGCGAGCCGAGGCGTGCAGTGATGAGAGTCTCGGCCGGGTGGTCGGTGGGGCGGTGGGTCAGCCGCTACGATCGGGCGGCGGGTTGATGCGATGGCTTGTAAGCCTTGGTGTCGGCACGCAAAGGCTATTTCTTGACCGGCTGACGGGCTGGACATTCGCGGAAGATCGGCCCGTGCTAATCGAGTGGTCGCGGCGGGGCAGCCGCGCCGAATCGATGCGCAACATTTCGTGCGCATCGGTGTCGAATGACCCGCTCAACAAACCCAAATCGCGAGCCACCAACTGGATGGGCCCTATCGCTTCGCCGTGGTATATTAGAGGGATGTTCAAGTTTGCTGGGAGCCTGCTGGCCTTAGCGCTGGTAGGGCTCCCTTTGTTCGCCCAAGGGGCAGATTCCACGGCCGCTACTGGTCGTTGCGCATTACCGGACACGATCACCGTGACGGGTAACTCGCGTGTAGATGAAGCGACAGTCCGTGCAACAATCGGACTTCTTCCCAAGACCGCACTCAATTACAAGGACGTGCAGCGAGCGGTGAAAGCGCTGTACGCGACAGGTAATTACGATGACATTCATGTCATCTGTACGGTGACGCCGACGACGAATCGAGCATCGCTCGACGTGCAGTTGAAGGAGCGTCCGGTGCTCGCCGCCATGTCGATACATGGCGTCGATCAGGTCTCCAGGAAGGACGTCGCCGATCGACTGCAGTTGCCGGCGGGTATCGCGATAGATCCCGCGAGAATCGCGCAATCAATCGAGCGGACCGATTCACTGTACGAAAGCAAGGGATTTTATCTCGCTCGCGTGCACGTGGATTCGGCCATGTCCGGAAATCAGTTGACGCTGACGTTCACGGTCGACGAGGGGCGCAGACTGGCGATCTCGGGAATTGGCGTGACCGGCAACAAGGCGATCCCGGCGCGCGCGATCGTTGGCGCGATGCAGACCAAGCCCGAGGGATTCTGGTGGTTCCGTAACGGAGAGTTCGACGACGCGACTTTCGCCGGCGACCTCACGGACCGGATTCCGGCGCTCTACGCCGCGCGCGGATACATCGATTTCAGGTTGTTGCAGGACACGATGAAGGTCGATCGCACCAACGGCAAGGGCGAAGTCCAGCTGCGTGTTCAGGACGGGCCACGTTACACCGTCGGTGATTTCGAGATTTACGGCAACAAGCGCTTCAGCAGCGAACAGTTACGCGCGTACTTCCCATTCGATCACGACGATCATTCGCTTGCGGAATCCGCACTCGGATTGATCCATCCGACGTACAAGAATCCCAAGGGTACGTTCGATGAGTCGCGCTGGGATGACGCGACCGAACAGGTGAAGGAAGCATACAGCAACGAAGGCTACATCTACTCAACCGTCCAGCCGGTAGAGGAGCGCGTTCCGTCGACCGATTCGGTGCGCAAGGTGAACCTTCGCTGGGACATCAACGAGGGCTCGCCGGCGATCGTCAATCGTATCGATATCACGGGCAACGACTACACGTACGCGTCGTGCATTCGCGAGCAGATCGTCATGGCGCCGGGACAGGTATTCAAGCGCGACTATCTGATGCGGAGTTACCAGAACATCGCCAATCTGAATTTCTTCGAGTCACCGATGCCGGAGCCGGATGTGAAGCCGGAGGCGAATGGCGACGTCGACATCACATTCAAGGTGAAGGAGAAACGGACCGGCAACGTCAATTTCGGCGCGTCGATGGGTCAGGGGACGGGGCTGGGCGGATTCATCGGGCTCGACCAGCCGAATCTTTTCGGGAAATGCAAGCGCGCGCAGCTCAACTGGCAGTTCGGCAAGTATATCAATGACTTCCAGCTGACGTACTCGGATCCCAACATCCGCGATTCGCGCATCACGGGGTCGGTGACGGCCTACAACACGCGCACGCGGTATACGATCGCAGATCTGGGGCAGAGCACGCGTATCGGTGGGCAGGTGCAGTTCGGTTTCCCCGTACCGCATTCCTATTACAGCCGTCTCTTTCTCTCGTACGGCGGGGAATCGGTCAAGTATGGTGACAACACCGGGACGCTGCTGAGTACGATCATCACCAACTGCAAGAGTTGTTTCCGCTCGTCGGTCGGGGTGTCGTATCAGCACGACACGCGAATCGGCATGCCGTTCGCGACGCAGGGAGGATTGCAGAGTTTCAGCGCGGCCTTCAACGGTGGCCCGCTCGGCGGGACGGCGAATTTCCAGAAATACACCACCGAGCTTCGCTCCTACGCGCCGCTCGCGTACATCGGGGGAAATGTGTTGGGTGGCGAGCCGATGACATTCGTCGCTGGACTGACGGCCCGGGCTGGTGCGGTGCTTGGCGATCCGGGCCCGTTCTTTTCCTCGCAGTCATTCGCACTGGGTGGTACGCAGTATGGCGAGCCGCTCCGCGGGTACTGCGAGTTCTCGATTACACCGGCGGGATACGACCCGTCGGCGTGCAACGGGAACGCCAAGACTTCGTCGTTCGGCAATGCGTTCTTCGTGACAACGGCGGAACTGGGACTTCGAATCAACCAGTCGCTTTACCTGGACACGTTCGTGGAAGGCGGCAATGTGTGGGCGCGGCCGCGTGATTTTGATCCAACGCGCCTGTTTCGTAGCGTAGGCGTAGGCGGTAATGTTGTGAGCCCGCTTGGGCCTCTTGGTGTCGACTTCGCGTACGGCCTGGACAGGGTCGACGCGCAGGGACGCTCTAACCCGGGGTGGAAAGTCCACTTCAAACTTGGACAGTACTTCTAGGAAACTATGATGAGCAAATGGATGCACTCCGCGATGTTCGCGGCAGCGACACTCGCAATGGCTCCCGCAGCTTTCGCGCAGGCGACGCCAGTCAAGCTCGCCTACATCAACTCGCAGAAGATTCTTGCCGAAGCGCCTGGTCGGGCTGCTGCAGAGTCGACGTACAACAAGGAAATGGCGACCGCGCGCGTACAGATTCAGCAGATGGACGACTCGCTGAAGGCGATGGTTGCGGCGTATGACAAGGACGCGCCGAGTCTGGACAGCGCGCGCCGCGACGTACGCGGAGCCGCGATCCGCAACACGGAAAACGAGTTCACGCAGCGTGCAACTCAGCTCAACAACCAGATGCAGCAGCGCCAGGCAGATCTTGCGCGGCCGTTGATGGATCAGGTAACGCAGGTGCTGGATGAGGTTCGTACGCAGGGCGGCTATACGATGATCTTCGACGTAGGCGCGCAGGGCAGTGCGCTGGTGTCGGCAGACAAGTCGCTGGATCTGACAGACGCAGTTCTTGCGAAGCTGAAGGCGCTTGGGCCGCCGAAGGCGGGAGCACCGACGACCACGCCGGCGCCACCGAAAAAGGTCGGACCAGCACAGAAGCCGGCGGGCGTGACGCGTCCAAAGCCGTGATCAGACGATGGCGCTGACGGCGCGGGAAATCGCGCAGCTCGTCGATGGTGAGCTGCGCGGTGACCCGGAGTCGGCTGTGGATGGCGTGGCTACGCTCGACCGGGCGGGGCCGCGCCATGCTACGTTTCTGGCCTCCGCACGATATACCTCGCAGCTTGCGGACTGCCACGCCGCGGTCGTGCTCGTCACGCCCGACCTGGCGGACCTGCCGAGCGCGTGCCGAACGCGCATTGTGGTGGGGAATCCGCACGAGGCCATTCAGATCCTGCTTCCCAGGCTTTACGACCTGGCGTCACCGGAGCCGTGGATCGCTCCGACTGCGCGACTCGGTCGTGGCGTGCAACTGGGCGCTGGCGTTCGGATCGAAGACTATGTGGTGCTCGGCGACGGCGTGAAGGTGGGTGACCGGACGCGGCTTTATCCGCACGTGACCGTGTACGGCGGCGGCGAGATCGGCGCGCGCTGCGCAATTCACTCGGGAGCACGGATCGCGAGCGACGGATTCGGATATGTCTTTCGAAACGGCAAGCACGATAAGATCCCGCACATTGGCCGCTGCATAATTGGCGACGACGTGGAGATCGGCGCGAACACGACGATCGACCGAGGGAGTATCGGTGACACCGTGATCGGTGCCGGTACGCGCATCGACAATCTCGTTCAGATCGGTCACAACGTTCAGATCGGCTCGATATGTCTGTTGATGTCGCAGGTCGGCGTGGCAGGATCGGCGCGAATCGGGAACGGTGTGATCATCGCGGGGCAGGCGGGTATTGGCGGCCACGTCACGATCGGCGACGGTGCTCGTATCGCTGGCCAGGCCGGAGTTTTTGGTGACGTGCCTGCGGGTGAGTCATGGTCCGGCTATCCCGCGCGCCCGCATCGCGAATCGCTCCGGGCCACCGGCGCGTTGTTCCGGCTCTCTGCAATGATGAAGCGACTGGAGCGGCTGCTGGACGAGCGGGCACCGGCGTGACACGACGCACTATCGCAATGCCAGTCACGGTGAAGGGCGTTGGACTGCATCTGGGGCGGGACTGCAACCTCACGTTCCGGCCGGCAGCCTCCGGTTCTGGGATTTCATTCCGGCGCGTCGATCTTGCAGGAAGGCCGGTGATCAACGCGCGCGTCGAGGAAGTAACGGCGACCGAGCGACGGACGCAACTAGGGTCAGGCGAGGCCGCGATCCATACAGTCGAGCACGTATTGTCTGCGATTACCGCACTGGAACTTGACGATCTTATCATCGACATGAGCGGGCCTGAGCCG
This sequence comes from Gemmatimonadaceae bacterium, assembly GCA_036554185.1. GTDB lineage: Bacteria > Gemmatimonadota > Gemmatimonadetes > Gemmatimonadales > Gemmatimonadaceae > Fen-1247. The sequence goes on along the minus strand of DATBNQ010000018.1, from coordinate 15,205 downwards.
CCGATTCTTGATGGTAGCTCGGCGCCTTTTTACGACAAGCTTATCGGCGCCGACATCGTCGAGCAGGATGGTGAGCCGGAGTTTCTCACGCTGTCGGAGCCGTTGACGGTGATCGATGGAAACTCCGTCTACGAAGCGTATCCAGCCGATGAGTTGTCGCTTGAAGTGACCATCGAATTCCCGCACCCGGTTATCGGGCGGCAGGTGGGGCGCTATGTTGTTGGACGAGAGATCTATCGCAGCCAGTTGGCTGCGGCGCGCACGTTCGGCTTCCTCAACGAGGTGGAAGAGCTGCGCTCGAAGGGATTGATCAAGGGTGCGTCGACGGACAACGCGGTGGTGCTGGACGATGTTGGCGTCGTTGCCAACGAGTTGCGCTGGGAGGACGAGTTTCTTCGCCACAAGGCGTTGGACTGTGTCGGAGACCTGGCGTTGGCCGGCGCGCGTGTTCGCGCACGCATTGTTGCGGTACGGCCAAGCCATCGTGGGACCGTGACGCTTGTGCGAGAGATGGTGCGCGCCGGTCGGCGCTCCAAGTCAACGAAGAGAGGAGTGAACAACATGGCTGGGACGATGTCCATCGAAGAGATCATGAAGGTGCTTCCGCACCGATATCCGTTTCTCCTCATCGATCGGATTCTGGAAATCGAAGGCAAGCAGCGCATTGTGGGTATCAAGAACGTCACGATCAACGAGCCGTTCTTCCAGGGGCACTTTCCAGGACATCCAATCATGCCGGGTGTGCTCATAATCGAGGCGATGGCCCAGGTCGGCGGAATGCTGCTGATGGGTGGCATCGGCGAGGCTGAGCAGAAGGTGGTTTACTTCATGTCACTCGACAATGTGCGGTTCAGGAAGCCGGTCAAGCCCGGTGACCAATTGCGTCTTGAGCTTGATGTAATTCAGATTCGGGGCGCTGTGTGCAAGATGCGCGGAGTTGCGAAGGTGGACGGGGAACTGGTAGCCGAGGCAGAAATGGCTGCGATGGTGCGGGATAGATGAAGTCTCGAATACACCCCAGCGCGATCATCTCGTCGTCGGCTGAACTGGGCGTCGGCGTGGAGGTTGGCCCGTTCGCCATCGTGGGTGACGACTGTGTCATCGGGGACGGCTGCGTCATCAGCGCGCGCGCAACGCTCGAGCGATTCGTCACACTTGGCCGGAATGTCAAGATCGGTGTCGGCACCGTACTCGGCAGCGATCCGCAGGATCTCAAATTCAATGGCGAGCGTACGACGGTCGAGATCGGCGACAATACGGTTATCCGAGAGTACAGCACTATAAACCGTGGCACGTCGCAATCGTTCAAGACGAGCGTCGGCCCGAACAGCTTCATCATGTCCTACGTTCATCTGGCGCACGATTGTCACGTCGGCGAGGGCGTCGTGCTCGCGAATATGGTGCAGCTGGCGGGGCACGTAACTGTCGAGGATCGTGTGATTCTGTCCGGAGTCACCGCGGTTCACCAGTTCACACGTGTCGGCCGCAACGCAATTGTCGGAGGATGCACGAGGGTGTCGAAGGACGTTCCGCCCTTCGTGAAGGCGGTGGGGAACCCGATGAAGTTGTACGGACTCAATTCGATCGGGTTGAGGCGCAACGGATTTTCGCCGGAAACGATCCTGCAGCTGAAGCGCGCGTACCGCCTGCTGTTCCGCTCGGAGCTGAACCTGGCGCAGGCGGTAGAGCGTGTGAACGCGGAGGTCGAGCAGATTCCGGAGGTCGTCCAGCTGGTACAGTTTGTCGAGTCTAGCGAGCGCGGGGTCGCGATTTGAATCCGATTCGCGTTGGCGTGGTTGGAGCTGGTGCGCTTGGCTATCATCACGTAAGGTTGCTGCGCGAGATGCCGGAGTTTCGGCTTTCGGGGTTTGTCGAGGCGCGCCCCGAGCGATCGGCGCAGGTGTCGGCGGAGCTCGAGGTACCCGCATACAGCGACCTCGATACCTTGCTCGATGACGTCGACGCTGTAACCATTGTCGTGCCCACGCCGCGGCATTTCGAGGTTGCGCGCAAGGCGCTGGAACGCGGCAAGCATGTGCTGATCGAGAAGCCCATAACCGCGACGGTGGAAGAGGCGGATGCTTTGCTGGAGATAGCGGCGCGAACTGGCGCGGTCATCCAGACTGGTCATGTGGAACGATTCAATCGGGCGATTCGGGCGGCGCTCCCCTATGTGAGCCACCCGCGGTTCATCGAGAGCGATCGCCTTGCGCCGTTCAACATCCGCGGCTCGGATGTAGCCGTGGTCCTCGATCTGATGATTCACGACATCGATCTGATTCTCACTCTCGTCAATTCCGGGGCGGGTGACATTGCCGCAGTTGGGATTCCAGTGCTGACGCAGACGGTGGACATTGCGAACGCACGCATCACGTTTGAATCGGGCGCCGTTGCGAACATCACGGCAAGCCGGATCTCGCGCGAGCGAGTGCGCAAGGTGCGAATATTTCAGCCGAGCGGATATCTGTCGCTGGATCTTGGCGCGGGGAATGGGGAGTTCTTCCGGCTCCGAAAAACGAGCGAGCTACATGCGCTTGTCGCGAGCGGTGGCACGCCTGACCTTGCGGACTTCGTCGAGCGAATTGCGCTGGAAGCGCCTGAAGGAGAGCCGCTGAAGCTGGAGTTCGAGAGCTTCGCCGCTGCCCTCAACGGAAGTGCGCCGCTCATGGTGAGTGGCGCAGATGGTCGTCGCGCGCTCGCTGTCGCGCTCCGAATAGTGGGTGATATCGAGCGCAACGCCGCGTCACTCGGTGCGTGAAGTCCTCTTCGTCGCCGGAGAGGCCTCCGGCGACATGCATGCAGGAAGCGTTGCCGCGCGCCTGCGTGAGATTCGTCCCGATCTGACGACCGCGGGCGTCGGCGGGCCGCACATGCAGGCGAGCGGCGTCGCCATAACTCGCGACTATTCCGAGCTTGCGGTGATGGGATTTGTCGAGGTGCTGAAGCACATTCCAAAACATGCGGGTCTTCTGCGCGAGCTGCGAGCGCGGCTCGCCGGCGGAAACGTGGCCGTCGTCGTGCTCATTGATTATCCCGGATTCAACATGAAGGTTGCGGCCGCGGCGCGCGACTTCGGCGTGCCGGTGTTGTATTACGTAACACCGCAGGTCTGGGCCTGGGGCGCGGGCCGCCTCCCGAAGTTGGCGAAGCTGGTGACGAAGGCGGCGGTTATCCTCCCATTTGAGCAGCCGCTGCTCGAGGGGTACGGGATAGACGCGACATTTGTCGGCCATCCATTGCTCGATCGCGCTGGTAATCTTTCATCACGTGCGGAGGCGCGCGAACGGCTCGGAATGACACAAACCGAGCGCGTGCTCGCATTGTTCCCCGGAAGCAGAACGCAGGAAATTGCGAGACACTTCATCCCCTTCATCGAGAGTGGAAGGGAGCTGACGAGGCGGTATCCCGGCCTTCGGGTCATCGTGCACGCGGCGCCCACGGTCGACCTGAGCGCACTGAACTGTCCGTTCGAAGTCGTTCACGGTGCATCGTTCGACGTATTTCGCGCGGCTGACGTCGCGCTCTGCAAGAGTGGTACGACGACCCTCGAGGCGGCGATCGCGCAGTGCCCGATGGCAGTTGCGTACCGCACCGGCGCAGTCTCATATGCGATTGCACGGCGCGTGGTGAAGATTCCGTATATTGGCTTGGTCAACGTCGTTGCCGGTCGCGAGATCGCGAAGGAATTCGTCCAGGGCGCACTGCAGCCACGCGCCGTTGCGACGGAGCTGGGCCGCTTGCTGGACGACGCCGAATATCGCGATGAGCAGCGCCGCGGACTGCTGGAAGTCAGGCAGCAGTTGGGAACTCCAGGTGCCGCTGGAAGAGTTGCCGAGATGATTTCGGGACTTGCCGGGTGACGGAGCCGGCGAAGCACACGACGAGTCTCGTCGGGATTCAACGATTCGCCGCGGTTCTGGGCCCGGTGGTGTTACGATTGCTGTATTCCACGTATCGGGTACGCGAAATCAATGCGACAGGCTGGCGGACTCTGCGCGCGAATCACGTTCCGTTCGTGTTCGCGCTCTGGCACGGGCAGATGCTTCCGCTTGTCGTGAAGCATCGATCGCAGGGGGTGCGAATCCTGATCAGCGAACATCGTGACGGGGAATTGATCGCTCAGATTGCACAGCGGCTTGGGTTGGCGGCGATCCGTGGCTCAACGACACGCGGGGCCGCGCGCGCGTTGCTTGCAATGTGCGATGCGCTGCAATCGGGAGCCCAGGTTGCGGTGACACCCGACGGACCGCGCGGGCCCGCGCGAAGCTTCGCCACCGGTGCGATCGTGGCAGCACATCGAGCGAGCGCGCCCATTGTGGCAATCGGCGTGTCCGCGTCGAGTGCCTGGCATCTGAAGAGCTGGGACTCATTCATGATTCCGAAGCCGTTCGCGCGCGTGACGGTCGCTTACAGCGATCCGATGTACGTCGACGCACCGGATTCCCGCGCCGCTGCTAAGCAGGTCGCCGTTTTCGAGGCGGCACTGAACCACGCGGTGGAAGTCGCCGAGTGTGCAGACGCCGGAAAAGGGCGGTGAACGTCGACCGGTTGTGGTACGGTCGCACGATTGGCGCGCGTCTCGCGCGTGCGTTGCTGTCGCCGCTCTCAGGCCTGTACCGTGGTGTCGTGTCGCTTCGGAACGAACTCTACGATCACTCCCTCCTCGGCGTGCAGCAGGCACGAATTCCCGTGGTCAGTGTGGGGAACGTCACTGTCGGTGGAACGGGGAAGACGCCGTTCAGCGCATATCTCGTTGAACGGCTGGTGGCTGCGGAGCATCATCCCGCAGTGGTCATGCGCGGATATGGGGAGGACGAGAACCATCTTCACGCGCGCATGAACCCGGGAGTTCCGGTGGTAAGGAATCGCGACCGTGCTGCCGGCATCGACGGCGCGGCCGCGGCGGGCGCCGACGTTGTCGTGCTGGATGATGGTTTTCAGCATCGCCGCGCGGGTCGAGATCTGGATATCGTGCTTGTGGGTGCAGAAAAGTGGGGAGGCGGCTCAAGGCTTCTTCCGGCCGGCCCGTTCCGCGAGCCGCTGACGTCGCTCGAGCGGGCCGACCTGATAGTCGTTACACAGAAGAGCGCGAGCGATGCAGCGGCCGCGGCGGTTGCCCGGGCGATTGCCGCGCGCCACCGGGTTACCGCGCGGGTCGTCATCGCGCGTCTCGAGCCGCGCTCGCTCGTGGCCGACCGATCCGGCAAGACGCTGCAACTCGATGCGCTGCGCGGAGAACGCGTCTTCGCGATAGCAGGGATTGGCGATCCGGAGAGTTTCTTCGCACAGCTGGGTCAACTCGGTGCCGTCGTCACTGAGCGGCGTTTCCGGGATCATCATTCGTATTCCGCGGAGGATGCACGGAGACTGGCCGCGCAGTCGGTTGGTCACAAATATGTTGTCACGACTGAGAAGGATGCCGTCAAGCTCTCAAGGCTCTGGCCTGCCAACGGCACCGAGCTTTGGTATCTTTCGCAGGCTGTACGTTTGACAGACGGGGAGTCTGCCGTCGCTGCAGCTCTCGCGAAATTATTTCCACGAGCCACTTCAATCGCTTGATAATGGCCAGCAAACACCGTCTTTCGACCTCCAAGATTGTCCACCCGGACAAGGACCCGGTTTTGAACGAGGAAAATCCATTCGACGCGATGATGTCGCGTTTCGATCGTGCCGCCGAGTTGCTTGATCTTGAGCCCGGCATTTACAAGATTCTCCGCAACGCGGAAAAGCAGATAACCGTGTCGTGTCCGATAGTCATGGACAATGGGGAAGTTGAAGTATTCACGGGCCATCGCGTCTTGTACAACACGTCGCGCGGACCCGGCAAGGGCGGCATCCGATTCGACATGCACGTGACGCTCGAAGAGGTCACCGCGCTTGCGGCGTGGATGACGTGGAAGAGCGCAGTGGTGAACATTCCGTTCGGCGGTGCGAAGGGTGGCGTGGTGTGCGACCCGCTCAAGATGAGCGTTGGCGAGCTGGAGCGGCTCACTCGTCGGTACACCGTCGGTATCATCCAGACCCTGGGACCGGATTCCGATGTGCCAGCCCCGGACGTCAACACCAACGAGCGAGTCATGGCGTGGGTGATGGATACGTACTCGATGCACGTCGGTCACACGACGACTGCGGTCGTGACCGGGAAGCCGGTCGAGATGGGCGGCTCGCTCGGACGACGCGAGGCGACGGGCCGCGGCTGCACGATCGTAACAACGGACGCGCTCGACCATCTTGGAATGCACGTCAGCAAGTCCACGATCGCTGTTCAGGGATTTGGCAACGTTGGCTCGACAGCGGCGATGCTTCTCGAGGAAGCTGGCGCAAAGATCGTGGGCATCAGCGATCGTGATGCGGCGTTCCACAACGCAAAGGGAATCAACATCAAGCAGGCGATCGAGTACGTGAAGAAGAACAAGTCGCTGAAGGGATTCAAGGGTGGCGATGAGATCCAGGGAAGCGAGCTCCTCACGCTCGATGTCGACGTGCTGCTTCCTGCCGCTCTCGAGAGTGTCATCACGACCAAGAATGCGCATGACATTCGCGCGAAGGTAGTGTGCGAGGGCGCCAACGGACCGACGACTGCCGCTGCGGACTCCATTCTGGATGAAAAGGGAGTCTTCGTCATACCGGACATTCTCGCGAACGCCGGTGGTGTGACGGTATCCTACTTCGAGTGGGTACAGGATCGCGGTGGGTATTTCTGGGATGAGAAGACGGTTAACGACCGTCTTACCGAGATCATGCGTCGCAGCTTCGCCGACGTGCTTGCGCTTTCCAAATCGCACAAGGTGAACATGCGCACGGCGGCCTACATGCTTTCGATCAGCCGTGTTGCTTCGGTACATCGTCTGCGGGGCATCTACTCCTGAGGTAGCTGGCGAGTGCGTGTGATGATCGCCGCGGTCGGCCGCCCGAAGGATCAGGCGCTGGCCGCGGCGATTCGCGACTATGAGGCGCGCGCCGCACGGTACTGGCCAATCGAGGTGATCGAAGTCAGGGGCGAGCGAGCGGACGGCGGGACCTCCGCGCCGGCCGCTGCGGCGATCGTTCGCGAGCGTGAAGGTGTGCGATTGAGACAGCGTATCGGCACCACCGCCACGATGATCGCGTGTGACGCAACTGGTAGATCGATGTCGTCGTCGGCGTTCGCGGCATGGTTGCAGTCGGAGCGAGAGAAAGCGCTTGATATTGCCTTCCTGATCGGAGGCGCGTTCGGGCTTGATGCAGCGCTTCGTGACGGCGCGCACCAGAGGCTATCCCTGGCGCCGTGGACCCTCCCGCACGAGCTGGCCAGGCTGGTGCTCGCCGAACAGCTTTACCGCGCCGGCACGATCATTCGTGGAGAGCCGTACCACAAATGAGCGAATGGTTCACTCGCTGGTTCGGGAAGGAATATCTCAACCTGTACCCGCACCGCGACGACCGCGAGGCCCGATCGGTGGTTCGCATGATCCGGAACACAGTTCCTCTTCGGGCAGAGGGCCGTGCCCTCGATCTCGCCTGCGGATCCGGCAGGCACACCCGCGCGCTGTGCAAGCATACCTGGACCGTCGGCCTGGACCTCTCGATGGATCTGCTTCAGGTCGCGATTTCGGAATCACCTCTCATTCCCTATGTTCGTGGTGACATGAGAGCGCTGCCGTTTGCGACCGGTGCATTTCATCTGGTTGTCAATCTTTTCACCAGCTTTGGCTACTTTTCTTCCGATGATCAGAACCGTCTGGTGCTGAACGAGGTGAACCGCGTCCTGGTGCCGGAAGGCGTCCTCGTCCTCGACTACCTCAATGCCGATCAGGTGCGGGCGCGACTCATCGCGCAGGATACGTGTAGAGTCGGAAATCGGGTGGTCACCCAGCGTCGTCGGATCACTGCGGACGGACGGTATGTGGAGAAGGAGATTTCTGCGACTGGATTCGAACGCAGCTTCGTGGAGCGAGTGAGATTGTTCGAGCCTGACGATATTCGATGTCTTTTGCACGATGCGGGGTTGGTCGTCGATAGCGAGCTGGGTGACTATGCAGCAGGGCCGCTCGCGCCGGACAGCCCGCGCGCGATATTTTTTGCACATCGCTCATGATACACGCGATATCCCGGAATATTGGCGGTTCAACGCTTGCGCGGCGTGCTCTCGAGGGAGGCCTGCCGGAGTGGTATGCATCGCGACCCGTGGGTGCGTCAGGCTGGTCGCAAGTGGCGGCATCCGTCGCCGCCGAATTTGCGAGTCGTTCGTGGCTCGATGAGCTGCTGCCCGCATTCCAACCGTCTGGCCTCGCTGCCGAGCGGCTGCATGCGGTCGCAGGAGCACAAGGAGTAGTTGTCACTGGCGGACAACAGCCTGGCCTGTTCGGCGGTCCGTTGTACGTATTGCACAAGGCGGTGACGCTGCTGGAGATGGCGAACACGCTGCGGTCGGCTATCGGTCGGCCCGTCGCGCCGATTTTCTGGGCTGCGACGGATGATGCGGACTTCGCCGAGGCCAACCATGTGTCGGTGGTGCGCCGTGGCAAGCTCGACACACTCTCCATGCCCCAGGGTCCGACCGCTGGCCGCTCGATGGCCAACACTCCGCTCGGCGATGTGTCGGAGCAGTTGGCGCGGCTGGAGGAGGCTAGTGGTTCTGCACCTGACGCAGCTGTCCTGGAGGCGGTACACGCCGCGTACAGCAGCGGTGCTACAGTGGGAAGCGCGTACGTCGCGCTGCTTCGATCGCTTTTCGAGCCGCTCGGCATCGCCGTACTCGACGCATCGCACGCAGTGGTTCGGGCGGCGGGGCATGACACGATCTTGCGCGCGCTCCGGAGCGCGGACATTGTGGCGGCGGCACTTGTCGACCGCTCCAAGTCCATCGCCGCTGCAGGTTTTCACGCGCAGGTGGCCGACGTCCCGAATCTTTCGCTCGTGTTCGAGACGCTGGACGACGGGACTCGGCGACGTGTACCTCTCTCGAGTGCAAAATCGGTAGCTGCAAATGCGTCGCGTGAGCGCCTCGGCCCGAATGTGCTGCTGCGACCCATTATGGAACGACAGATTCTTCCGACCGTGTGCTATGTTGGCGGCCCGGGAGAGGTGGCGTACTTCGCACAGGTAGCAGCAGTGGCAACCGCTCTGGACGTGCCTGTGCCGCGCGTGGTGCCACGGTGGAGCGGGACGTTGATGGAGCCGCACATTGCTGCGATCCTCGACCGCGTTGGTGCAACGGTCGAGGATTTCGTCGATCCACACGCAATGGAGGGCAGGGTCGCACGCGAGGGAGTTTCACCAGCGGTCAGAGCTGCCCTCGCGGAAATCCGCACGACGCTCGATGCAAGCTGCGACCATTTGAGAAGTGATGCGCAGACTTCGGAGGCGCTCTCGCGTTCGATCGGTACCATGCGCGCTGGGGTGGAGCACCGGCTCGCGCGCCTGGAACGGAGATATACCGCGGCGATCAAGCAGGCGGGATCTGATGAGCTCCGCGACGTCGCGATGGTTCGTGCGACGTTGTATCCCGGCGGTGTCCCGCAGGAGCGAGCATTGAGCTATGTCCCCTTTCTGGCCCGCTATGGCGACGCCGTCCTCGATGCGACGCGCGAAGCGGCGAGGAAGCACGTCGCCGACGTGATCCAAGGTGACTGAGGAGCGTACCGGGCGCGCGGCTTTTCTCGTCGCGTCCGGCATCTTCGCGAGTAAGCTGGCCGGACTCGTCCGGCAGCGCATTTTCGCGCACTTCCTTGGCGCGTCTCTGGCGAATGACGCGTTTCAGGGCGCGTTCCGCATTCCGAACATGCTGCAGAATCTGTTTGGAGAGGGCGTTCTGTCTGCCTCGTTCATTCCGGAATACGCAGGCACCCTCGCGCGAGGCGAGAAGAGCGACGCGGATGAGCTCGCTGGGGCAGTGTTCGGCGCATTGACGATTATCGCGTCGATAATTGTTCTGGCTGGTGTGCTTGCCGCGCCGCAGCTCGTCGGCGTGCTCGCTGGAGGAGGCTCTACTCTCGCGGCGATTGCGCGCCCGTTCGCGGGAATATTACCGAAGTCGTTCATGACATGGCTCACCGTGACGGGCGCTACTCCGGCAGAAGAGGCGCTCACGACGACGCTCGTGCGAATTCTCTTTCCTGGCGCCGGCCTGCTCGTGTTTTCAGCATGGTGCCTCGGGGTACTCAACACTCACCGCAAGTTTCTCGTGTCGTACATGGCGCCGCTCGCGTGGAACGGGGTGATAATCGCCGCACTGCTGATTTATGGTCCGCGTCGTTCGGCGTCGGGTCTCGTTATCGCGGTTGCGTGGGCTTCAGTGCTGGGAAGTGCAGCCCAGTTCTTCGTTCAACTTCCGAGTCTCAAGAAGGTCGCGCCGGCCATAGTGCCGAATTTCCATTTCGGCCTGCCGAGCGTCAGGCGGGTCTTCAAACAGTTCTCTTCCGCGTTCCTGAGTCGCGGTGTGGTGCAGATAAGCGCGTTCATCGATCTGGCGCTCGCGTATCATCTGCCGATCGGCGCGGTATCCTCGCTTGCCTACGCGCAGACGCTGTACATCCTGCCGGGAAGTCTCTTCGGCATGTCGGTCTCCGCTGCGGAACTTCCGGCAATGTCGAGCGCGCTTGGTACCGATGAGGAAATCGCGACTCAGTTGCGCGCGAGGCTCAACGCCGGTATGGAGCGAATCGCCTTCTTCATCGTGCCTTGCGTGATTGCGTTTCTGGCGCTTGGAGACATCGTTACGGGCGCGTTCTTCCAGACCGGAGCGTTCAAGCGCGCGAACACGATCTGGGTATGGGAGATCCTGATCGGATCGACGGTGGGACTTCTCGCGTCAACGCTGGGTCGGCTTGACTCGTCCACTTACTACGCACTGCGCGACACGCGAACTCCGCTCAAATTCGCGCTTATTCGTATCGCGCTGACGACCGTGCTCGGTGTGATCTGCGCCTTCCAGCTTCCGGGTTGGCTCGGTCTCGATCCGAAGCTCGGCGCTGCGGGGCTCACGGCTTCGGCGGGAATTGCGGGCTGGGTCGAATTCATACTTCTGCGACGGGGCCTTACACGTCGAATCGGGCGGACAGGTCTGTCGTTGCGATATGTCGTGAAATTGTGGATCGCAGGGCTGGGTGCGGCGTTGCTGGCATCTGCCGGCCGATTCGTGTTGCCGACGTCGCGGCCGTTACTGCTTGCCGTGCTGTCCCTCGGCACGTTCGCGATCGCGTACGGCGTATTCGGCGTGGGGCTTCACATTCCTGAAGCGAACATGCTCGCGGCGAAACTGCGGCGGCGCTCAGGCGTATAACTTTCGATGGTGACAGCCCCCGAAATCGTAGCGCAGAAGCTGCTGCACCTCCCCGACAGTCCCGGCGTGTATCTCTGGAAGGACGCCTCCGGAGCGGTGCTGTACGTGGGCAAGGCAAAGGGGCTGCGTTCACGCGTGCGCAGCTATTTCGCGAGCGACCATCCCTTCAGCCTGAAAACGCAGCACCTCGTGAGGCATATCGCCGATCTTGAAACGATAGTAGTGCCGACCGAAGCGCACGCGCTCGTGCTCGAAGCGAATCTGATCAAGGAATATCAGCCCAAGTTCAACATCGCGTTGCGGGACGACAAGTCGTATCCCTATATAAAGGTTACCGTCAACGAACCATTTCCGCGGATGTTCGTAACGCGGCGAGTGACGAACGACGGCGCTAAATACTTTGGGCCGTATACGGATGTCGGAGCGATGCGTCGCTCGCTGAACGTCGTTCGCCGCATCTTCACGGTGCGTTCGTGCAACTACGACATGCCACGCGAGATGCCGGAGCGCCCCTGCCTGGATTTCTTCATTCAGCGCTGCAAGGCGCCCTGCGTGTTCAAACAGACACAGGCCGAATACTCGGCAATGATCGAGGAAGTGACGCTGTTTCTCGAGGGGCGATCGGACGAGGTGGTTCGCAGGGTCAGGGAGCGGATGGATCTCGCCGCGTCGAGCCTCGATTTCGAACGTGCCGCCGAAATGCGCGATGCGCTGCACCACCTCGAGAAGATGGAAGAGCCAACGGTCGTCCTGCGCGTTGAAGGCGGCGACCGGGACGTCGTGGGATATGCGCGCGACGGCGATGATGCTGTCGTGGCGCTGCTCCGGATCCGCGACGGCAAGCTGCTTGCGCGCGAGCATCGGTTCATGGAAAACGTCGACGGCGAGGACGATGCCGATGTGCTGCGCCTATTTCTCGCCGGAACCTACGTCGCGATGCCGGAGCGCGCATCCGAGCTTCTATTGCCATTTGACTTTCCCGATCGCGGGCTTCTGGAGGAGTCTCTACCGGGCGAGAGGTTGCACGTCCCGCAACGCGGTGTGAGACGGGATCTCGTGGAGCTCGCTGAGCAGAACGCCCGGCACCTGCTCGAAGAGATGAAACTTTCTTCCGCGGAATCTGAAGTGCGGGCCGGCGAGCCCGTTTATGAACTCGCCAGGGAGCTTGCGCTTCACAAATTGCCGCGGACCATGGTCTGCTTCGACATCTCGACGACCCAGGGAACCGACACGGTCGGATCGTGTGTCTTCTTTGAGAACGGCCGGGCCAAGCGCGGGGAGTATCGAAAATTCAAGGTCAAGACCGTCCTCGGAACGGACGACTTTGCTTCAATGCATGAGGTTGTGACTCGTTACTTCAACCGGCGGAAGGCGGATGAGAAGCCGCTGCCTGACCTCGTAGTCATCGACGGGGGAAAGGGTCAGCTTTCGTCTGCACACGCGGCGCTCGAGTCGATTGGACTTGGCGAGCTTCCGCTGATCAGTCTCGCGAAACGCGACGAGGAGATATTTGTCTGGGGGCATGCCGACCCGCTGAGGCTCTCGCGGCGCTCGCCCGCGCTCCGGTTGCTCCAGCGGATCCGCGACGAGGCACATCGGTTCGCCGTGACGTTCAATCGAAAGCGCCGGAGTATGCGCACCGTCACCTCCGCGCTGCTTTCCATCCCCGGAGTGGGACCGGTCAAGCGGCGACAGTTGATTCAGGTATTTGGCAGCGTCCAGGGCGTGCGCGACGCCAACCTCGAGGACATCGCCGCGCTACCTGGCTTCACAAGAGCCTCGGCGCAGCGTCTCAAGGATCAACTTGCCGCATCCGACGCCACCGCCGTCCCTTTGACCGAGTAGTTCAGCGGTTTCCGATGGTTGGGCGGGGTCGAGGGTCGGCACACGCCTGTTCCGCAACGACTTGCCCAGCCTCGGGTGCCGGGTGACATTAGAGGTATATGGCTTGGTTCAGGAAGGACAAGAAGCCGCGGCGACCTCGTCGCGAGCGGCTGGAGATTCCGGCGGACGCCTGGGAGAAGTGCGAGGCCTGTGGATACACCGACATCACAGAGAAATTCGTAAGGAATCTCAACGTTTGCCCGAACTGCGGCTACCACCGCAGAATACGCGCATGGGATTACGCGAACATCTTCCTGGATGAAGGAACTGCCGAGGAGACGGAAGTCGAAATCCGGTCTTCCGATCCGCTCGGGTTTCCCGAATACACTCAACGCCTGAAGAAGGCGACCGCGAACGCAGGCGAGGGGGACGCCATCCTTACGCTGACAGGTCAGCTGGGAGGATCGCCAATCAGCCTGGGCGTCATGGACTTCGCTTTCATGGGTGGCTCGATGGGATCGGTCGTTGGCGAGAAGATCGCGCGGCTGGGACAGCGCTCTCTCGAGAAGAAGCACCCTCTTGTTGTAGTGTGCGCCTCGGGCGGAGCACGCATGCAGGAAGGGGTGCTGTCGCTCATGCAGATGGCGAAGGTATCAGCCATGCTTTCGCAACTTGCGGAGCGGCGAGTTCCCTACGTTTCTCTGCTGACAAACCCAACGACAGGCGGCGTGAGCGCGAGTTTCGCGATGCTCGGCGACGCCATAATCGCCGAGCCAGGTGCGGTGATTGGCTTTGCCGGACCGCGCGTTATCAAGCAGACGATCGGTCAGGATCTGCCAGAAGGATTCCAGACCGCGGAGTTCCTGCTGGAGCACGGGATCGTCGACATGGTAATTCCGCGGAATGAATTGAAGCCAACCGTCGGACGTCTCCTGAGGCACATGAGCGGCAAGCCGGCGGCAACGGGATGGCTCTCGACCTGACGTATAGAGAGACCATCGAACGACTGTTCGAGAGAACCGGCTCGAAAGTTTCGCCCGGTCTCGAGCGAACTGAACAGTTGCTCGAGGCGCTGGGCGACCCGCATCGGAAGTTTCCGTCGTTTCACGTCGCGGGAACGAACGGGAAGGGAAGCACCGTGGCGACGCTCGACGCGCTTTTGCGGTTTGGCGACCGCAGAGTTGGCCGGTATACGTCGCCGCATCTGCTCGACTTCCGTGAGCGGATCGCCATCGACGGCAATCCGATTTCAGAGAGCGCGCTGCTGGACCTGCTGCAACGCATCGAGCCATTGGCCGAGGCTATCGAGGCGACCTTCTTCGAAATTACCACTGCGGCCGCGATGGCGTACTTCGCAGAGTCCGCCGTGGACGTTGCGGTGATCGAGACTGGCCTCGGCGGTGCGCTGGACAGCACGAACGTGCTGGACCCTGTCGTCGCGACGGTGACCAACATCTCGCTCGACCACACTGAGTACCTCGGGCCCACGCTTGAGGGAATTGCAGACGAGAAGGGGGGGATTTTCAAGTTTGGCCGGCCGGCGGTGATTGGAGAGCCGCGGCTGGATCTGGCCAAGCGGCTTGCGCAACGAGCCGCGGATCGCGGAGCCACCCCGATCTCGATTGTGCGTTCGGATTGGCGTGCGTGGTCGGTGTCACTCGCTGGCGGGATGACCTCGTTCACCGCTGCGACACCGCTCGGTCGCACACGGCTTTCGACGCCTCTGATCGGAGAGCATCAGGTTCGTAACACGCTGACGGCCCTGGCGACGCTTCACGCGGCCGGACCTGACTATGCCGTGAAGAAGGAGGACATCAACCGAGCGCTGTCGGCAGTGAGCCTTCCTGGCCGATTCCAGCGAGTCCGCGACTGGATCTTCGATGTTGCACACAACGCAGCCGGCGCGCGGGCACTGGCGGAGACCCTCGCCGCCCGACCATCGCCTCCGCCGGTCACTGTGGTGCTTGGCGTTCTAAAGGACAAGGACTGGTATGGGATGATCGACGCTCTGGCGCCGGTGACCGCTCGTTTCATCATCACGCAACCACTCAGCGCACCGCCTGAGCGCGCGTGGGATCCGCTGTTGGCCGCGGCGCATGCCAACGCGTGCAAGGTTCC
>DATBNQ010000054.1:0-24535 GCA_036554185.1 Gemmatimonadaceae bacterium | reverse complement strand
GGATGACATGATCGCGCACGACGCTTCGTCCGTGGATCCCGACCTTCGGCGGGATGACGGTTGACCTTCGGCGGGATGACAACTCGCCACCACCGACCCTAGTGCAAGATCGATTGTAGATTTCACACTGAAAATGCGACCCGCCTCCGAGCCGACCCATCAATCGCTCACCACGAGCTCGATCACCATCCGACGTGTCGAGACCATGGCGGAATACGAAGAGTGCGTCGCCATTGAACGCGAAACCTGGGGAAGCCAGTTCACCGAGGCGGTCCCGACAACGATCCTTCGCATTGCGCAGGAGGTCGGAGGTGTCACCGCGGCGGCTTTTGATCCCGATGGCAACATGCTCGGCTTCGTTTTCGGGATTACAGGCGTCCGGAACGGTGAATTGGCACACTGGTCCGACATGCTCGCCGTGCGTGTTGGTGCACGCGACATGGGACTCGGCAAGCGATTGAAGAACTACCAGCGGGATCTCCTGCGCGAAATCGGTGTCCGTACGATGTACTGGACCTATGATCCTCTCGTCGCGCGTAATGCCTACCTGAACCTCCACCAACTCGGTGCCCGCGCCATCGAGTATCGCCCCGATTTCTATGGCGAGGATACCGGCAGCGTCATGCACGCCGCACTCGGTACCGACAGGTTCATTGTTGCGTGGAGTCTCGATGGGCTGCCAAGGGTCCCTGCATTGGCAATGGACTGGGCAGGCACTCCGATAATCGACGGTACGCTCCCGCCAATGCTGCCCGACTCACCACGAGTTCGAGTCGCGATCCCAGATGATATCTTCGCAGTACTCCAAGCCGATCCAGGCCTGGCACATGCCTGGCGCGAGACAACCAGGCGAGCTCTAATGACATATCTCGAACGGGGCTATGAAGTCGCCGGCTTCTCACGTGCCGCTGGGATTGAGCCAGCCGCGTATCTTCTAACGAGATAACCCGCACAACGGAACCAACTGATGATTCGCATTCGGGAAATTGAG
Source organism: Gemmatimonadaceae bacterium (assembly GCA_036554185.1). Lineage (GTDB taxonomy): Bacteria > Gemmatimonadota > Gemmatimonadetes > Gemmatimonadales > Gemmatimonadaceae > Fen-1247. The sequence continues at coordinate 23,544 of DATBNQ010000054.1, read as the reverse complement.
CTGCACGAAATTCGACTCCCACTCAAGGAGCCGTTCCGAATCTCGTCCGGCCTGTGTACGGAACGACGGATCATGCTCCTGAAGGTTCGCGATGCCGACGGCGTAACCGTCTGGAGCGAGTGCGTCGCTGGCGAGGAGCCGAATTATGCGTCGGAGACCATCGACACCGCATGGATGGTCATCACGGAGTACGTCGCACCACGCGTATTCAACGCGGAATTCGAACAGGCGGGAGACGTACACGCGGCCCTCGAACACAATTTCCGCGGTCATAACATGGCGAAGGCAGCCGTCGAGATGGCGTCATGGGCGCTCGTCGCCGAGCGCGACGGCATCCCGCTCGCACGGCTGCTCGGCGGGACACGCACGGAGATCCCGACCGGGATATCCATCGGCATTCAGAACTCACCCGAGGCGCTCGTCGAGCGCGTCGGTCGCGCACTCGACGACGGTTACCGCAAGATCAAGTGCAAGATCGAGCCGGGTCACGATCTTGAGTTCCTGCGCGCGGTTCGTGCCGCGTATCCGGACGCGCCGCTCATGGCCGATGCGAACAATGCGTACACACTCAAGGATGCTGCACACCTCAAACAGCTCGATCCGCTCCACCTTGTGATGATCGAGCAACCGCTGGCCTACGACGACATAGTGCGCCACGCCGAGTTGCAGCACATGCTGACGACCCCCATCTGCCTTGACGAATCCATCACGAGCGTGGACCGCGCCGAGGACATGATCACGTTGAAGAGCGGTCGCATCATCAACATCAAGCCGGGCCGCGTAGGCGGGTTGCAGCAGGCACGGGCCATTCATGACCTCTGTGCAAGACACGGGATCCCGGTCTGGTGCGGTGGGATGCTCGAAAGCGGAGTCGGCCGGGCGTACAATGTTGCGCTTGCTTCGCTGCCAAACTTCTCGATTCCCGGCGACCTGAGCCCCAGTGCCCGCTACTGGGAGCGCGACATCGTCGATCCCGAATGGACGATGAGTCCGGACGGCCTCATGCAGGTCCCGCTCGATCGCGCGGGCATCGGTGTCGCAGTTGACGCGAGTCGCATCGATGATCTCACGGTTCGCGCGCACACGCTCCGCGCACGCTGACAAATCCAGAGCGAAAATGAAAGCCGAATCACAATCCGTTCGCCCCGGCGTACCAATCACTGCGCCTCACGTGCCTGCCGCCGTGCGTGCGCTGTATCCCGACGAAGTCGTGCTGCAATTGTCGGCGCTCCGTCGGGATCTGCATCGCAATCCGGAGCTTTCCTGGCGGGAACACCGTACTGTCGATCTGCTCAGCGCGACAGTTGCAAGCCTCGGCATTTCCGACATCCAGAGAGTCGCCAATACCGGACTCGTGGTTCGGGTACCCGGCCGCGATCACTCGGCGCCTGTTGTCGCACTGCGCGGCGACATCGATGCCCTGCCGATTCACGAGGATACCGGTCTACCATTCGCGTCCGTGAATCCCGGCGTGATGCACGCCTGCGGGCACGATGTACACGCGACATGGGCAATCGCAGCGACGCAGCTTCTCCTCAAGTCACCGGCACGCGGCGATGTGCTCGTAGTATTCCAGCCCGCCGAGGAAGTTGGCGAAGGCGCGCGCGCCATTCTGGACAGCGGCGCGCTTGATCCTGTGCGCGCAATTTTCGGCGGTCACGTCGATCGGCGGTTTGAGGTCGGGCAGGTCGTCGCACAGGAAGGAGCCCTTGCGGCGTCGACCGACACCTTCCGCATCACGATCACCGGCGCGGGATCGCACGGCGCCCGCCCTCACGAATCGCACGATCCCATCGTCGGCGCAGCCGCGCTCATCGGAGCGCTGCAGACTATAGTGTCGCGGCGAGTCGATCCCGCGCAGCCCGCTGTCGTGACCGTCGGCACCATCAATGGCGGCACAGCCGCAAACATCATCCCCGACACCGTGGAGCTGAGCGGTACTATTCGCGCGACTACCAAAGAGACACGGACTCTTCTCACGACCGAGGTCAGGCACATCGCCGAAACCATCGCGGCAACATATGGCCTGACCGCGACGACCAGTCTATCCGGAGGCACGCCGCCGATCGTGAATCCCGCGAACGCGGCCAATTGGGCGCGTGCCGCAGTAACCACGGTACTAGGCGCCGACGCGCTCACGCCGCTGGGCACCACAAATATGGGCGGCGAGGACTTCGCGGAATACATGCAGGATATTCCGGGCTGTTTCATGCGGATCGGCGCGCGCGAGCCCGGTGGGCGTGTCATCGCCGCGCACTCACCGTCATACTATGCCGCGGAAGAGGCGATCTTCATCGGTGCCGCGGTACTCGCTGAATCGGCGCGAGTTGCGTCAGGAGCGCTCGCTCAGTAATCCACCGGCCGCAGATACGACTCCCCGATCGCTGTCGGGCTGAGCATCGCAACCGTCGGCAACTTTCGCTTCCAGTGCGTCGAGCCCAGTCGCTTGCGCACGATCTCCACATCGGACGCAGCGAATCCGTGCGCCACGATCTCTTCCGGACTGTAGCCGGTCAGCAACCAGTTGAGGATCTCATCCGCCTTCGCATACGAGATTCCGAAGTCGCGCTCGTCCGTTTGTCCCTGAATCAGATCGGCTGAAGCGGGCTTGCTTATGATGACGTCCGGAACCCCCAGAAAGCGCGCCAGCTCCCACACCTGAGTCTTGAACAGATCCCCGAGCGGATTGATCGGCGGCGAATCGTCAGCGTGCCACGTGAAGTATCCGAAAAGACGCTCGGTCTTGTTGCCGGTACCCACCGGAAGCGCGCGATTTTTCGCCGAGAGATCGAAAAGCACGATCATGCGCATGCGCGCCATCACATTGCCACGCCGCGATCCATCCGCATCGGGCTCGTGTGCAAAGTACCCGTCTACTGCCGCGGAGATGTCCACCGTCCGAGTATCGAGGCCGAGCGTGTCGATCACGAGCTCCGCATGTTCCAGAGATTCCGGGCTGCTCGTGCGATAGGGCATGCGCACGGCAGTCGTGTTGCCCGCGCCGAGCGCGCGGGCGCAAAGGAATCCAGTGACCGCGGAATCAACTCCGCCGGACATTCCGACTACAGCCTTCTCGAATCCGCGTCGCTTGAACTCGGCGCGCAGGAATGCAACGAGCCATTCAGTCGCAAGCTCGCAGTCAAGCGCGAGCGGCGGTGGCGTCGTCGTTGTCACTAGTGGCGCGACGACTTTCATCGCGGCTACTCGCGCTCGCCGGCGCGCTGCAGCGAGCGCAACATGTGTGGCAGCATCGTGCGGAGATCGGCGAGCAGCGGTGACGAAGCGCGCGCGCGAGTGATATCCTGCAGATCCAGCGTTACAGCGATCGAAGCCTCGTCCCATAGCGGCGCGCGCGCCCGGATGTCGCCCTCCGGGCCGGCAACGACCGATCCGCCCGGAAACGCCTTTCCACCTTCGTTGCCGGTAAGCTGGATCACAGCGACGAAAACGCCGTGCTCCTCGGCGCGGTCGCGTGCCAGTCGCTCCCACCTGTGCATGCTCGCCGGCCCGCGCATCTCCTCATCAGGCTGCGGCCACGCTCCGCGCGCTGGTGACGCCGACGGGACGAAAATGATCTGAGCCCCGTCCAGCGCAGCGGCGGTCGCGGTCACTGCATGCCATGCATCCTCACAGATGAGAAGCGCGGCACGCCCCCATCGCGTATCGAATGCACGAATACCGAGCCCGTGCTCCACGAAGCGCTCCTCGTCGAACAGGCCGTATGTGGGAAGAAAGAGCTTTCTGTGAACGTGCGCGATGATCGGATCGTCGCCACCAAGCGTGACGTACATCGCGCTGTTGAAGTAGGTGTTCTCGTGCAGCTCGTAGAATCCCGCGACTACATCCACCTGACCCTTGCAATGCACCCGAAATGCACGATTCAGATCCTTCGCGAACGTCGTCGCCGGAAGCGCGACGTCACGCACCCCGCCTTCCACGAAATAACCGGTGAGGACAGTTTCGGAGAACGCGATGATGTCCGGCCGTGTTCCCACGGCCATAAGCGTCTCGAACAGTTGTTCGAAACGCTCCAGATTCCCCGCGTAATCGCCCTTGCGAGGCTGGAACTGGACTATCGTAAGATTCACGGGGTTTCCCATCATGGAAACTTCACACGCCGAGTGGCGTGCCGGAAGGTGGCGCGATGCCTCTCCGAGAGAACCGACATTCGACGAACCGCGCGTTCTATTGGCTTGCGGCACACGACGATTCTCAGCCAGCCGCATCACCCATTCGGCTGCTAATCGCGGAGATCGTAAACCGGAATCACCCGACTCGCAGAACTCCCTCGCTGACCAGAACCGATTTACCAGCAACGCGCACGCTGTCCACTATCCGGTTCTTCCTCTCCGCCGAGATCATCAGCACGCTCGGCCGCCCCATCTCGACGCCCTGCGCGACCGTCCAGCGTAGCGTTGCGTCGTCGCGCGATCGCTTCGCGAGATAGCCGGCAAGACAGACCGCTGCAGAGCCGGTCGCCGGATCTTCGCCGATTCCCAGATCCGGTGCGAACATTCGCGAGCGTATCGTACTGCCATTGGTCGCTGCGCTGACGTCAAACAGAAATATCTCACGAGCCCAGGTACCGGAGAGCACACGCTCGAACGTTGCACGATCCAGTCGCGCGCGACTCACGGCGTCGCGACTGGCCAGGGGAACAACAAGAAAGGGAACGCCGCACGACACCGCTTCGGCGCCGAATTCCCCCGTCGACACATCTGATTCATTCAAACACAAGAGCGCAGCGAGGTCCTGCACACTCGGAACGTCGCTCCTGAACTCCGGCGGCTGCGCCGCGGTAAGCTCCGCTGAGACTGGCGCGCCATTCTCGACCCGGATCGTCACGGCAACCGGGCCCACACCTTCCTCCAGTACGATCTTCGTATCGCCCTCGGCGAGTGGAATCATCCCCGTTGCCGCCAGCAGGAACGCGGTACCGACAGTCGGATGACCGGCGAACGGCAGCTCGCGACCCGGAGTGAAGATCCGCACGCGTCGAGTATGTGACGGATCGTCGGGCGGTAGCACGAATACAGTCTCCGAGAGATTGAACTCCCTTGTAATCGACTGCATCTGCTCGGTGCTCAAGCCGCGCGCGTCGGTAAGTACCGCCAACGGATTGCCGCCGAATAGCGTGTCGGTGAAGACGTCGAGCGTATGATATGAATAGCGGCCGGTCACAGTAACGGCTCCGGCTTTGGAGTGATCCCGAACGACACCGCATTCTGATACGCGCGGTGATTCGGGTCACGCCATTCCGTATCGATGATGCTGTAGTAGACAGTGTCGCGCACGCGTCCGTCGCGCACGATTTTGTGTTGACGAAAAACCCCCTCGCACTTTGCGCCAAGTCGCTCGATTGCGGCGCGCGACCGAGCGTTGCGTACATCGGTCTTAATCTCGACTCGAAGCGCGCCCCAGCGGTCGAAGGCGTGTTGCAGCATCAAGGACTTCGCTTCACCGTTGATACCGGTGCGCTGACGATCCGGGCGTATCCATGTCCATCCGATTTCCACCCGATGGTCGTTCAGATCGATCGCGGCGAAGCGCGTCGATCCGATCACTTCACCCGTCGCCGCGTCGGTCGTGGCGAAGGGGAGTGCCTGGCCGGAATCACGCTCAGCCAGCGCGACGGCGACGTACTTTCTCATGTCGTCGACTGTTCTTATTGGAAACGTTCCCGTCAGTTCCCACAGCGCAGGGAAATTAGCGGCCGCGAACAGAGCGTCGACATGTTCGCCCGTCATGGGAATGAGCTTGACCAGCCGGCCTTCCAGCGTCACCGGGCCAATGGTCATCGGAACCTGTCTTACGTAACGCGTTTTCTCTTCCATTCAGTCCTGTCTTTCAAGTCAGGTCATGAATCTAATTGACCCTGACCACAAGCATCATCGACACGCTCTTCCCGTCATTCCCGGGTGAGCGTGAATGACGGGACTATTCGCTCTACAGAACTTCCGTCGCCCGTGACTCCTTCGAGTCACGCCTCAGGCCGCCGAGCTCCGCCGGGAGATCGAAGTGACGATGCCGTACGGCCGCCGCGTCGATGCGCGCGATATCCTCCGGTCCCGCCGCGATGTACTCCGTCGGCACGTGAGTGCCGCGCCGTGCGAGCTTCTCGGTCATGATCGTGTAGCGCATCATCAGCGACGAGATTATGAATGCTGCCGTGCATCCGCCAAGCAGGGGCAGGAGCCCGATCGGCTGGCGAGTGGTCTCGAATGCGAATACCACCGACGTGAGCAACGCGCGCGATGCGCCGGCAAATATCGCCGCCATTCCGACCAGCGCCGCGATGCGCGGATCGATCCCCAATCCCGGGAACCAGTGAACGCAGAGAATGCCGAGCAGCGCGCCAAGTCCGCCGCCGATCGTGAACAACGGCGCGAGAGTTCCGCCGGATGTCCCGCTGCCGAGCGCGATCGACCACGACACGAACTTGAGAACCACCAGCGACAGCAATACCACATTCGTGAAATTGCCGGCCAGGATGTTCGAGATGTTGTCGTAGCCCACGCCGAGTGTGCGCGGCTCGAAATATCCGATCACACCCACGACAACGGCGCCGATCGCCGGAAACCACATCCAGTGGACCGGTAACTTCTCGAACCCTTCCTCGATGTAGTAGAGCGATTTCGTGACGAACACAGCGGCGACTCCCACAACAGCACCGAGTGCCATGTACATCATCAACGCCTCGCCGCTTGGCTGCGTCAACTGCGGCATCGCGAAGACTCCTGCCGAACCCTCGAATACCATGCGAATGCCCGTTGCAGTGGCCGATGCCAGCGCCACCGGAACGAGCGAGCGAGGACGGTATTCGAACAACAGCAACTCGATGGCGAGCAGTACCGCCGCCACGGGCGTTCCGAAGATCGCGGCCATGCCAGCCGCTGCACCAGCGGCGAGCAGCGTCTTTCGCTCGTCAGGCGTGGTGTGGAGTACCTGACCTACGAGCGATCCAAGGGCGCCGCCTGTAGCGATGATGGGACCCTCTGCGCCGAATGGACCTCCACTTCCGATCGCGATCGCAGCTGACAACGGTTTGAGCACCGTGATCTTGGGCGAGATCTTGCTCTCGTTGGTGAGGATCTGCTCCATCGCCTCGGGAATGCCGTGGCCACGAATTGCGCCCGAGCCATATCGAGCCATCAATCCAACGAGCAGTCCACCGATGACGGGAATCACCACCACCCACAGGCCCAGATGGTTGTTGGCTGGTGAGTTGTTTGCAATACTGAACTGCCCGTAGAACGAGATGTTGGTGACGAGCCGGATAGCCGCAATGAGCAGCTGCGCTACTCCAACAGCGCCGACGCCAACAATGACCGCAAGGCCGGAAATGACGAGCGTGCGACGCTGCTCGACATCGTAAAACGGAGGTGTCTCGACTGTTTCAGTTGCTGCCGGTCGCGTCATCTTCAAAGATCAGGGTTGCGGGTTCTTCACCGGCGCCCAGTAGGGCGACGAGGTTGTTGAGTTCAGTCGCCAGAAGCTCCAGCGAGCTCGGCGGCATGCATGCAAGTGCGTGAGTGAGACGTTGCTGAACCGTCGGTGGTTTGCGGTGCATCAGGGAAATCCCATCGTTTGTTATGACGACCTGGGTTCGGCGCGCGTCAGTGGCTGAAGCCAGTCGCGCTACAAGACCCTTGGCCTCGAGCCGACTCACAACGACAGACACCGAGCTCTGGTCCGTCGATGTTCGATCCGCGAGGTCGTTCATTGACTCGGCCGGAGCCTGGAGCAAAAGCTGTAAAACGAATGTTTGAGCTGTACTCAGGCCAGTCTCTCGCTCTACCGAAACGGCCGTGGTCCGAAGCGTTCGAACCAGCCTCCGAATCGATACGAGCGCCCGCCCAACGACCTCGGGCGGATTTGTATTGGCACCCATGGGTATGAAGCTAACACACCGTGCCGCAAGCACATAGCAGAAAATTCTACAACACCAGGGTTATCTTGAAAAGTATGAGGATCGCAGTCGGCCCGATCACCCGGATGGGCGCCATTCTGGTGCTCCTGACGCCCGTGTACGCTATCGGCGCCCAGGCCTCGACCGGCGAGCCCTGGCGGATCAACAGCCTCCCCCAGTCGTCCCTGGTTTTTGCCAACGACGGGTCCCTGATCGGCGAAATCGGCCGGGAATTGCGGACCAGCATTTCCATCCGGACCCTGCCCAGGTATGTGGGACAGGCCTTTGTGGCTGTCGAGGACCAGCGCTTTTACCAGCATAACGGAGTCGATCTGATCGGCATCGCCGGCGCCATCAAGGATGACATCATGGGCAGTCGGCGCGGCGCAAGCACGATCACACAGCAGCTCGTCGGCAACATGCATCCCGATGTCATCAACCGGAACGACAGGAGCATTGAACGCAAACTTCGCGAGCAGCAGGCTGCGCGCGAGATGGAAAAGCACTACAACAAGGAACAGATTCTCGAAGGATATCTCAACGATATTTCGTTTGGTCACGGGTACTACGGTATAGAGAGCGCGGCGCGTCACTACTTTGGAAAGCCTGCCGCGCGTCTCACGCTTGCTGAAGCGGCGACGCTCGCCGCGATGCCCAAAGGCCCGGCGATATACGATCCGGTACTGCATCCGGACCGCGCACGCGAGCGACGCAATACGGTTCTCGCGCTGATGGCGCAGCAACACTACATAACCCAGTCCGATGCGAACGCCGCCCAGGCCTCACCGCTCGTCACTGCACCGGATTGGGGAATGCCGGCGCCGGCACGCTACTACGTCGACGTCGTGCGCATTCAGGCGACGCGCGCTGGAATTCCCGTCATGTCCGGGGGTTACAGCATCTACACGGGTCTCGATCCACTGCTGCAGACGGCTGCCACCAATGCGCTCCGCGCGCAGGCGGACGCGATAGAATCGACGAGGGGATACCGTCAACCGACGATGGCCTCGGGCAATGACTATCTGCAGGGCGCCGTGGTCGCGATGGACCCGAACACCGGCGACGTTCGTGCCCTCGTCGGCGGACGCGACTATGCGCGCAGCTCGTACGACCGTGCGATCGACGGCATGCGTCAGCCGGGTTCTTCGTTCAAGCCGATCGTTTATGCAACTGCGCTCGCGGACAGCATGGCACCGACGACGATGCTTGCGGATACCGCGATCCGCATCCTGCTCCCCAACGGCACTTACTACCGCCCGGATGACGACGATCACCGTTACCTCGGCATGATCACGATGCGCGAAGCGCTCACCAAGTCACGCAACATCGTCGCGGTGGCCCTTGGACAGCAGCTGGGAATGGACAGCGTCATCGCAACGGCGCGGAGGATGGGAATCACCTCGCCTATAGCGCCAGTTCCCGCCAGCGCGATCGGCGCATCCACGGTGCAGCCACTCAATCTCGTAAGCGCATACACGACGTTCGCGAATCTCGGTACGCCCGTTACGCCGCGATTCATCTACAGAATCCAGGATGCGAGCGGAAAGATCGTTTTCACGCAGCAGGTACACGCGCTGGCGCCGGCACTCGATCCGCGCGTCGCTTACGTCACGCGCGACATGATGCGTGACGTCGTTGACCACGGTACGGCGACATCCGTGCGCAGGTATGTGCCGGCGAGCGTTCCGGTCGCGGGAAAGACGGGGACCACGAACAACAATACGGACGCATGGTTCATCGGCGTCACCCCGGGCCTGGTCGCGGGTGTATGGATGGGCTTCGATCGCCCCACACCGATGGGAAGCGGTGCGGCCGGTGGCTCGTACGCAGCGCCGGTCTGGGGGCGCATGGTCCAGCAATACCTCAATGCACGCGGAGTACGCGACGTCAACTGGGACCCCCCAATTGGCGTGATATCCGCCGACTTCGATCGCTCGACCGGACAGATGGCCACCGCTCTTACTCCGCCGGACAAACGCTACACCGAGTATTTCGTGGAAGGGACCGAACCCGACTCGCTGAAACTCGACCCGCGAGCCGCATTCAGCGGTGGCGCGCTGGTCTTCTAACCTCGACATCCATCATTCCCGCGAAAGTGGCAATGACCGACGCACCTGTTACGCCATCCATGTCGCTAGCTTGCATTGAGGGCGGGTCCTCGCGCCGGTGATCACTGAGACATAGATAATTATGCGCACGCTGTACGTGCTATCGCGCGTGCTTCCCTTCATTCTTTCGTTCCGGCGCGACGTGCGTCGCTGGATCGTGATCGGCCGTCCCGCGAAACGGTCTGCTACATTTCACGCACGCCGCGCCGAGCGGCTCGTCGCAACCATCGCGAAACTCGGCCCCAGTTTCATCAAGATCGCACAGGTGTTCGCCGGCCGCGCCGATCTTCTTCCCGAGCCCTACGTGACCGCGATCAGTACGCTCACCGATCGCGTCCCGCCTGTCTCCGTCGATCAGATCGAACGAGTAATCGAGGAGGAGTACGGACGGCCTGTGAACGCACGGTTTACCGACTGGTCTCGCATCCCGCTCGCTTCCGCGTCGCTTGGCCAGGTCCATCGCGCGCGCTACCTCGGCGTCGATGTCGTAGTGAAGGTACTGCGACCGAACATAGAGCATACGGTAGCCGCCGACGTGAAGGCTTCTTCGCTCATCCTGGGTTGGGCCGAGCGATTCTTCCCGAATCCGCATGTACTCGGCCTGCGCGCAATACTTGGAGAGTTCGCGCGCCGGATCGGTGATGAAATGGACTTCCGGAAGGAAGGCGAATATGCAGAACGCATTCGCTCCAACTTCGCCTTCAATCCGAAGGTCGCGGTACCGATCGTCTTCGCCGAGATGACCCGAAGACGCGCCCTTGTGCTCGAATACATGCCTGGTACGCGCATCGATGCACTCGCGCCGCTCATCGCGAGCGGAAAGGTCGACACCGGATATCTCGTGCGAACGGTGATGGAGCTGTACGTGCAGATGATGCTGGTCGACGGATTCTTTCACGCCGACCCGCATCCCGGCAATCTGCTCTGGGGCGACGACGGACGCGTGGTGTTGCTCGACTTCGGTCTGGTCGTCGACGTTCCGCGTTCCACGCGACTTGCACTCGTGCGCACCGTATTCGCCGCGATCAAAAAGGATGCAAACGCTGTGGTCGACGGATTCTATGCACTCGGCGTCGTGCAGGAGGGAGTGGACCGTCACGTGATCGTGCGCCTCGTCGAGACACTTCTGGGTGTTGCATTCGAGCGCACGACAACTCAGGAGCGCATCGAATTCGTGGAGCGCGAGCTGCTCGCTGATCAGGTGCTGGAAACGCTGTATGATTTTCCGGTGATACTTCCGCCGGATATGGTGTACTTCGCCCGCACGGCCGCGTTGATCGAGGGACTCGGTGTTCGCTACGACACGCGCTTCAACGCGCTGTTGGTCGTGGCGCCGATTGCGATGAAGATGCGGCGCGTGATCATGTCATCGCTGGGCGAGATCGATCCCGGCGAGCCGCACGACGCGCTTCACGCCTTCTCGGGATTTCTACGCGCCGCTGGTGGAATCGTGTCGCGCGCCGCGCGCGAACTCGGTATGGTTGCGATCGAGGCGATAAGCACGATCCAGCCAAGCCAGGAGATCCGCTCGGGCCAGTCGAGGTCCACGAGCATGCGCCAGATAACGGCGGGTGCCGTGAATACGGTTGCTGACATCGACGAACCCGGGTCGGGTGTGTCCCGCACATAGACTCGAACCGCATGCCGGCGCTGTATCCGGATCTCCCGCTGAATTGCGGAATCGAGCTGCGCGGGATTCATCGTACGCCAGCCGGGAAGCTTCATTACGCTCCAACCCGACGCTGTCCGTCCCCATCCGTGGTTGTCGGAGCCGGCCACTACCGCAAGGTTCAGCGTGTCGGCAAACGCGATGATGCTTGCACGCATTCGCTGAATCATACCGACACCCTTCGGTGCTCCGTCGCTCAGCTCGACTGCGTAAAGCCGCGCGAATCCGTGCAGCTCGTTGTCGGGTAGCTTGGTGAGGTTACCGGGAATTGTGAGAATCAGTAGCGGTACTGATCCGGCAACCGTTACCGCGGTGTCGCGCACCGGATCGTGCCAGTTCCCCTTGGGGTCGATCGGAAATGTCGAGTCGATGCCGATCGCTACGATGTGCTCGTACTGATCCCGCGCCTCGAGCGCGGGCAACAGCACTGTCGCGGCGCCGGCATGAGCGGGATTCCTTGCCATGCCAGCCATCGCTCCGACGAGACTCTTGTGGTCGCTGACGTAGGCGGCGTCGAAACCGGCTCCATCGTGCCACGCACGATTGCGTTCCGGAGTGAACCACTTGTTGGCGTCCCACGACGAGTTCGTGTGGCTGTGAAAGTCGATCACGACGTCGTTCGGGTCGTGCATGCTTATCGCGGCCATCGGTCGTGGAACAACGGCGCCGGCTCCGTACACGACTACTATGACTAGCAATGTTGCGAAAGCAGCGCCGACCTCGCGCAGAAATGAAGTGCCCCGGGATCGGGCGCGGATGATTCGCCAGATGATCACGAAAAGCGTAGCCGTAGCGAGCATCGCGGCGTGCTGGGGAAGGGACAGCAACGTCAGCGCGTCAAGAATCGTACAGATCGGAGCCAGCATCGTGTACGCTGCTGAATGCACGAGTGACGCGTCGGTGACCGCCATCCCCGTTTCCGCAATGAGGACCGGCGTCGCCCCAACGAGTCCGGCGGCGAGGACAATGAGGCCAGATAGGGCGGCGACGGCTAATCCTTTGGAAAATCTCACTGGCCGTAATCTATTTTAGCCGTCGCGGCGCGGCGATTGCGTTGGATACTGTAGCTCTTTGCACCACACTCCCGATAACGAGGAAATCCATGAGATACCGGTTCGTTTCGCTCGCTCTTGCTGCCGCGCTCGCGCCAGCCGCGCTCTTCGCCCAGAGCGCCACAGCTCTTGCGCCCGCTTCACCCGTCCCGGCGGTCTCGACCGCACCGGCGGCCTCTTCCTCGATGGTCCGGCCCGACGTGGCTGGCGTCCAGGTAAAGGCAGACGCGAATGCGCCGCTCGTAGTGAGCAGCGCCGCAGCCGAGGGATTGCACCAGGGCGAAGGCGTCGCCCTGATGGCAGTCGGCGGAGCCGGCCTGGTTGCCGGTCTGCTGATCGGTGACAGCGCAGGAACCGCGATTGCTATCGGTGGATTGGCGGTCGGGTTGGTGGGGCTTTACGAGTACGTGCGGTAGCAAAATCTCCCAATCTTGGTCATTCGAACGTATGTTCGAATGATGCTGATCATCCCTGAATAAGCAATGGGGGCGCGTAATCACGCGTCCCCATTGCTTTCGAAAACCGCGGCCTGGCGGGTCGGTTACGACGCCGCCGCCAGCTTGGGCTCTTCCTTTTCCGGCTCGAGCGCATACTGCAGCACTTCCGTCAGTGTCTCCACCGGATGGAAGGTCAACTGCGACCTCACCTCTTCCGGTATGTCCTCGATGTCCGGCTCATTCGCCTTGGGCAGAATGATGTGCTTGATGCCGGCCCTGTGCGCACCCAGCACCTTCTCCTTAAGTCCGCCGATCGGTAGCGCGCGCCCACGGAGTGTGATCTCGCCAGTCATCGCGACGTCGCGGCGAACCGGCCGATCGCTCATCTCCGATACGAGTGCCGTAGCTATCGCGAGTCCTGCGCTCGGGCCGTCCTTCGGAATTGCTCCGGCGGGGACGTGAATGTGTGCTTCGATTGATCCGAGCCTGTCTTTCGGAATTCCAAGACGCGCTGCGTTGTTGGTCGCGTACGTGAATGCCGCACGCGCCGATTCCTTCATCACGTCACCAAGCTGTCCGGTGAGAATCAGCGACACCGCACCACCGGGTCCCGGCATCTCTGCCGTATCGCCCGTGCGGTTGCCGTAGAAGCGACGGATTGACGCCTCGACGAACATGATGTCACCGCCCATCGGTGTGTAATACATGCCGGTCGCGACGCCAACTTCGTTCTGCGCCTGTATGTGCTCCGGATGGACTTTCGGCCTGCCGAGCAGCGTACGTACTTCATCGTCGTCGACCTTCGCCGGTACCTCGTCACCGCTCGCGATCTTTCGTGCGAGCTTGCGTGCAACGGCGCCGATCTGCCGCTCCAGTTGGCGGACACCCGCCTCACGCGTGTAGTTGGACACTACCGACATCACAGCCTCGTCCGTGAACTCGATCCCCTTGTCGCTGAGTCCGCTCTCCTCGAGCTGCTTCGGAAGAAGATACTTCTTCGCGATCTCGGCTTTCTCGCGCTCCGTGTACCCAGCGAAGTCCACCACTTCCATACGATCGAGCAATGGCCCCGGGATGTTCTGGATGAAGTTCGCCGTCGCGATGAAAAGCACCTCGCTCAGATCGAACGGAATGTTGAGATAGTGATCAGTGAATGAATCGTTCTGAGCTGGATCCAGAACTTCGAGCAGCGCGGATGATGGATCGCCCTGATACGAAACTCCAAGCTTGTCGACTTCATCAAGCAGGAAGACAGGGTTCTTGGTCCCAGCCTGCTTCATACCCTGAATGATCCGGCCCGGCATCGCCCCGACGTACGTGCGACGGTGACCACGAATGTCAGCCTCGTCACGCGCGCCGCCCAACGCGATGCGCACGTATTGGCGCCCCAGTGAAGACGCGATCGATTTCGCTATCGACGTCTTGCCAGTTCCTGGCGGTCCGACGAACAGAAGAATTGGTCCCTTCGCCATCGCGCGCGACTTGACCTCCTTCTCATCCGTGATCGGTTTGCTCTCCTCCTCTTCGTTCAGCGAAGGTGTCGCCTCGTCCTTCTCGGCGCGCAGCTTCTCCGCTGGTACCCCGCCGGTCTCTTTCACCTCTTCGGCAAGCTGCTGAGCGCGCAACTGGCGCACTGCCAGGAACTCCAGCACGCGATCCTTCACATCCTGAAGCCCGTAATGGTCTTCGTCGAGCACCTCGGATGCGTGCTTCAACTCGAGATTGTCATTCGAACGCTCGTTCCACGGGAGCTCGGCGATCCATTCCAGATAGGTCCGGATCACCTGGGCTTCCATCGATTCGCGGCCGGCGCGTTCCAGCCGCCCAAGCTCGCGCTCGACTTCGGCCCGGCCCTCTTTCGGCAGGCTCAGCTTCGTGAGTTTCTCCCGCAGCTCGGCGACTTCCTGGGACGAGTTCTCCTCGCCCAGCTCCTTCTGGATCGCTTTCATCTGCTCACGCAGGTACATCTCGCGCTGGCGCTCTCCCAGCTCCTCCTGGACCTGGGACTTGATGTCCTCCTGCGCCTCGAGCATCTCGATCTGCCGCTGGACCTGCACCAGTACGCGACGCAGGCGCTCCTCGACACTGAGGGTCTCGAGCAAACCCTGCTTTTCGGCGACGGGCAGGTCGATGTAGCCGGCAACGAGGTCGGCAAACCGGCCGGGCTCGGTAACCGACTCGAGAACCTGGTGCACAACCTCTTCAGGGAGGCCGCGCTTCTCGCCGAGCTCGCCAGCGCGCTCGCGGGTTTCCTTTTCGAGCGCTTCAAAGGCGGCATCATGGTCATCGACCGGGTTCATCTCCTCGGCCGGAACGACTACGGCGCTGAGGAAGCCTTCGGTCGTGGTGTACTGGAGCGCCGTCGCGCGTTGCTCCCCCTGGAGCAGGAGCTGGACGCCGCCCAGTCCCCGCTGGATCTGGCCGATGCGGGCGATGACGCCCATGGAGTAAAGAATGTCCGCCGTCGGCTCGTCGCTGTTATCGCGTTGAGCAACGGCAAAAACGAGCCGGTCGGCCTTGAGGGCGGACTCGATCGCTCGTAAAGTTCCTGGGCGGCCCGCCGAGATCGGCGAGGTGAGACCCGGGAACATGACCGTCCCCCTGAGAGGAAGAACGGGAATAGTCTGTCGTTGTGCCATGATGGGATTATCGGAATCTTGGTGGAACGCCACTTCACGAAATCCAGCGAAGCAATGGAATCGCGAAGTGGCGCAAACCGTGAGCCGTGCTGCGTGTCTAACACGCAACCGCTCCGATGGCGCTAAATTGCATATTCCGCGCTCCAAGTTCCACGCCAGCACGGCAGGATTCTTTATGGTAGCATGCCGGTCTGACGGATGACCGAGCCCGAGGGACTGCCAAACCGGCCTGACGACGCGCTTCGCGCTCAGTTGGGCCGCGTTCTGGAGGCCAACTACGAGCTGGACCAGGAAATTGGCCGCGGTGGTATGGGCATTGTTTACCGTGCCCGTGATCGTCGGCTCAAGCGTCTCGTAGCGGTCAAGCTGCTCCCGCCAGATCTTGCATATCGTGCGGACATTCGATCGCGCTTTCTGCGCGAAGCGGAAACATCTGCGCAGCTGAGTCACCCGTCCATCGTTCCGATCTATACAGTCGAAGAAGCCGACAATCTCGTCTTCTTCATCATGGGTTATGTGAACGGTGATACGATCGCACAGCGGCTCCGGCAGCGCGGACCGATGGATGCGGAAGAGGTTCGCCGGATCCTGTGCGAAGTCGGCGATGCGCTTGCCTACGCAAACGCGCGTAACGTCGTGCATCGCGACATCAAGCCCGACAACATTCTGCTCGATACCGACACTGGCCGCGCGATGGTTACCGATTTCGGTATCGCGCGTGCGGTAAGCGAAGGCAATGACACACGTCTGACAACGACCGGACTCGCGATCGGGACACCGGCGTACATGTCGCCAGAGCAGTGCGCGGGTGATCGCAGCGTTGACGGCCGGAGCGACATATACTCGCTGGGAATCGTCGGTTACCAGATGCTGTCGGGCGATCTGCCGTTTGTCGCGTCGAACACACCTGGCATGTTCGTGAAGCATCTTACCGAGCAACCGCGTCCGATCGGCGATCGCGTGCAGGGTCTTCCACACGATCTGGGCGCGATCATCATGCGCTGCCTGGCCAAGGAACCAAGCGAAAGGTTTCCGACAGCGACGGCACTTGTTGACGCGTTGAACGGGCGCCCGCAGTCGACGATCGGCATTCCGTCAAACTCGCCGTATCAGCCGCGGCCGGCAGCCGAGTCGACGCGGGCGACGATGTCACGCAACCCGACACCGGTGCGGCCGATGTACAACCCGTCGCGCAGCGTCGAGATGGCGCGGTGGGAAGCACCGGCTGTGCGGGCGTATCGCAAGAAGATGATCACATGGCTCGTTGTCACCGGCGTTGTGATACCACTAGGCCTCTTTGGAAATAATTCGTTCTTTGGTCTTGACGCGTTATGGGGAATATTCATCGCTGTCGGTTACTCCAAGCTGTGGAACAGGGGTTACGATTGGCGCGACGTATTTCGTCAGCCACGTGATGCGCTCTTCGCGGACGTTGTCAATGAGCGGATCGACGACGCGCGCGCTCTGTTCGATCCGCAGAAGCGTGAGGTGGCGCGCGAGCGGCTGCGCGCCCGGATGCGCGATGGGGGTGGTCTCACGAACTTCTCGCCGATGCAGGGCAGCTCGACTCCGGGCCTTACCGGATTCGATCATCCGATCGCGCCCGAAGTTGCCGCGCGCTTCCCGGCAGTCCAGGAGGCGGCGGCGGCCCGCGCCGACATTCAGCGAATGATGAACGTGCTTCCCGATGAAGAGCGCCGGCTTGTTCCCGACGTTGCATCGTCGGCCGATTCGCTATACGTCCGCATCGAGCAGCTCGCAACGGCGATCGACAACATGGATCGCGCCAACGTGCCCGGCATGGGCGAGGCAATCGAGCGGGAGATAAACGAGCTCGAAGCCGAAGCGAATCCGCTCGAGGAAGAGGCGAGCGAGGGGCGCGTGAGAAGACTCGTCCAGCTGCGCCGGCAGCGTGTATCGTTGCGCGAGATGCGTAACCGCCGCTCCGCTGCCGACGCAAAATTGAGCCGCGCCATCACCGCCATGCGGCAGCTTCGCATGGATGTCGGAAGACTCTCGACCGGAACCCGCTCGTACGAGAGCGTTACGCAGGTCGCGGAGCAGGCGGTGGCAATCGGCAAGGAAGTGGATGCCGTGTTGTACGCGCAGGATGAGATGGCGAGAGTTCTGCGGCGTGATAACTGAGCGGCGCTTCCGCGCCGTCGACTCGCTTCGCGCACAGGGAAAAATCAGAAAATTGACATGCATTTCGATCTTCGCATGCACGCTCGTCGTCCTGAGCGGATGCGGTGATCGCGCGAAGCCTGCGGTCACGTCCGCTGCATCATCTTCCACGCGAAGCATTCCCACGACTGCGGTAAGTTCGGCGAAATCGGCGTCACCTCGTGATACGTCGCTGCCGACCGTGGCGTACGTCGCGCGACCGGACACATTGCGGGGACTGTATGTGAACCGCTGGGCCGCGATTGGAAGCAGAATGTGGGAGTTGATCGCACTCGCCAGACGCACCGAGGTCAACGCGCTGGTGATCGACGTGAAGGACGACCGCGGTCTCGTTCTGTACAGGTCGCGCGTCCCGCTTGTCGGCCGGATCGGCGCTGATACGAATCGGCCAATGTCATCGCAACATCTCACCGCGGTGCTCGATTCCATGCGCACGAGCAATATCTATCCAATTGCACGAATTGTGGTCGCAAAGGATCCGCTCCTTGCAGGACAACGATTGGAATGGGCGATCAAGCGTCGCAAGGACGGCAAGCCCTGGCTCGACAGGAACGGTCACCCGTGGCTCGATCCAACGCAGCCAGCCGTCTGGCAGTATGCCATCGCGCTCGCGCGCGAGGCACACGCGGTTGGATTCAGTGCGGTACAGTTCGATTATGTGCGCTTTCCGGACGATCAGCGATTGATAAGTGAAGCCGCCTTCCCCCTGAAGCACGGCCGCACGCGAGCGCAGGTGATTCGGGATCAGCTTGGCGTTGTACGAGATTCACTCAGAGTTACCGGAATGCCGATGACGATCGACGTGTTCGGACTCACGGCGACTGATACAACCGACATGGGGATCGGTCAACGCTGGGAGATGTTCATCGATCGCGCCGACGAAGTACTCCCGATGGTATATCCGTCGCACTTCGCTCCCGGCACTTACGGACTCGGCAATCCGAACGCACATCCATATGCCACGATCGATCGCGCGCTCAAGGATGTGAAGCGACGAACTTCCGGGATCTCCGGTGCGGCACGCGTGGTGCCGTGGTATCAGGATTTCACTCTCGGGCCGCCGGTCTATGGCTCGGCGCAGGTTCGTGCGCAAATCAAGGCCGGCTACGATAACGGTTTCTACAGCTGGATTCTGTGGAATCCCGGGAGCAGGTACACGACTGACGCCCTGGAGTCGCAGTAGCGGGTTGTCAACGTCCTAAGTTGTTGCGGGTCAACAAGATAGCCTGCTACCCCCTAGTATTTGCGGAAAAAGGCGCTATTATTGCCGCGCGGGATGTCTCAGAAGAATAGAGACCAGATTACGGCGTCAGCCAGCCGCCAAAAGCCGGGCTTGGATACATTCGGTCATTTCGTGCAGAATTGAGCGAAGCTATTTGTGCTCCCAACCTAAAAATCGTGAACGCGTATGGCCGAGTTGACGTCCGCCGCCCAGGAAGCTGAATCAACTACGACCGAGTCGAGCGAACCGACCTTCGAGTTTCCGCTTAACTGGCTGTTAGACCATGCGGCGCCTCCGATTCAATATCGGGCCTTCGTGGATGTCGCGCGCCTTCCAACGAACCAGAAGTTGGAAACGCTCGCGCTTGCATCGCCATATGCGATAAAGATTGCCGTCTCGCAGTCGCTCGATGGAACGTGGGATGGCCGCATGCTCACACTTCCGAAAGCGGGCAAGGGGGGTGTGACGGGTCTGGGAACGATCCCAGCCGTGGAACGCCTGCTTGAATACGGCTGGCATCGCGATTCACCACCGCTCGCGCAGGCTCGTCGGCCACTCTTCCGCCTGTTGTCCGAGGATTCGGACCCGCACTTTCTGTATGAGCTGCGTAGCGGCGCGAAGCGGCCGGACATTGCGGTGCGTGGTCGTCAGATTCTGCGCGAAGCATCGTCTGCTGCACTTGCGCATGCGGGTTACGAAGCCGACCCGCGACTCCGCGGTGCAGCGCGTCGCGCCATGGAGCGCATCGACGCGTTCCTCGATTCTCCGCTCGCTGAAAAGCCCTGGGTGCGCATCGGCAATCGGCACGTGCTCGCGGAAAATGCTTCTCCGCCGTCCATCTACGCGCTCATGACCGTCGCGCAGATGCCGATTTTCCGGAACGAACACTATCCGGAGATGGAGCGACTCTATACGTATCTGTCGCAACCAAAGCCGACGCAGGAAGCGGTGCAGATGTACGGCAAGGAGATAATCGCTCAACCACATCTTGTGATGGGCGATCAGCTCCACAACAAGAACGTCGTCGATTCCGATATTCCGTTCGCGCTGACCTGGCTCGAGATAATGGCGCGCCTCGGCTTCCTCAAGCGGAACGAAACGTGGCTCAAGATGTTCGAGCGTTTCGTCGATGATTGCGGGCGCGATCGTGTCTGGCGGCCGCACAATAAGGGAACGATGGTGCCAACCACGATGAATCCATATGCGTGGCCCAAGTTCCCACTCGAGTCCGATCTCGAGGGAGACGGTCGCTGGAGCGACGTGACATTCAGGATCGGGCTGATCGCGCGTCTGCTGGGTTGGCAGATCAAGCTGGTCTGATTGAAGGACGCATCCCGCCGGAAGAGATGTTTCCGGCGGGGGACCCGCGCTTCAGCGTCAGTTTCCTCTCGCTCACGGTGTGTGGCAGGGCGCTGATCATTCGCGCTATCGAGTGTGGTGACCCAGAATCCGATCGCGTGGTTTTCTGCGTGCACGGATGGGCATGTTCGGTGTATTCGTACCGGCGGCTCATGCCGCTGCTCGCTGACCTCGGCATGCGTGTTGTCGCGATCGACCTTCCGGGTCATGGTCTGTCTGGCAAGCCGGACGATCATCGGTTTTACACGCTGGATGGTCAGGTAGAGAGCGTGCTTGCTTCCATGGATGAGCTGCGGATCTCCCGGTGCGTGCTCGTTGGCCACTCGATGGGCGGCCCGATCTGCGCTCGCTTAGCGGTGCTTGCCCCGGAACGCGTGCGCGCTCTCGCCCTGCTGGCACCTGCCGGCTTCGGAACCGAGTGGGACCTCCGTATTCTCAGCTCGCTCACACCGCACGTCCTCGAGCCGCTACTACCCCATCTCGTGCGCCGCTGGATGATCGCACTGGTCTTCAGCGTCGTGTACGGATCGCTCTATCGACCCACCGCGCGAGACATCGACGAGTACTGGGCACCGAGCCAGTTCCCCGGATTTGTCCGGGCCATGTCGGATTTGCTGCACCATTTCGAGTGGAATGCAGGCTCGGACCGGGGTTTTGGCAAGATATTGGCGCCGACTGCAATAATGGATGGTCGGCGGGACAATCTGGTGGTTCGAAGGTGGGTCCGGCGCTATGCGGAAGTGCTCCCGAACGCCACGCTGACGGTCATCGATAAGTGCGGCCACGTCGTCCCTGAGGAGGCGCCAGAGCGGGTAGTCGGAGCAATTGAGGCGATGACCCGTTAGCTTTAGTATCAAAATGAGTTTAGAGACGAAGATAGAGGCCACCGACCTCTCATTCGCAGACCTCGGGCTTGACCCCGATGTGCTGCAATCGGTAAAGGACGCTGGATACACCAATCCGACGCCAATACAGGCACTGGCGATCCCCTTGGCGCTCGAGGGCCGGGATTTGATTGGCCTCGCGCAGACGGGCACTGGAAAAACCGCTGCATTTGCGCTGCCGATCCTTAACCAGCTGAAGGGTGGCCCACACCGTGCTCGAGCGTTGATTCTGACGCCGACCCGCGAGCTGTGCGTCCAGGTGGAAGAAAACTTCCGAAAGTACGCCGAGCGTTCCGGGCTCAAGACGCTCGCAGTTTATGGCGGCGTTGCGCTCGAGCCGCAGACCAAGGCATTGCGGAAGGGCGTGGATATCGTGATCGCCACCCCGGGTCGCCTGCTGGATCACCTCGAGCGCCAGAACGTCGTGTTCGACGATCTCGAGATTCTTGTTCTGGACGAGGCCGATCGCATGCTTGACATGGGCTTCGCGCCGCAGATCAATCGAGTCGTCGCGGAGATTCCAAAGTACCGTCAGACGATGTTGTTCAGCGCGACGATGCCACCCGAAGTCGAGGCGCTGTCACGAAAGTATCTGCGCAAACCTCACGTGATCCAGGTGGGACGTCGCTCCATGGCGGCCATCGGTGTGACGCACGCCGTCTATCCGGTTCCACGGGTCCGCAAGACGCAGCTGCTCACCGAGCTTCTGAAAGACAAGGCGATGGATTCTGTACTGATCTTCACCCGGACCAAGCATGGCGCCGATCGTGTCGTGCGGGATCTGCGACAGGCGGGCATCGAGGCTACGGCGATGCACGGTGACAAGACACAGAAGGAACGCACTCGCGCGCTTGACGACTTCAAGGACGGCACGATGCGCGTTCTCGTCGCCACCGACGTTGCGCAGCGTGGGCTCGACGTCTCCGGGATCACGCACGTCATCAATTTCGATGTGCCGCAGGAGCCGGAGGACTACGTGCACCGCATCGGGCGGACGGGACGAGCGGACTCGAGCGGCGACGCATACACGCTGATGTCGCCTGACGAAATCGCGATGGTCCGCACCATCGAGCGCGTGATCGGCCAGGAGATTCCGAGAATCTCAGTGCCCGGCTACGACTTCGGTACCACCGCGGCCTAATCGCCAGCACCGCTCGGAGCGCTTCGTCATCGGACGCGGCCAAGCCGCGATACAACCAGGGTTTCGGCGGCGGCACCGCGCGTCACGAATAGGCTGAGATTCGACACTCCAAATCCCAATCCGAACTGGGTGTACACAACCGGCGACCGCGTCACCGAGAAGCGTACACCGTGAATGGATTGTTCATTCCGACGCCGGATGGTATCGATTCCGGCTCGCATGATCAGCCGGGCCGGCGCTGAATCGATATCAACGCTTATTCGTTCTCCACGGGTCATTGCGGTATGCCGAGCCAGCTCCAGCATCGACGCAACGTCCTCGGCGGCACCGCGTACGGCGATGGAGTCCAACAGATAACGAGTCCGTGGTATTGCAACTCCAGTTATCAGACCTATAATGGTCACCACCAGTAAAGTCTCAAGCAGTGTGAATCCTGCTCGACTTCCGTGCTGAAGGGGCAAATGACTCGCGGGGCGCATGCCAGCATTATTAGCGTGGGATCGATGTGGCAGCTGGATCGAATAACGGGTCCCGGTGTCAAACGTGTTCGGAGAAATCGATGCGCATGATTCGAGGATTGGTCGTCGTTCTTGGCTCGGGTATACTGGGCTGCGCCGGCCGGCTCGCGACGAATCCGAGTCCTGAAGCCGCACCCGCGCAGCATCCGGATGTACCGCTGCCGACACCCCCGCGACTCGTCCCGAACGTGCGCCTTGCCGGCGACACCAACGCCGTTCCATCGTTCGCCGACACCGCGCTGATCCGATGGGGGCCGGAGCCTGCCGGAACGGTACACTTATTTCCGCCGCACGAATACGATCTTCAGAATCAGGCTCTACGCGTTCGGTTCGACTGGGCGCGTCACGCTGTTATCGGCTCGACGACGTTGAAGATCGCAGCGCTCGATCACGCGATATCCGTGGTTCCGCTGGACGCTGTT
>DATBNQ010000001.1:0-11568 GCA_036554185.1 Gemmatimonadaceae bacterium | reverse complement strand
CCGGCAAGGGAACGCTCAAGGCCATTGCGTGCGAAAAGCCACTCGCGCGCAATGTTGCCGAAGCTGCCAGAGTTCTCGAGCTCGTGGAGAGCGTTGGGCTGATGCACGGCTATCTTGAGAACCAGGTATTCGCACCGCAGATCGAGACAGGTCGTTCATTGATCTGGGCACGCGGCGCATCCGCGACAGGTCGCCCGTACCTCGCACGCGCCGCCGAGGAACACAATGGCCCGCACATGCCGTGGTTCTGGCGCGGTGACATGCAGGGCGGTGGAGTACTCAACGACATGATGTGCCACTCCGTCGAGCTGGTACGGCACCTCCTCACCAAACCCGGCGAACCGCGCGAATCACTCAAGCCCGTTTCGATCAACGGGCGCATCGCGAGCCTCAAGTGGAGTCGCCCCGAGTACGCCGAGCGGTTGCGCAAGACAATGGGCAAGGAAGTGGATTACAGCAAGCATCCTTCCGAGGATTTCGCCGGCGTCACCATCGAGTTCGAAGCACAGGACGGCACACGGGTGATCGGCGAAGCCAGCACGTCATGGAGTTACGTTGGCGCGGGGCTGCGGCTGTCAGCCGAGCTTCTGGGCCCGGAGTACTCGATGTCGTGGAACACACTCGACAGCGGACTCAATCTTTTCTTCAGCCGCGAAGTCAGCGGCCGCGCTGGCGAAGATCTGATCGAGAAGCAGAACGCCGAGATGGGATTGATGCCAGTCGTCGCGGCCGAGCCCGCGGCGTACGGTTACGAAGCCGAGAACCGTCACTACGTCAACGCATTCCTGGGCCGCGTCAAACCGATGCTGACATTTCACGACGGTCTCGAAGTCGTGAAATTATTGATGGCCGCGTATCAGAGCGCGGAGGAAGCAAGAACGATTGAGTTACCGGTCGTTGGAATCGAGAATTTCAAACCCGCCGTCGCGCGCGGCACGTGGCACCCGTAAGGTGACGTACGGGGATGGCATCCCGCCGAACAATCGTCATCCCGCCGAACAATCGTCATCCCGCCGAAGGTCGGGATCCATAGACGAGGAGACAATGCCGTCGTCCACATTTGCAGGAGTCGTCAGGAAATCGTGTCACAGGGGACAAACGCTGTTATCGTGGCATTACACGCACGGGTTCCGAATATGCCGTGAGGTGTGGCGACCGGCTGGTTACGAAATCAGTCGTCGGTTACTCCTGCGAGGCCTGGGCAACGTCATCCGAGCGTCGTCCGTGGATCCCGACCTTCGGCGGGATGACGATTGTGTGGGAGCGGGATGACGATTGTGTGGGAGCGGGATGACGGTTGTGCGGGACGATGGCGGATCGGGAATCCCTACGCAGCTATCGGCAACGCCATCTCGTCCACCGGTGGCTTGACGGTCGTGCTCGGCTTGAACCAGAACAGGAAGATCACGAAGATCACCGCCGATCCTACGGCGGGAATCAACCAGATCGATCGCCAGTCATGCGTGATTGCACCATTCGCACCGACAGTCTGGTACGCCTGCACGACGAGTCCCGACAACCAGGATCCGATCACGTTTCCGATTCCGAGCGTTACGAACGCGATCAACCCCTGAGCCGCTGCGCGAATCCGGAGATTCGCCTGCTGATCAACGTAGATCTGGCCGCTCACAAAGAAGAAGTCGTAACAGACGCCGTGCACGAGAATGCCAGCATAGAGCATCCACACCGTCGGCCCCACGTTTCCGAAAGCGAAGAACGCGTAACGGATCGCCCACGCCGCCATACCTAGCAGCATGATGCGCTTGATACCAAGACGCGTGAGAAACCAGGGCAGGAGCAGCATGAAGAAGAGCTCCGACCCCTGGCCCAGAGTCATCTTCGCCGCTGCTTTTGCCATTCCCGCCTCGTTCAGAAATGCGTTCGTGAACGTGTAGTAGAACTGGAGCGGAATCACCAGCAGAAACGATCCGACGACAAATACGGTGAACGACTTGTCCTTGAACAACGACAACGCATCGAGGCCAAGCACGTCGCGCACGCGAAGTGGCTGCCCCGCGGCATGCGGCGGTGTGTGCGGTAGTGTGAGCGAGAACAGGCCGAAGAGCAGCGATGCACCGGCCGCAATCTTCATCGGGATCGCAGTGGACTCGATGCCGAGAAAGCTCACCAGCAGACCGGCAACAATCCAACCGATCGTGCCGAGTACTCGAATCTTCGGAAAATCGCGTGCCGGATTCTCGATGTGATCGAAGCTTATCGAATTGGCGAGCGCGAGCGTCGGCATGAACGTGAGCGCGTAGATGATGAGCAGCACGTAGAACGGCACGAACGTCGTGATGGTGGAGACGTAGTACAGCACCGCGGCGCCCACGATTAGCAGGATCGCCATCACGCGTTCCGACGAGAAGAACCTGTCCGCGATCATTCCGATGAAGAACGGCGATATCATCGCCGCGATCCCCATGCTTCCGTACGCCAGGCCAACCCGCGATCCGCTGAACTTGAGATTCTCGGTCAGGTATGTGCCAGCCGTTACGTACCACGCGCCGTACACGAAGTACTCCAGAAACATCATCACCGAAAGCTTGGCGCGCGTAGCCGTCATGAAAGGATCCCTGTCTCCGATATTGTGTGATGTTCCCGAATGCGTCGCCAATAATGTGCTGAAATGTCGGGCGATGCGCCAATCGCTGTCGCTATAACCGTCGTCCCCGCCAGAGCGGGAATCACGATCCGGTGCGCTCGAGCCTGCTAGAACTCCAGCTTGCTCAGATAATCGTAGCTCGTCGCGATGCTCGCGAACGGATCCGTCGCATGGTCGTGTTCCACGAAGTAGTGCTCGATCCCGGGATCGGCGTCGAAGAGCTTCTTCCAGTCGATCACACCCTTCCCGACCTCCGTCATCCCGCGTTGCGGCGTCGCGTCCATGTCCTTCACGTGCACCATCTTGAAGCGACCCGGATACTTGCTGAAGTACGCCAGCGGATCGCCGCCGCCAGTGACCATCCAGTAGATGTCCATCTCCATCGCCACCAGTGACGGATCCGTACGCTCGAGCAGCACGTCGTACGGGCGCTGCCCGCCGATCGGCGTGAGCTCGGTGCCGTGGTTATGGTAGCCGATGCTGATCCCCGACTGCTTCGCGATCGCCCCTGCATGGTTCAGCACGTCGGCAGCCTTGCGATAACCATCCAACCCGGCCTTCTCGTCGGCGATGTTCGGGCAGACCACATACTGGTGCCCGAGGGTGTGGGCCTCATCGAGCACAGCTGGCAGCGCATCCCGAATCCGCTCCATCGCGATATGCGTCGAGGGCGCCGAGAGCCCGTGCCGATCCAGCGCGGCCTTGAACTCTGCGACAGTGTGGGACCGGTACCCCGCCAGCTCCACCTCGCGATAGCCGATCTCAGCGACTCGGCTCAGCGATCCATCCAGATCGCTCGTCAACGCGTCGCGAATCGTGTAGAGCTGCACCCCGACTTTGGAGATTCGCCGGTCAACGGTCATCGCGGCGCCCCTGCCGGCGAGTGCGACGGATAGAATCGAAGCCCCGGCAATAGTGAGGAAGGATCTGCGATCAATCTGGTTTGTCTCGCTATCCTGCGTCTGTAATGGCGCCATGCTGGCCTCTATAATTGAGCGTTTCGCGAAGTTCCGGGCAACCGCGTCCCAGGCGAGCTGCAAGCGATATCGCCGAGACGTGATCGAGCCTCGACACGGTGAGTTTCCTTGCCAGATCGTCGTTGAACAATCTGCACCGGCTTTGCCGCACATGAAACCACTCATGGGGCGCCGATTTTGACGGCGCGCAGCTCCAGACGCGTTCTAGCCCGGTGTCTAGCCCGGTGTCTAGCCCGGTGTCTAGCCCGGTGTCTAGCCCGCTGTCTCGCCGCTCAGTCGCGCGACATCCGTGTCCACGACCACGCTGTCACTGGCCACGAATCCACGCTGCTCCATTGTCACGTGCGTAACCGAGATCGGCACATCTCTGGATGTGACCGTGTACTGTGCGACCAGCGTCATCGGGATGCACGGAGCACTCGTTGACTTCGCGACGATATCGATGATGAGATCCTTGCCATCGATCCGATCGGTTGCGCTGACGGAATAGCACGGCGTCCCGGTAACAAGCACCGCTGACACGCTCACCGTCGACGCCGTCCCAACTACCTGGGGCGCCGGAAATGGATACGATGGGGGTGCGCCCGTCGAAATCGAGACCAGAGGCGCCAGCCGACCCGGGCCGGTTGCGGAGCCCGCGCAGCCGGCAATGAGCAGAACGCCGGCGAGACATGCGGCGTTCGCTGATTTGGAGAGAACCGAAGCCACACCACGCGTGCGGATCACCGAGCTTGCCTCGAACTGCGAATTCTCAGTCTCACTTCTACTTCCCGATCCGCACAGTGAATAGCTGCGATTGACACGCATTCGGCGCATTGCACACGTCGCCGACATACCGGAGCTGAAATATGCCCTCCAGCTGGCCCACCGGCTGGTTTGTCCTTCCGTCGATTATTGTTGGGCCGACTATCACCAGCGTATCGGTGCGCGTCTCCCCCGGTGCAACAACAATCGGATCGGTGCCGACACACGTCCACACAGGGTCATAGCCCGACAACGTTCCAGGAGATTTGAGCGCTACGTCGAATACCGGGTGGCCGCTGCCTGGACTGCACTTGGCGAGGTGGGCATCCGTGCTCCCGTCATTCCGAAATCGGGCGACGACCGTGAACCTAAACATGCTCGGCGTCCCAACCGGCGCCTGCGCCACGGCGATATACGAAGACGCATCGAGGGTCAGCGTGGCGCCAGGCGCGGGCGCCGTCATTCCGGAACAGGCCAGCGCCAGCCCAGCCGCCGAAACTCCCAGCAGAACAAGGGGCGAATGAATTCTGTTCATGCAATTGCGACCCTTCGCCAGCCCGGCCTCGTCACACGCCATCCGTCATCCCGCCGAAAGTCGGGATCCATCCGTCATCCCGCCGAAGGTCGGGATCCATTTGTCATCCCGCCGAAGGTCGGGATCCATCGTCCTACGACGCCACCAGCACGTCGATCCCATACGCCGCCAGCGCATCATCCGACGTCACCAGCGTACATCCCTCCACAATCACCTGCGCAACCAGCATTCTGTCAAACGGGTCGCGGTGATACAACGGGAGCGCAAGCGTCGCGGCCGCGTGACGCATCGTCACCGGCAACTCGGTGAAGTCGTTCTCCGCCAGGACGTTCATGAACGCGCCCGGAAACGCGAGCTTTCCGAGCTTCCGCTTGATATCCGCTTCCCACGCAGACGCGGCACTCACGTACACGATCTCCGCGTCTCGGATAGCGCTCTTCACCTCGTTGCGGAGCTGCGGCGTGTCGAACTGCCACCACATCAGCACATGCGTATCGAGTAGCAACCGCACTACTTCGCCTCCCGCTTTACCACCACATCACGAAGCGGTGCCCGGGTATCTGCATCGTCACCCTCGAACAGTGCCTGTACATCCGCCGATAGCGGTGCATCAAAGTCGGCGGCGATCCATCCCTTCCCAGCCCACTGTCCCGGTTTGCGAACCGCCTTGGCACCGCGACTCAATGGCACCAGCTGCGCTACCGGCACTCCGTCCTTTGCGATGACGATAGTTGCACCAGCTCCAGCCTCCTTGACGAGCTGCGACAGGTGCGTCTTCGCTTCATACAGGTTGACCTGCTTCCTCTCAGCCATGGCGTGGTAACCCCCCACCTTTAGAATAGGGGAATCGAGGCATGTGGTCAACCTGGTTGGTCTATATGGTCAATCCCTGCATGCTGGTCTGTGCGCGATCGCAAGCCGTCCGTCCTACGCCACTTCCGGAACCCGCGTTCGCCGCCGAGCCAGCAGGTACAATCCCGACGCCACAACCAGCACTCCGCCTACCACCGAAAACTCCTGCGCCGTGGCATTGCTCAGAATCCACACAATCACCACCACTGCCAGAAACGGCACCACCGGCCCACCCGGAATCCTGAACGGCGTCCCTCCCGCCTGAACATTCTTCCGTCTCAATTCCCACGCCGCTATGCAGCAGAACAGATACAACACCAGCACCGCGATGTTGCTCAGTATCGCCAGCTCAGCAAACCCTCCTGTCACAGCAACTACGAACGTCATCACACACTGCGCCGCGATCGCAACTGCAGGTGTGTCGTACGTGTCGTGCACGCGCGCAAATATCGGCGGCAGAATTCCGTCACGCCCAAACGCGTACAATGCGCGCGGTGCCGTGAGCATCATCCCGCTCACGTATCCAAACATCGATATGCTCGCGCACACTCCGATGAACACCGCACCGCCGGATCCCGCCACCGCGCGCGCCGCGGCCGTCAACGGCGCCGCCTGCTCCAGCGCGAGCTGAGGGCCCAGTATCATCTGCGCGACGTACTGGATCGCAACATACAGAATCGTTATCGCCGACATCGCGA
The DNA here is from genome assembly GCA_036554185.1 of Gemmatimonadaceae bacterium. Taxonomy (GTDB): domain Bacteria; phylum Gemmatimonadota; class Gemmatimonadetes; order Gemmatimonadales; family Gemmatimonadaceae; genus Fen-1247. The sequence goes on along the minus strand of DATBNQ010000001.1, from coordinate 5,157 downwards.
TGAACAGCGCCCGCGGCACGGTCCGCGCCGGATCCCGCACCTCGCCACTCGGCACCAGCGAGAATTCGATCCCGGCAAATGCGAATATCAACACGATCACCGATCGTCCCAGCTTTGCCGGCACCAGGCTGCCGAACACATCGGGGACCGGACCATGCGCGAGCATCGCACCGACTACGATGAATAGAATGAGCGGCAGCAGCTTCACTATTGTTATCATCTCGAGAAAGCGCGTGCTCTGCTTCGTCCCCCGGATGTTCAGCGCGCCGAACAGCGCGAACACCACCGCCAGTATCAGCGCCCGCGGAATGGGCTGCGCCAGTGGCGCCCAGAATACCGCGATCGATCCGACCAGCGCGCTCCCGACGGCGGCGGTCGCAGTCGTGCCGACCAGCCACAGCAGCGTTCCCGCAAGGAACCCGACGTACTTGCCAAGCGCAATCTCAACGTAGGCATAGGGACCACCCGTGAGCGAAACTCTGCTGCCAGCCTGCGCAAAGCAGAGCACGATGAGCCCCATCGCCGCCGCAACGACGATGTACGCGATTGGCGCCGATGGTCCGATGGTAGCCGCCACTACCGCGGGAATCACGAATATCCCGCCACCCACCGTGACGTTGAACGCGGTTGCCGCAAGGCCTCGCACGCCTATCGCGCGCTCCAGCCCACGCTCTCTGCCCGGAAGAGTCATTCCCACGATAATGGGTTGAAGTAAGTCGTCACTTCCACGAAAGCGGGCTGCTCAGTCGTCGTTCCCGCTTTCGAGGGAATGACGAGGATCTCTGAACGTCTATCCGGGGAAGTGCGGATGCTCGACGTATGTCGGTGGCAAGCCCGTAATCCGGGCCGGCACGTCGGAAATATGCGTGGGAATTGGCGGCGGTGGCGGCGCCACGGTTGAATCCCTCGCTTCCGTCGCCATATCGGCCGCTCGCTCCTCTGGAACCTCCAATCGCCGCATCGTGAGATCGATGCTGTCCAGCGGATCGATCTCCGCGACAGTGCCAGCGCCAAGGTCGCGGAACCGGCGAGCCTGAGGCAATACCTTTCGTTCCAGAGAACCCACCGCGCTGTTGTACGCCTCCACAGACTTCTCGAGTCCACGTCGGAGCGTGTCGAAGTGGTTCGAGAACGTGCTGATGCGCGCGTACATCTCCTTGCCGAGCGCGCTGATTTCTTCGGCGTTCTTCGCGACGCGATCCTGCTGCCAGCCGTACGCGATTGAACGCAGCAGCGCGATCAGCGTCGTCGGGCTCGACGGAATCACATGCTGATCGAAGCCATACTCGATCAGTCCCGGATCGTACTGCAGTGCGGCACTGAAGAACGTCTCGCCCGGCAGGAACATCACGACGAACTCCGGTGTCGACTCGAACTGCCCCCAGTATGCCTTCTGACCGAGTTTGACCATGTGATCGCGCACCTGGCGCGAGTGATCGCGCATCAATCGCTCGCGCTCGGTCTCTTCCGTGCACTCGATCGCCGCGAGGTACGACATCAGCGGAGCCTTGGCATCGACGATGATCACCTTCCCACCGGGGAGTCTCACCGTCAGATCCGGACGCAGCTTTCCGTCACCCGTATCGATGGTCGTCTGCTCGGTGAAGTCGCAGTGATCCAGCATTCCGGCCATCTCGCACACTCGCTTCAACTGCATCTCGCCCCAACGACCGCGCACGGTCGGCGAGCGCAGAGCCTCGCCCAGCTGCCTGGTGCGACCACTCAGCTCGCGCTGAGTCTCGCCCATCGAACGAAGCTGCTCGATCAGTGACTCGTACGAACCGACGCGCGCCAGTTCCACTTTCTGAATCGTGCCGTCCATCTTCTCGAGCGTTTCCTTGATCGGTGAAACGAGCTCGCTTATCGCCTGCTGGCGCAACTCGAGATCCGACGACGTGCTCTGCTGCATCTCCGACAGCGACGTACGCGCCAGCTGCAGAAACGACTCGCTGTTCTGCCTCAACGCCTCGGCGCCCATCGCCTGAAATGCCTCACGCAGGCGCACTTCCGCCTGTTCGATCACAGCGACCTTATCCTGACCGCTCCTGCGCTCCGCATCGAGTTGCGCCGTCAGTGCGGCGCATTTCACATCTGCGGCGCCCAGCTGCTCGACACGAAGATGTAATCGTGCCGCTTCCGCGCTGCGAATTTCGAATCGCGCGCTGAGATCGGCGATCTTGCTCTCGAGCATGCTGATCAGGCCGCGTTGCCGAGTGGCCGCCGTGAGCCAGCCGAGCGCAATGCCGACGAAGAGAAGAGCAACGGCAACGCCGAAGAAAACCAGCGTCGACATGTCAGACACGCGATGCTCCAGACGCCGCATGCGCCTCGCCCCAGACCCGATCGCTCAACTTGTATCCCTTGAGCTTTGCAAGCTGTACAGCCTGACCCACGTGAAGCGCCAGATGCACCGTCGCGTTGACGAAATCTTCGTACACCGTCCAGTGCCGTCCGTCGGGATCACGCGATGGCGCAGCGTAATCCTGAGTCGAGAGCGAATCCATCGCTGCGCGCACGTCGGCTACCGCACGGCTGAATTCATCGGAAATCTCGCTCTTGGTGAGACGCCGCGAAGTGTCGAACTCCTGGGGGCGGTTGCGTACGTAATCGGTTCCCGCGATGTGCCGGCCGATGAAATGTCGAAGGTTGCCGGCGCAGTGCAGCGCCAGCACCGCGACAGGATTCACGCCAGCCGCCGGTTGCCACCATATCGAGTCATCGTCGAACGGCTCGATCGCCGCCTGCATCATAAGTGGGAGCGCGCCAGTGAGCCGCGTGCGCAGAGCGGAGACCTGAAGGTCCTCAGGGTACGAAACAGACATCGACCTGCCGTATGTTGGAGTGCTGGCTGGAGAGCGCAAATGCAGGAGCTCAGTAGCAGCTCTGTAGGAGCTCGAATGCACCCGCGCCGTTAAATCGTGACGGTCTCAGCTCATGTTTGGTAACACCGCATCCGATACTTGCCGCCCGGACCCCGGCCGGCCCGTTCCGAGCCCGTAGAGAGGACCGACTCAGCGCCTCGGTGCCGATCGAACTATCAGCGCGCCTGGCCACCGAGCGGGAGCGGGGAGTCCTGTCGCATACGGAGCTGAGGGGACAGATTCGTCCCACGTCGTGCGATCGGCAATATCCTGACGCAACGTAATCACGTTCATGGATGGAATACGCTGCAGCGGAGCGCAGCCAAAAATGGAGCGATAGCGGGAATGGAAGAACGGTCCCAATTGGTTACGCGTCAGAGTGGAACATCGAATGGTTTCCGTTACAAACGCGCATCGCTCTACTGTCTTTTCATCCTTATCGCCGCCGCCCTCCGCCTGGTTGGACTTCCCGGATCCGGAGTGATCTACCAGGACGATCTGCGAGGTTACAGTGGAGTCGACATGGTGCAGGCCATGTCCGATTCCAGTTCATTGAAAGCGCGTTTTTCCGAGACGTATCGAATTTCCGTCGAGCATACCGGAGCCAGGCCAGCGCTCGCGTGGCTTGCAGCGGCGCCGGCAGCACTCGGCGCGCGACGTATCGGTGTCCTTTATGTGCCGTTCGCAATTCTCGGCGTACTCGCGGTGCTGCTGACGGCCGTATTGACGCAGCGAATGTTCAATGAGAGAGCCGGAATCTTTGCCGGCCTCTATCTGGCGGTGTCCGCAGCAGCCGTCAACTATTCGAGGTCCGCGCTTCCGCCGATGCCAGCGATTGTTCTGATGCTGCTCGGCCTGATTGCTCTCAACCTGCGCCCTGGTTGTCCTGGCTTTCCATCAGCAAAGCGCGTGTTGCTCTGCGGAACGGCGTTCGCCGGCGCAATTCTTTTTCATCCGGCGTATCTGCTCTACCTGTCAGTCCCAGCTGCGCTCATCGCAGTGTGGCCCAATGACGAGCCAATCCTCCGTTCATGGGCGACCCGACTCCGAATCGAAACACTGCTCGCGCTGCCAATTCCCGTGGTGTTGGTCGCCTACGACGTGCCGAATGTCCTTTTTCACGCCATCAGAGGTGGGGTGAGTAGTCAGGACTTTGTCTACTTGCAGGGGCTCAGGAAGCTGTTGCACAATCCCGCGGTCTACGGTTCCCACGAGGGAGTCCTCTTCTGGCCACGCTATCTGGTGGCATCGAACGGCTTGATCGGATCAGTTCTGCTGCTCGCATTCATAGCGATCGGCCTCTTGATGAAACGACGAGCCAAGCCGCCGTCCTTGCAGAGGTTGATAATCTGGATGGTTGTTCCATGGATATTGTGGGCTGCGTGGATGTCCGTGAACTCATACGCCCGACTCTACGCGCCATTGCTGGTGCCACTTGCGGCACTCATTGGAGTTGGAGCGGCTGGTGTCTCCGAGTGGGCCGATGTGCATTTTTCCCGACATGTTGCTCTGGCTTGGGGCGCGGCAATCTGTCTGGCTCTTTCACTCCCAAGCGCGTTAATGTCTCTGACATTGATCCGGAATCCCGGCCCCGAACCGATGATTGCTGCGTGGGCTGCGTCTCCCCATCTACGCAACGAGGAAGTTCCGAGCGTCGTGATTGGTTTCGAACGGAGCGATGCCCGAGCGTTGCAACCGATTCGGCTGATTGCTGTCTTCACACCACAAGATCTTCGAAACGCATACTGCTCACGCGACGCAAGGTACCTGATTCTTTCACCTGCGGCACTTTACCTGGCCATTCGCCACTATCGTTTTCTCAGCCAGAATATCGCCCTGGATCCTATCCGGACCTTCCAGAGTCCATTCCGTGCGGTTCCGCTCCGACTATTCGAAGGCCAATCACCGCAAGACCGTCAGCTCGTGCTGCGGCAGCGTTTCTTCTCTCAACTCGGAGTGTACCGCATCACTGCCGTTCAGCCAGAGTGTGCAGACACGGTAACATCCGCGAACTGAATCCAGCATGTCAACTGCGCTTTTGTTGCAGTGAGATACACAACCGCTTTTTTATGGTAAGATATAGCCGTGTGAATTTCCTGATCTTGCGTCGGTATTCTCGCCACTTCTTACATGCACAACCTTTTCTTGACAGTAGTGATGCCATGCTACAACGAAGATGCGACGGTGCACGCTACGCTGGACGGTCTCGCTACATTAGCGGCTGATCTCGCGAAGCAGGGAGCTCGAACTGAAATCATCGCCGTCGACGATGCGTCCACCGACTCAACGCTGGAGA
>DATBNQ010000084.1:0-2964 GCA_036554185.1 Gemmatimonadaceae bacterium | reverse complement strand
TGTGTGCACGAGGAGTCCATTGCGAATAGTCATCAACGGTATCGGTGTCGCGGGCCCCGCACTCGCGTACTGGCTTGGCAAGTCGGGGCACGACGTTCTGCTAGTCGAAGAGGCGCCGCGGCTTCGCGCGGGCGGCTACATCATCGACTTCTGGGGCATCGGGTACGACATCGTAGAGCGGATGGGTCTGATCGACGAGGTCCGCGCGCTCGGCTATCGAGTGCGCGAGGTGCGCTTCGTCGATCGCAAGGGACGGAAGAGAGGCGGCTTCAATGTCGATGTCTTTCATCGAATGACCAACGACCGCTTCACGAGTGTGGCACGTTCCGATGTATCGGCGACGATGTACCACGCGATCGGGGGGAAGGTCGAGACGATCTTCGGCGATTCCGTGTCCGCGATCGACGACAACGGACACGACGTGCGTGTTTGCTTCGATCACGCGCCGGAACGAAGGGTTGATCTCGTCATCGGCGCCGACGGCCAGCATTCGCGCGTCCGTCGTCTAGTGTTCGGGCCGGACTCGGAATTCGAGATCCCGCTCGGCTATCACGTCGCCGCATTCGAGGCGGAGGGATACAGGCCGCGCGAGGAACTCGTCTATTCGAGTCACAGTCTGCCGGGCCGACAGATCTCGCGATTTTCGATGCGCGATGATCGGACGCTCTTCCTCTTCATCTTCCGCGACGAGTTCATGAACGCGTCCATGACCAGTGACGAGGAACCGCGGTCGATTCTGCGCCGCGTCTTTGCCGGTGCCGGTTGGGAATGGCCGCAGATCGAGGCGGAGCTCGATCGGGCCACGGATATCTACTTCGACAGTGTGAGCCAGATTCGGATGAATCGCTGGAGCAAGGGGCGTGTCGGGCTCGTCGGCGACGCTGCGGCGTGCGTGTCGCTCATGGCCGGCGAAGGAACGGGGCTCGCGATCGCCGAGGCGTACGTTCTCGCAGGGGAGCTACACAGCTGCGACGGCGACTTCGCGACGGCGTTTACGCGGTATGAGAAGCGGCTCATGCCGTTTCTGAAGAAAAAACAGCAAACCGCGGAGAGACTCGCCTCGGCATTCGCACCGAAGACGTCATTGGGGATCGCCTTTCGCGACATGATCACACTGCTGCTCGGAGTGCCGCTCGTTGCCGATTGGGTGATCGGGCGCGACCTCCGGGACGACATCGTGCTTCCGGACTACGATCGATCGCCAGCATGAGTGCGTTGTTCATTGCCCGGAACGGACAGCACGAAATCCCCGCACCGGCGAACCGTTCAACGAGAGCGAACGCAATCGACCGTAACCAATCCTCTTTATCAGCGGACAGCTCATAGGAACATGAGCATTCGCCGACGGGCTCCATGAGAGCCGCAGCCGCTGGCCAGTTCTGTCGAGATGGTTTAGAATAGGTGCTGCAATTCCGCCAACCACCTTTCTCTGAAGGTACTCCACCGTGCAATCCAACACGCTTGATCCCCTCTCGTCATCCGCACAACTTCGGCCTGCCGCTCGCGCAGCCATCAGGTGCGCACTCGTTGGAGTGATTGCTGGAGCATTGCTTGCCGGCACGGCCGCGCCAGCGCTGGCACTTTCGGCATCGGGATCTGTTACGACTGCTGTCGCTGTACATCAGGGTGGCGTAACGCTCACGATGGATAACGTGACGCGCATGTATCAGGCAATCGTCAACCTCGCGGTTGCATCGAAGGGTCACCCCGAGTTCGAGGATGCACTATCAGTCGACGGCGATGCCACCGAAGCGCAGGCGACTGCAACGATCGCCGCGGTTCCTGCCGCTGTCGATGCGCTCAAGAAGGCTGGATTGACGCCTTCTCAGTACGTGCGGCTCAGTCTCACGCTCGCCGCGACCACGATCGGTGCGGCTGTGTTGAAGACGAACCCGTCAGCCAAACTTCCCGACGGTGTCACACTTGCGAACGTTCACTTCCTGCAGCAGCACGCCGCCGATATCGAAGCGGTGCAGAAACGCCTCGCGGCGCAGATGGCCGCGGCCGGCGTCGGTCAGTAGAATCAGTCGGAAGTACCTCTTGGTGTGTCGTGGCAGCTGAACTTCGCCACCTGAGACCGACTGCAAGCAGACATACCAACAATCTCTGATAACCATGCGCATCGGTTTCATCGGAACCGGGACAATCACCTCCGCCATCGTGTCGGGATTGAATGCCCTGGATTCCACGACCTTCACTTTCCTGTTGTCGCCACGCAACGCCGACGTGGGGGCCGCACTTGCTTCTGCGTTTGACAACGTCACAGTGGCCGCGTCCAATCAGGCGGTGCTCGATGGCTGCGACATCATCATGCTGGCTGTTCGCCCGCAAGTAGCTGTCGACGTGCTAGAGTCACTCCACTTCAGAACCGATCATCATGTGATCAGCCTGATCGCGCTCACCTCCCTCGAACGCGTGCAGGCCCTCGTTGCACCGGCGACTCGCGTCGTTCGGGCAATTCCGCTACCGATGGTTGCTGCTCGCGCTGGCGTGACGGTCCTCTATCCTGATGACTCTACGGCCCGCGCGATCTTCGACCAACTCGGATCGACCATTGCTCTCGACTCCTCTGAGCATTTCAACGCATTCAGTACGGCAACTGCCACCATGGCGCCCTACTTCGCCTTCGCCGGTGAGATTACCGACTGGCTGATCCGGCAAGGGGTGCCATCAACCACTGCTCGCAGCTACGTCGGAGGCATGTTCCACGGCCTCGCTACTGTTGCCGCGAATCCGTCAGCAGAGCATTTCCCGGCGCTTGCCAAAAAGTTCGCGACTGCCGGTGGAATCAACGAGCAGGTCATGGCGCATCTCACTCAGGTGGGCGCACTGAAGGCCGTTTCCGACGCACTGGACGGCGTCCTCAACCGGATGACGGAAGCGAGCTCGGCGAGCTGAAGTTGGAGACGTCCATGAGCGCGGTGCCGCGCGCCGAGCACTTCAGCGTGCGACGAAGGTGGATTC
>DATBNQ010000083.1:0-22741 GCA_036554185.1 Gemmatimonadaceae bacterium | reverse complement strand
GTCGGCAGCGCCCTGCTTCTCGCGGTTGTTTTCATCTACCTGATCATCGCGTCCCTGTTCGGCTCGTTCCTTCAGCCGTTCTCGATTCTCATGTCGCTACCGCTCAGCTTCATCGGTGTGGCGTTGGCGCTATGGGTGACTGGCAGCAACCTCAATATCATGAGCATGATCGGGATCATCATGCTCATGGGCCTGGTCGTAAAGAATGGTATTCTGCTAGTCGACTTCACGATTCTGAATCGGCAGGAAGGCGCCAGCCGTCACGATGCGCTTCTTGGAGCCGGCCGAACGCGCTTGCGGCCAATCATCATGACGTCGATGGCGATGATCTTCGGAATGCTTCCGTTGGCTCTCGCCATCGGACCTGGTGCGGACCAGCGGGCGCCGCTTGCTCGCGCCGTCATCGGCGGCCTCATCACGTCGACGCTGCTCACGCTATTTGTGGTGCCAGTAGTCTACACGCTGATCGAGGACGCGACGCTCTTCACCACGCATACAGCACCCGATAGAATTCGCGGTTTCTTAAGACGCTCTTCACGTAATCTCGAGTCTCAGTAAACGGAATCCGCTCGGTAAATATTTCCGCATCATCCGCGCCCTTCTTCTTCGACCAGCGCGACACACGGGATTCACCCGCGTTGTAAGCGGCGAGAGTACGCGGGATGTTCGGCTGGCTTCGCACCAGCGGTGCAAGGTGCCGGATCCCCAGCTCGATATTGACGCCGGGATCATAGAGCAGATCAGGATTCCACGTCGTGATGCCCGCGGATGGCGCAATCGACTTGCCAACCGCAGGCATCACCTGCATCAACCCCCGCGCTCCCGCCGCCGAGCGCGCGCCGGGATTGAACCTCGATTCCTGCCGAATTAGCGCGGCCACGAGCGACGGATCGAGCCCTGCCCTCCGCGATTCGCTGACAATCGTATCGCGTGCCGCGACCGGGTATATCAGCCGCCAGACCTGCGGCGTCGAGCCAAGCCGCGTGAGCGCGATGCGTCCGAGCGCGATCGCGCGAGCTGCCTGATCCGTGCCGGAGAACACCGCGGCTGTCGCAAGAAGCCGGCTGCTGTCGGATACTGCATCCTTATAGAGCCTGTCATTCTCCATTTGCGCCTCTGCGGACATCCCGAACTTCTGAAGCAGCGAGACGCGACGGACGGCGCTGTCGACCTGAGCGACGTGCGGATAGCTCCCGGACGCCGGCGCGGAATGCATACTCTCAACGCCGAGCCGGCCAGCAGCGAGCGACGCGTAGTACGATGTGGAATCGTCTCGCACAACATCGGTCCAGGCTTTCCGCGCACCGGCGAAATCGCCCGAACTCGCTCTGGAACGTCCCAGCCAGTAGGTCGCCGCGGGCGCAAGACTCCGTGTCGCCGACGCGAGTTTTACGAATTCACGTGCCGCCGTCTTCGTGTTGCCCAGGATCAACGCGATGAGCGCCGCATCGAACCGTGCCGGAGCCGCGAAGCGCGTCGCGGGGAATCGCTTCACGAGCTCGAGAAGCGTCTTGCGACTCGCAGCGTCGTCCCCATCATCGGTCTGGAGATCGGCCGTGAGGCTGAGCGCCGCCGCGGCGCTCGTGTCCGACCCGCTGCTCGCTAGCGAGCGAAGCACGGCGCGCGCAGTGACGCCATCACCAGCGGCGAGCAGCGATCGGGCGCGTTGATACCGCGCGGCGAGTGCGAGGGTCGATGGCGCCTTCACAGCCGCGTACAGCTGCGCGGCCTGTTTGTCATTGTTCAAACGAGACAGAATCGTTGCGTACGAGAACAGATCCGGCGATGAAAGTCCCGCCTGCGGCAGCGCGGCGAACCCGTCGCGCGCACGAAACAATGACCCGATCCTAGACGACGCGCGCGCGATGGCGAGCTGCTCGTCTGGAGTCGGGTCCTTGAACAGCGTGTCGAAGAGCGCAGTGGCCTGGCGCACGGCGCTCGCGGAAGTTGCAGCGGTAATGAATGAGACAAGTTCCGTTCGCACCGAGTCACGTGCGGCCGGTCTCACCGCCGCGCGTAACCTTAGAACGGTGATGGGTGCCGGAAGGCCGCGATATGCCTTGAGCGCACCGGCAGTGTCACCGAATGTCTCCAGCGCCGCCGCTTCCACCCATGGAATTCGCTCGCGTGCGAGTGGAAGTCCAACCCGCGCGTAAAGCGCCTTGCGCGCCGCCGAGTCAGCAGTGTGCGCGGCAGCGCGCAGATAGAGCCAGCTTGCTATCTCAGGTTGCTCCTGTGCCCGCGATAGCCAGACGCTCGCGGATGAATCCGCGGACGTCTGACCGTTCGCAACGCTTACGTCGGCGTGCTCACATGCAAGGACGAGCAGCAGAGCCGCGATGGATGTGAGCCTTAGCGCCACACATGCCCGTCCCGAGCAACAAGCTCGTCGGCTTCCTTGGGGCCCCAAGTGCCAGCCTCGTACGTCGGTATCTGCCGATCGGCGCGACGCTGCCAGTAGTCCAACAGCGGATCTATGACAGACCACTGCATGTCGACTTCGTCGCTGCGTGTAAAGAGCGTCTGGTCACCGACGAGGCAGTCGAGAAGCAGGGTCTCATACGCCGGCGGCACGTCTTCGCCAAATGCGTCGGCGTAGGAGAAGTCCATGTCCACGCGGCTCGTTTCGAGGCCGGGCTCAAGCTCGTAGGCAACACCAGGTGTCTTGACCTCGAATCGCAGGGCGATCCCATCGTTGGGCTGAATACGCACGACCAGCACGTTTGCGCGCACGCCGCCCGTGTTTCCACCGAACATCAGATCTGGTGGACTGCGAAACTGAAACGCGATCTCAGTACAGTGCTTGGCGAGCCGCTTACCAGAGCGCAGATAGAACGGAACGCCCTGCCACCGCCAGTTATCAATGAACACACGAAGAGCTGCGTACGTCGGCGTGACGGATCTCGGATCCACGTTCGGTTCCTGCCGGTAGCCCGGGACGGTCTTGCCGTCAATTGCGCCGGAGATGTACTGTGCTCGTACGGCAGCCGGAATCCCGTCGGCCAGAAGAGGCCGGATCGATCGCAGAACCTTCACCTTCTCGTCACGGACCGCGTTGCCGGCAGCGGCAATTGGCGGTTCCATCGCAGCGAGGGAGAGCAGCTGCAGCAGGTGATTCTGAAACATGTCCCGAACGACGCCTGCTTCCTCGTAATACTTGCCCCGCCCTTCCACACCCACAGTCTCCGCGGCAGTGATCTGAATCTGCGAAATGTACTGGCGGTTCCAGAGCGGCTCGAACAGCGCATTCGCAAATCGGAACACGAGAATGTTCTGAACACTTTCCTTGCCGAGGTAGTGATCTATGCGATACACCTGATGTTCACCGAATCTGGCGAGCACCAGTTCGTTGAGCTCGCGCGCAGTGGACAGGCTGTGCCCGAATGGCTTCTCGATTACGACCCGATGCCACGGACTGTCGTCCGCTGACGTCGAATGAGGCAACAAGCCACTGTCCGAAAGGTGCGTCAACGCCGGCCGGAACACGCTCGGCGGTACCGCGAGGTAATAGAGTACGTTGTCATTCTGAAGCTGCAGCGCAGCGTGCAGGTCCGACAACTCCTTCCTGATTACATCGTACGTTGCGGCGTCGTCGATGTCGCCTTTCGCGGCGAACGCGCGGCTCGCGAGCCAATCGAAGACCGCCTCGTCAAATCCATGGATCTCGTCCGAACCAGCGATGGACTCTCGAAGATCCTTGCGAAATGCATCATCAGTCATCTCATCGCGCACCAGCCCGAGCAGGGCGAAGTCCTCGGAAAGGAGCTTCTGATGCGCCAGTTCGTAGATCGCCGGAAACAGCTTGCGTTTGGCGAGATCGCCACCGGCACCGAAGATCACCATCGTGCACGGATCCGCGCGCTGCGCGCGTCCACCCGATGCTCGTCCGGCAGCTTCCTTGATCGCCGTCGGTGAAATGTCCAACTTTGGGGCTACGGACGAGGTCATGCGTGCTTCACCGCGTGGCCACCAAACTCGTTCCGTAGAGCGGCGATCACCTTCGCACCAAAACTGTCCGCCTGGCGTGAACGAAGACGCATTAGCAGCGAGAGAGTAATCACCGGCGCGGGGACATTCAGATCAATTGCTTCCTGAACCGTCCACCGTCCTTCACCGCTGTCCTCGATGTAGCCCTTCAGATCTGTCAGGTCGCCGTCGCGCGCGAACGCCAGAGCGGCGAGCTCGTTGAGCCATGACCGTACCACCGATCCCCGGTTCCAGAGCGCCGATATCTTCGCGAGGTCGAGCTTGAATTCGCTCGACGCATGGAGAATCTCGTATCCCTCGGCGTACGCCTGCAGCATTCCGTATTCGATTCCATTGTGCACCATCTTGACGTAATGACCTGCGCCGGTCGGACCGACGTGAGCATAACCATCTGGTGGGGCGAGCGTCTTGAAGATCGGCTCGCACAGGGCGAATGTGGCGTCGGATGCGCCAACCATCTCGCAGTAGCCTTCCTTCAGCCCCCAGACACCACCGCTTGTGCCCGCGTCGACGAATTCAATTCCCTTCGTCGCGAGCTCGGCGCCGCGCCGCATGGTGTCGTGGAAGTTGGAATTCCCGCCGTCGATGATGACATCGCCGCGCTCGAGATTGTTGCCAAGCTCGGCGACCGTGTCGTCAGTCGGTTTGCCGGCCGGTACCATCACCCAGACCACGCGCGGCTTGGAAAGTTTCGCGACGACGTCCGCGAGTCCACTGGCGGCAGTCGCGCCGAGCGCGACCGAATGACTGACAGCGTCAGCGCTGCGATCGTAGACGACCACGGAGTGGCCGCCCTTGATGAGGCGCTCGGTCATGTTGCCACCCATCTTGCCGAGGCCGATCATTGCTAATTGCATGTGAGTTTTTATCTGGTAGGAGAATTTCAGTTGTCTCGAGCGAGCACGCCGAGCACACCCAGTCCGATTCGCACAGCTTCGGGACTGGTGGCGTGGACGCAGTGTAGACCGCGCTGCCGGGCAGGCTCGAGATTCTCCTCCCGGTCATCGATGAACACCGTGCGCTCCGGCTCAGCGTGCGAGATGTTCAGTGCTCTGTCATAAAATCTGGGATGCGGCTTCTGCGCGCCGATGTATGCGGATGTGATGAAAGCTGAAAATATGGATCGAAGTCCGAATAGCTGCACCCGGTGCGCATTCAGCTCCGCAGACTCATTGTTCATCGTCATCATGCGCCATCGTCCGCGCGATGCCAGCTCACCCATGAGCTTGAGGGCGCCAGGATTCGGAACGCTCTGCGCATACATGAATGCCGTGAACTCCTCGCGCGTGAAAGTACGGTCTTCGTTGAATACCGTGAAGTCGAGATACTCATCGAGTGTCATGCCGCCGCACTCCCACGTATCCACGGCCTCCTCGTGCCGGCGCTCGAACGACGCAAAATCAAGCTGGAACCGGGCCGCCGTAGCGGCGCGCTGCACATGATCCCAGCCATTGGACCCGAGGACCCCGCCAACGTCGCACAGGATAAGTTCGATCGTCGGATTATTCACCAATCAGCACCGCACGCGCTGGCGCACCGTCGCAACCGGCGACCTTGATCGGCAGGCAGTAGAACTCGTACGTGCCCGCGGGAACGTCGACGAGATTCAATCCTTCCACTATCACGACGTTGGCTCCAAGGAGGGTGAGATGAGTGCGATGATGACCGGAGTGAAACTGTTCGATCGACAGATAATCGATGCCGACAAGTTTGACGCCCGACTTCACGAGAAATTCCGCACCGTCGGGCGCAAGGTAGGTAAAGTCCCGGTGGAAACTCGGATCCTGGGTGAGATAGCTCGAATTACGAGTCTTCAGCAGGACTCGAGAAACTCCGGAAAGGTCGTGCTTCTCGAGGTCCGCTGCCGTTACGGCCAGCAGTTCCGGCCCGTATTCCAGCACCGTCGCCGGACCCATCAACGTCTCGAGAGGAATCTGGTCCACCGTGCGTCCATCGTCGAAAAAATGACGTTCGGCGTCCACGTGCGTCCCGGTGTGGGAACCGAACGCGACATTCGAGACGTTCGAGCTGGCTCCGAGTGCGATCGACTGTTGGAGTGAGATATGGATTTCCGGATTCCCGGGATAGATCAAACCGCCGTCGCGGATGGGAACGCTCACGTCGTAGATTCGTTTCATATGCCTCTGTGGCTAGCAACAGTCGTTCCGCGGATAGTGTGCCGAGACTAGAGAAGATGCGGAGAATAATTCCACCGGGTACGGCGAAACTGGCTGTGCTCTGCCTGATCTCGGCTCTGGCTGCCCCTGCGGTGCAGGCGCAGCGGCGCGACCTGCGCGACGAACCCAGACCAGCGATCTACCGGTCCTCAGACGGAATATGGCTACTGGATCTGCCGCCCGCGATGGAGGACGCGCTGGACCGATACAATCGCGACTTCGAGGCGTGGAGCGTCGAGGACTATCGGGGCGCACTCGATTACGAGCCGTCGCCGCGGCAGGTTCCCTGGGCCGTCATCGGCGATTTCAACGGAGACGGGCGCGCCGATCTTGCCGTAGCGGGCCGGACCGATCGTGATGTGGTGGTCGTCTTCGTCCTCTCATCGGGCCGAAGCAGATACCGGGCGGTTGAGGCTGAGCGTGAACCCTACGACCCTGACGACCCGACGTCGATCCGTGTGCCAACGCTCACTTACATGTACCCGGGTCGGTACGTCGTCGCCGACGCGCGGCTGGCCTATCCGCGCCAGATCGTCGTCGACCAGGCCGCGGTTCAGATCAGTGGCGGCCGACGTCAGGGTGCGGTGGTGTACGTAGTGGAGAATAACACCGTCGTGCCGTACTATCTGTCGGACAGGACAGCCGCACCGGCACCGCGGGGTGCGCAGCCCCGACCAGTGCCCCCCGCGCGGCCCGCGAGGCCGGCGCGCCCGGACACGTCTGCCATCAGGAAGGGAAGCTCGGGGATCCGGTAGCGCTGAGGGTGAAACGGGGGATATCGGCCGCGAACCGCTCGCCCTCCCCCTGTACCTCCCCGGCCGCACGCACAAAGAAGTACTGGCCCTCCATGTAACCCTCGCCGCTCTTCAGCACGCAGAAGCTCTGATATTCGTGCACCCGGGACGGTGGGATGAGAGGCTGCTCACCGACCACACCATCGCCGACTACCTCGGTATCCTCGCCGATGTCATCGTGAATCAACCAGCGGCGGGACAGTAGTTGCGCCGGCCGGTCACCGACATTTTCCACGCGGACGAAATACGCAAACACATAATGCTGCGCCGCAGGGTCTGACTGATCCTTCAGGTACACCGGCCTCACAGTTATGCGAATGCCGTTGGACATCCGGTAGAAGAACGGGTTGGTCACGCTGGCTTTCCCACGGTCAATCTGGTCAGAATGGATTCCCGCCTTGGCGAGAACGGCGCCTCGCAACGAAGACGGGGCGAGGGCGAATCGATCGCCCCCGCCCCGACAAGATACACAGCGCGACGGTCAGCTTACCAGATCACGACTGCGTCTGCGGCCGGTCGCGCCATGGGCGCTCCGATCGTGCAGCCCCATGCCTTCGCAAACTCGGGCATATTCGACAACGGCGTGTTGACGCGCCATAGCGCCGGGCTGTGCGGGTCGGTAGCAATCCGTGTGCGCGCTGCCTCAGGCGTGGTGTTGGACCGCCAGATCTGCGCCCATGCGAGGAAGAAGCGCTGCTCGGGCGTGAAGCCGTCGATCTTCTTGCGCGGCTTGTTGCCGAGCGCCTTCTCCATGGCTGCATAGGCAATCGTGAGGCCGCCCAGATCGGCGATGTTTTCACCGTTCGTGAGCTTCCCGTTCACGTGCAGCGAATCGAGGATCGTGTTCTGGTCGAATTCCGCGGCGTATGCGTCTGTCTTCGCCTTGAAGTTCGCCAGATCGGCCTTCGTGAACCACGTCTTGAGGTTGCCCTGCGCGTCGAACTGCGCGCCCTCGTCGTCGAAGCCATGGCTCATCTCGTGTCCGATTACAGCGCCCATACCGCCATAATTGACTGCGTCGTCAGCGTTCGGATCGAAGAACGGAGGCTGCATGATGCCCGCGGGAAATACAATCTCATTCATCAACGGATTGTAGTAGGCATTCACCGTCGGTGGAGTCATGCCCCAGCGACTGCGATCGACGGGCTTGTTGATGCGCGCAACGTCGTCCGCGTTGTTGAACGCGGTAACTGCAAGCGCATTCTCGTAGTACGACGCGCCCGGCGCAATCTGCAGCGCGGTGTAATCCTTCCACTTGTCGGGGTAGCCAATCTTCTGCACGAAGGCGTCGAGTTTCCTGTAGGCCATGTTGCGCGTAGAATCGCTCATCCATGTGCGGCTTGCCAATCGCGTCCGGAACTCGGCCTTGATGTTGTTGACCATTGCGTTCGCACGCGCCTTCGCCTGCGGCGTGAAGTATTTCGCAACGTAGGCCTTGCCGAGCGCCTCGCCGAGCGCGCGATCGGTGGAAGCAATGCAGCGCTTGTACCGGGGCAACTGCTCCTTGGCGCCGGTCAGATTCTGACTGAAGGTGAACGCTTCATTCACGAACGGCGAGCTTAACGTAGAAGCCGCGCGGCTGACGACGTTCCAGGTGAAGTATGTCTTCCAGGTGCTCACCGGAACGGCGTTGAGCAGCGAGTCGACGGCAACGATGAACTTGGGATTCGCCACGTCGATCGCGGTCACGCCCGACGCCTTGTCGGCTGCAAAGAACGACTTCCAGTCAAAGCTCGGAGCGAGTGCGGCAAGTTCCGCTGCCGTCTTGCGATTGTACGTCAACTGCGGGTCACGCGACTGCACTCGTGTGAGGTGCGACGCGGCGATGGCAGTCTCCAGCGCCAGAACGCTCTTCGCGTCTGACTGCGCCTTGTCCGGTGACTCCCCTATGAGAACAAGATCGTTTGCGATGTGCTTCACGTATGCGTTGCGTATCGCGACAGTCGGGGCGTCGGTCTTGAAGTAGTAGTCGCGGTCTGGCAGGCCGATGCCACCCTGGCCAATTCCGCCAATCACCTCGCTACTGTTCTTCGCGTCCTGGGTGGATCCGAATCGGAACAGAATTCCTCGACCGAGAGCCGCCTCCGATATCAGGTAATTCTTGACATCGGCCGGTGTGTTGATTGCGGCCACCTGACGAAGCGACGCTTCGATCGGTTGGTATCCCGCCTTCTCGATAGCTGAGGAATCCATGCAAGCGGCATAGTAATTACCGACCTTGCGGACGTCTGGATCCTTCGCGGAGGTCCGGTGAGCCGCGGCGTCATCCAGCACGACTTTCAGCTTCTCATTGTTCTGCTCTGCGAGCTCATTGAATGAACCCCATTGAGAATAGGCGGGCGGGATCGGATTGGCTTTCAGCCAACCGCCATTTGCGAACTCGAAGAAGTTCGTGCACGGAGCACAGGTCGTGTCGAGATTGATCGTGTCGAGCGGCTTCGTCTGCCGATAGGATCCCTGCGCTCCGGCGGAGCCGGCGATCAGAGTCGCGATCAGCCCAATACAGATACGTCGTATCATGGTAGGGATGAGTAGGCTGTGGTAATGCACGACGCTACCGCTTGACGCGGCGCTTCCCCGACTTCTTCTTCCCCCGGGGCGCGGGCTTGTCCTTCATGATGCTTCCCCGGCAATTTGGTGCGCCGCAGAGGCACTTGTAGAAACGCGCCATCTCGTCGTCGTCCTCACCGGTGCGCTCGTACTGGTAATCGTATGCGAGTTCCTCGCCTGCCTCGATCGTCCGCACCGCCTCGATGAAGATCCGACGGTCCTCGATCACCGCTTCGCAGTTGGGATCGCAGGAGTGGTTGATGTAGATCGATTCATTCCCGTTGATGGCCCCATCCACGACAATGCGTGGCGTTACCGTAAAGAGGAACGTGTGATGGCGACGCATGTTGGTCTCATCATACCGATTGTCGGCTTCATCATTTGAAATCCGCTCGCCGGTGTATTCGATTATGCGCTGGCCCTTGCGAATCTTCCGGTTCGCGAACGCGCCCTTGCCCTGAATGCCGGACTGGCGCACATCGAAGAAGCGCGAGCGGACGTTCGCGATCTTCGCGGTTGGAATACGTTTGACAGGCGTCGCCTTTGACGCAGGAGCGGACTTGCGCTTCACTGTCTTCTTGCGTGCTGGCATCAACCCTCTTCCGCAACTATCATCGCTCGGCACTCGCCGAATCCGATGCGTACACTTCCTTCACGTTCACAGAATCCGCGCAATATCACTTCGTCCCCATCTTCGAGAAATTGTCTCTGCTCACCGGTCGGTAGAGTCAGTGGTTCGGCGCCGCGGCGCGTGATCTCCAGCAGGCAGCCCTGCTCTCCAGGATTCGGTCCGGAGACGGTGCCACTCGCGATGAGATCGCCGGGCCTCAGATCGCATCCGTTGCTGGTATGATGCGCCACCATCTGAGCCATCGTCCAGTACATGTCCTTGAATGTACCGTGGCTGAGGCGCATAGGCGGCATTTCTGCGTCGCGCATCTGCTCGCTCGACAGGTACACCTCGAGCTGAATATCGTACGCCCCCTCGGCCTGATCGGTCTCGTCATTCAGGTAATCGAGCGGTTGGGGATCGCCCGGGGGACGCGCAAAGGCCGGCGAGCGAAACGGCTCGAGGGCTTCCCGCGTCACGATGAACGGTGAGATGTTCGTGGCGAAACTCTTGGCCAGGAACGGCCCGAGCGGCTGGTACTCCCACGACTGGATGTCACGCGCGGACCAGTCGTTCACGAGACAGAAGCCGAAGATGGATTCCGACGCATCGCTTATCGGAATCTGATCGCCCATCGCGTTGCCACGCGCAATGTAGGCTCCGACCTCGAGCTCGTAGTCGAGCTGTTGCGATGGACCGAACGTGGGCTCCGCATCACCGGGGCGCCGAGTCTGGCCGTGGGGGCGGATCACCGTCTCTTTCAGCGAGATCGAGGATGCCCGACCGTGATAGCCGATCGGTATCCATTTGTAGTTTGGCAACAGCGGGTTATCAGGGCGGAACATGCGCCCGACATTCGTCGCATGGAAGATGGACGCGTAGAAATCCGTGTAATTCCCTATTCGCGCGGGCATGTAGATAACTGCGCCGTCCATCGGATACAAAAGATTGCGGGGAAGCCTGATTCCGCGATGTGTGCGACCATCGCCGCTGAGCAGCGCGCTCACCTCGGCCCGCAAAGCTGACAAGTTTTCCGGGTCCACAGTCATCAATTCATTGAGAGTGGACTGCGCCGCGACGTAGACTGCGTCGGCCGCGCGTCCTCCGAACAGGCTCTCGTCCGCACAAACGGCAAGGTCCAGAATCTGATCGCCGATCGCAATTCCGCCGCGCGGCACTGCCTCCTCGTCAAATTCGCTGAACACGCAGAATGGAAGATTCTGGATTGGGAAATCGCAGCCGGGAACATTCGCTGATTCCACCCAGCAACGGAGTGACGGGTCGTGCGTGAGATTTATCGGCATTCAAGATATGGAAAGGGCTGCGAGGTCATCGACAGGCTCGCGAAAGGAACAGGATCCGAACGAGATGATGAAATTCTCGCGCGCATCCCGGATTACATCGGCAGCAATGATACATCCGCCGAATTCGAGCGATACGTCGGAAAAGTGAAAGTCGTTTACAGATGTTGCAAGTAGCGCCGAGCGAATCTTCGCTTCGTCCGCACCATTCCATGCCAGGGTGGCGGCGACGAACATGTTCAGGTAGCCGAACATTTCCCCGCGCGGGGCGTCGTCAGCATAGGTCAATCGGTACTCGGCGCGAATCGGGTGGTGCAGCCCCGCTGTCAGCTTGAATGCGACGCGAGCGTCGCGGCACGCGATCATGAAACGCGCGACGTCGCTTGCATCGGGAAATGCATTCGGGGTCACGCCACCCGTGCGCATTTTTGCGAAGCCACCGGCCCGTTTGATAGCTGCAACGAGCGGCGTCGGATCGGACGCGATCGGGATTTCAAAGTACGGACTGAATTGTCGCGGCATCATGCTACCTGCCGCGGCGATCTCCGCGGCTGTCGAGACCTTCACCTCGAACGCATCGATGACCGCGTGACCGATGTCGGAACCGCTCCAGTGACGGCAATTGAATTTGAGCGCAAGATCGATGTCAGCAGTTACATCGGGTCCTGGCAGTGCGCTCAGGTGCCATGGCTCACTCCGTTCACCATGTGGAAGGAACGAAACGGCCGCCTCGTCGAATTCGCGCAGGCGCACCACCGGCACGACAAACCGGCCCAGCATGCGACTATCGGGATCGCGAAGATATTCGGCGTACGATTCCACCGCCGCGGCCATATCCAGAGCGGCGGGGGGAAACAGGCCGGCGTAATCCACGACGCCCGCTAAAAGAATTTCGAGACTTTGCTTCATTTCTCTGAGAATGGAAATTTACCCCGCGGCCGTCCGGCGGTCAGGCGAATCGTATCGAAAAAACGCACGATTTACGTTGACAGGCACCCACCCGTGACTAGATTAGAAACTCTGACGCGGGGTGGAGCAGCCTGGTAGCTCGTCGGGCTCATAACCCGAAGGTCGCGGGTTCAAATCCCGCCCCCGCCATTCGACGGCCGGCCCCTCGGGCCGGCCGTCGTTACGTTGTACGGGCGAAGTACGGACGCCGTCAGGGTCCGGTGAGGTATTGTGCGGCAGGGTAGCTCAGCTGGTGAGAGCGCACGACTCATAATCGTGAGGTCGCGGGTTCGATCCCCGCCCCTGCTATTTCTCGATGAACTGTTCGAAGTGCCGGCGCGATGGGCCACCCCGAGAGGTAGCTCCCTCCCCGTCCCCCGTCCATCGCGCGGCCAATCTGCTGCCGATCTCTCTAAGGCTTTGCGGCCTTCGCCGTATCCGCGAAAAATCGATAGAGATATTCGTCACCCCGCACCATGCCGAAAACTTCGCGCGCAATCCTCTCCTGCGTCGCAGTGTCGAGCCGAACCAGCTTCTCTACACGCGCCAGTGAATCGACAACGCGCGTCAAAGAGTCGCGGCGCATGCTCAGCTCTGTTATGCGACGATGCTGTCGCACGATGTCGAGTGTGCTGTATTCCCCGCCCTGCAGAGCGAATGCCAGGGCGCCCAGCACCAGCGCGCCCCAGATCAACCGTGCCCGCATGATCGCGCTGGCTTACAGTCCGTACAACGCTGCACCGGGAAATTCAGCAAGGTCGCCGAGCTCCTCTTCGATGCGAAGCAACTGATTGTACTTGGCGACCCGATCAGTGCGACTCGCCGATCCGGTCTTGATCTGACCAGCGTTGGTCGCAACAGCGAGGTCAGCAATGAACGTGTCCTCGGTCTCGCCTGAACGATGTGAGATGATGCTCTGATATCCGTTCGCACGGGCAAGCTCGATCGCCTCGAGCGTCTCGGTCAACGTTCCTATCTGGTTCACCTTCACAAGAATCGCGTTCGCGACGTCCTCGTTGATCCCACGTGCGAGATATTCGCTGTTTGTGACGAAAATGTCGTCGCCGACGAGCTGCACTCGACCACCCAGTTCAGATGTGAGCTCGGCCCATCCCTTCCAATCATTCTCGGCGAGCCCATCCTCGATCGAGACGATCGGGAACTTGTCCAGCCAGTGTGTATACAGCGCGATCATGCCAGCGGCGTCGTGCGTGCCGCCGCCGCTCTTTCTGAACGTGTACTTGCCACCCTTGTACAGTTCCGAAGCGGCAACGTCCAACGCGAATGCGACGTCCTTTCCGACGCGATAACCGGCGCCCTCGACAGCCTCCACCAGCGCATTGAGCGCTTCCTCGTCATTCGGCAGATCCGGCGCGAAACCGCCCTCGTCGCCGACGGCTGTCGACAGTCCACGCTTGGTCAGCACTTTCTTGAGCGAGTGAAATACCTCGGCTCCCATGCGCAGTGCAGTCGCAAAATCCTTCGCACCGACTGGCACGATCATGAACTCCTGCACGTCGACCGTGTTCGAAGCATGCGCGCCGCCGTTGAGGACGTTCATCATCGGCATCGGCATCACACGCGCCATCGGGCCACCTACGTACCGATAGAGCGGAAGGTCGAGCTCGGTCGCCGCCGCGCGCGCCGCTGCAAGTGAAACCGCGAGAATCGAGTTGGCGCCGAGTCGCCCCTTGTTATCGGTTCCATCCAGCGCAATCATCGTGCGGTCGAGCGCCATCTGATCGATCGCATCGAGACCGATGACTTCCGGCTGGATCTCGTCCTCGATCGCAGCCACGGCCTTTTCAACGCCCTTGCCGTTGTAGCGATCCGCGTCGCCATCACGCAATTCCAGCGCTTCGTGCTCGCCTGTCGACGCGCCACTCGGGACCGCGGCACGTCCCGTGACGCCACTCTCCAGCGTAACGTCGGCCTCGACGGTTGGATTCCCGCGACTATCCAGAATCTGACGTGCGTTGATCTCGATGATTGCTGACATGGCCTGTTTAACGGTTGAGGTAAAGACTGTTCATGACGGACTCCATCCTCTCATGCACCGTGGCCGCGAGGGCGTCCCGGTCATCGTAGTCCATCCCGCTCGTTGTAACCTGATCCAAAATGTAGACATCAATATTACCGGGATGCAGAAAAAGCTTTCCCTTTGGAAGAATCTCAATCGTTCCGTACACGATCACCGGTACAATCGGTGCGGCGGCCTTGATGGCGAGCACAAATGGCCCCTTCTTGAACCGGCGAATGGAGTAATCCGTGCCCCGCGTTCCCTCAGGGAAAACTACTACGGAGCTGCCGTCCCGTATCCGTCCGGCGGCTATGTCGTATGATCCGAACGCCGCTTTCTGGTTCTCGCGCTCCATCGGGACGGTGCCCAGGATTCGTATGCCCTGGCCAAATACCGGAATCTTGAACAGTTCGGCCTTGGCTACAAAGTTATTCCGCGGCAATCGCGCGACGAGGCCCAGGATATCGAACAACGAAACGTGATTGCAGATGAATATGAATGTGCCCCGTGGGTCGAGCTTCTCGAGCCCGTGAACCTGGACCTTGACACCGGCGGCCCAGAGAATCGACCGCGCCCATGCTCGTGGAAGCACATCGTAAAGGCTGCCAGGACGGTTGGGAACACCGACCAGCGCAGCGCCGATGATTATCGCGGCAAAGACGACAGTCAGCACGCCCAGCACGAGCATCGTGAAGATCGTGCGAAGCGTCGAGATCATGCGTCGCCGAAATGATCGTAGCCGCGTGGCTCGATCTCCAATGGCTCCCCGTGCATCATCGCCTCGACGCCGGGCGCACCATCAGCGACCGTTCCAATCTCTGTGAGGTTCACACCAAAGCGGGATCGGAAAGAGTCGCAATCGATCGGGATCGCAGACGTCACCAGTAACTCGTATTCCTCGCCACTTCGTACCGCGTCACGCACGTCGATCCCCGCCATGACCGGAATGCGATCCACGTCTATGCTGATGCGGACGTTGCTCGCGGCCGCAACGTGAGCGGCATCGGCCAGAAGACCGTCGGAGATGTCTATTGCGGCCCGCGCCCCGCGGCCGGCCAGCCAACGTGCCTCGCGTAATCGAGCGTGCGGATTGGCGAATCTATCACGCCAGCCAGCAGGCACACTCGATCCCTCGGTAAGCGCGCGCAGCGCCGCACCGGGGCCACCCAGATTCCCCGTCACGTACACATGATGGCCAGCTCGAGCGGCGTCGCGGCGCAACGCCTCGCGCGTGTTCCCGAACACTGTTATCGTGAGTGACAGCACTGGCCCGCGTGTCGTGTCTCCCCCGAATATTTTGACGCCCGCCGCCGTCGCAGCTCGTGCGATGCCATCGCTCAGTGCGTCAAGATTCTCCCGCGTCTCGAGTGGCGTCGTAAGAGCGATGAGAATCCCGATTCCTGCAGCACCCGTTGCGGCGAGATCGCTGATCGCAGCGGTCGTCGCACGATAGCCGATCTCGTCCAGCGTGAGCCACTCTCTGCGGAAGTGAACGTTTTCCACCGACGTATCGGTACTGATCGCGACCATGTTGTCGCGCGGAACGTGGATCAACGCCGCGTCATCACCGATGCCCGATGCAAGCTGTCCGAATCTGCGAATCAGCCGCCGAATGAATCGGAATTCCTTTCCAGGCCCAAAGGCGATCTCCCCTTCGTGCATCAGGAAAGTGCGGGCAACGTGGCGAGCAGAGGATACCGCGGCGCGGCACCATCCAGCGACCATGCCTGCGGCAATCGATTCAACACGTCCATGAGGCGATACCCGCGCACGCCCGGCGTCAACTCGGCGGCGCGACCGTGCACCCATGCCGCGCAACTTGCCGCAACATTCGGTGCGCACCCCTGTGCAAGGAGCGTCGCAATCATCCCGCCGAGCGCGTCGCCGCTCCCACCTGTCGCGAGTACCGGCGTCCCCGAAGCGATGACCTGCCGCACTCCATCCGGTGAGCTCACAACCGTCGGCGTTCCCTTCAGCAGCACCGTCGCGCCGATGTTGCGCGCAACCTCGAGGCCGATGTCGAAGCGATTGCGCAGGACGTACTCCACGTCACGGCCGACAAGACGTGCCATCTCGCCCGGATGCGGCGTAATAATGGCGGGACGATCGTGCAGCAACTCCGCCAGTTCGCCGAGCTCACCGCTAAATACATTGAGCGCATCCGCATCGAGCACGATTGCGCCTCGCCATGCCCGCAACGTTTCGCGAACGAACCACTTCATCTGCTCATCCTGGCCCAATCCAGGGCCGAGCAGGATAGCGTCAGCCCAGCCGGTGATTGCGGACGCAGCATCTTCGAGCGGCGCAACCAATGCCTCCGGCAGCGCGCTGTGCACGGCGGACATATTCTGTGATGCCGTAACGACCTTCACCAGGCCGGCGCCGCTTCGAAGTGCGCCGGTGGCGGCAAGGATCGCGGCTCCCGCCAGGTTCCCGGCACCAGCCACGATCGCAACGCTCCGGCGCGTACCTTTGTGCGCATCTGGTGCAATTCGTGGTGTATTTGCCCGCACGAACGTCTCGTCGACGAGACTTGGCAACACTTTAGGATCTTCACCGAGTCCAATGTCGACGACCACGATCTCGCCGCACTGAGCTCGCGAAACGAGCGTGCCACGCTTGCAGCTTCCAAAGCTGATCGTCAGGTCGGCAATCACACACTCGTGAGCAGCACCGACGGTCGCGTCAACTCCGCTTGGTAGGTCCAGGGCGATGACAATTGCGCCGTGCCGTCGCGAGTCAGCCATCTCTGCGGCGGCCTGTACGATCGCTCCACGTAGTTCACCCGAGCTGCCGGTGCCGAGCATCGCATCGACGATCACGCCACCCATCGGCGTCGTATCGTTCAGAAGGTGTGGCGCAGCCAACTGTCGCTCAGCGAGCGCGTCGGGGGTTCGTGCGGCGACGACCTCTCGCACGCACACGCTTATGCCAGCTGCATCGAGTGCGGAGGCGAGTGCCCACCCGTCTCCGCCATTGTTGCCGGGGCCAGTGAACACTGTCACCCCGCGTCGTAGCTCATTGGGGTATCGAGCGCACAGAACAGAAGCGGCGTTGAACGCCGCGGTGCGCATGAGCGCCCGCGAAGGTATCCCGGACGCTATCGCAGCGGCGTCCAGCGCTCCTGATTCTTCAGCATTTACGACGCGAACCGGCATTGACCCTGAGGAAGCGGCTCAGACGAGCGCTTTACCGTTCCACGGATAGCGACGCTCGAAAGCCTCGAAGAAATCGTAAACATCGCTGAACTGCTCGCGAGAGTCTGTAGGCTCGCTCGCGAGAAAACCCAGGTCAACGAGCGTGAACACCACTGACCCGATATCGTCCGTTGAAACAACACCCCAGCGATCCAGAACGATACGCGCCATGATTCCATATCTGTCTATCGCCAGATCGCGGCACGCAACCGCAAGTTCCTTCCCGGAAATATGTCGCCGTACCTGAAGCTGGGCCTGGCAGTACTCCAGCGCGGCAAGGACAAACAGATACGCGCCCTCCTCATAGCGGGATTCGCGTTGCCGAATCTGGTCCATCACTCCGTCGCGAAATGCGAGATCCGCCATCCGCTATCCCTCTTCCCGTTCGACGAAGCTTCCAGGGTAAAGTGGAAAGCGATTTGTAAGAGCAAGAACTTCTGCGCGAACGGCTGCTGTTACAGCGGCGTCATCCGGCGCGTTCGCGATCCGGTCGATCAATCCGGCTATATGACGCATCTCCGCTTCACGCATGCCGCGCGTCGTCACAGCTGGCGTTCCGATCCGGACGCCACTCGTTACGAACGGCGACTGCGTTTCCTTCGGCACCGTGTTCTTGTTGACCGTGATCGCGGCGAGATCGAGCGCTTTCTCCAGCACCTTGCCCGTCAAGCCTCTGTTGCGGAGATCGACGAGCATCAGGTGCGTATCGGTGCCGCCCGAAACAATGTCCATCCCCCGCTCGGTCAACGCCGTTGCGAGTGCTTGCGCGTTGGCGATGATCTGCACGCAATAATTCCTGAACGACGGATCGAGCGCTTCCTTGAACGAGACCGCCTTCGCGGCGATCACGTGTTCCAGTGGGCCGCCCTGAATCCCGGGGAACATCGCCTTGTCGATCGCCTTCGCGTGCTCGGCCTTGCAGAGGATCAGTCCGCCGCGTGGCCCACGCAGCGTCTTGTGAGTGGTCGTCGTCACGGCATCCGCAAACGGGATCGGTGATGGATGCAGGCCGGTCGCAACGAGACCTGCAATGTGCGCCATGTCAACGAACAGCTTGGCGCCAATCTCCTGCGCTATTTCGGCGAATGCGGCGAAATCAATCGTGCGGGCATACGCACTTGCGCCCGCAATGATCATCTTCGGTCGCTGCTCGCGCGCAATCGCACGAACCGCGTCGTAATCGATGTAACCCGCGTCGTTCACTCCGTAGTGAATCGCGTGGTACAACAGCCCTGAAAAATTGACTGGCGAGCCGTGCGTGAGATGACCGCCCTGCGACAGATCCAGGCCCAGTACGGTATCGCCGGGCTTCAGGAAGGCGAGATAGACGGTTGCGTTCGCCTGCGCGCCCGAATGTGGCTGAACATTCGCGTGCTCCGCGCCAAAGAGCTGCTTGGCCCGATCGATCGCGATCTGTTCGACTCGATCCACGACCTCGCACCCGCCGTAGTACCGCTTGCCCGGAAGACCTTCCGCGTACTTGTTGGTGAGCGGCGTACCCATCGCCTGCAGCACAGCCAACGACACGAAATTCTCGCTGGCGATGAGCTCGAGCCCGTGCCGCTGGCGCTCGGTCTCCTCGATGATCAGGCGCGCAATGTCGGGATCGGAATCCCATACTGCGCTCAACTCGCCGGTTGCCTGCACGCTGGATACGCTCATCTCGACTGCAACCCCTCGGAAACGGACAGAATCACGACGTACGGCCGTGCGGATGTAATTCTCCGCACCGCCATACTACCGCGCACTTCAGGACGCGGCTCAAGCACTTACGACTTGCGAGGCCACTGCGGCCACGTGCGCATCATGGAATTTACCGCCTGGAGCCGCCGCTCGGCGAGCCGGTCGGCCGCACGGTACGTCGGAATACCATCGGTGCGAGCAATTTCGAAGACACCGAGGGTCGTGTCGTAGATTTCGTCCGCCTTCCGGAACGACCGCTTCGCGTCCCAGCCGGCGAGCTCACTGTACACATTGATCACACCGCCGGCATTCGCCACATAATCCGGCGCGTAAAGAATTCCGCGCTCCTGAAGCATGTCACCATGACGTTCTTCGAGCAGCTGATTATTGGCGGCACCGGACACGATCTCAACCTTGAGCTTCGGGATCGTCGAGTCATTGATGATTCCGCCGAGCGCGCATGGAGCAAAGATGTCAGCCTCGACCGAGTAGATCGCATCACCCTCAACCGCAGTGGCGTTGGTCTCTGCAAGAACCCAGGCCACGCGATCAGGATCGATATCTGAAACGATCACCTTTGCACCAGCTTTATCCAGCGCCTTGGCCAGATGACGTCCGACGTTGCCGCAACCCTGGATGCTTACCTTCTTACCCTCGAGATCATCCGAGTCCCAGCGGTACATCGCCGATGCCTGAATCGCGCGAAATACACCATGCGCAGTGACAGGCGAAGGATCTCCCGATCGGCCGGCGAGACCTGCGACGTAGTCGGTCTCCATGTGCACGAAATCCATGTCCGACGTGCTCGTGCCCACGTCTTCCGCGGTCACGTAGCGTCCGCCAAGGCTCTCCACGAACCGTCCGTGCGCTCGGAAGATCATCTCGCGCCGCGAAGCGCGATTGTCTCCGATGATGACCGACTTGCCGCCGCCAAGATTCAGGCCGGCAACGGCGTTCTTGTAGGTCATGCCGCGGGAAAGACGGAGCGCGTCGGTTATCGCGTCCTCGTCACTTGCGTAGTTCCAGAAACGGGTGCCACCAAGTGCCGGACCGAGCGTCGTGTTGTGGATCGCGATGATCCCGCGATATCCCGATGACGGATCCGAGCACACGACGACCTGCTCATGGCCCATTTCAGCGATTGTGTCGAACAGCTTCATGCGTAGAGCTCCCGTGCAATGACGATGCGTTGAATTTCCGACGTCCCTTCGTAGATCTCTGTGATCTTCGCGTCGCGGAACAACTTCTCCACCGGATAATCCTTGATATAACCATAGCCGCCAAATACCTGTATGGCTTCGGTGGTGACCCACATGGCCGTCTCGCTCGCGAAGAGCTTGGCCATAGACGCCGCCTGCTTTGCGCTCGATGCGTTCGCATCCTTCGCGCGAGCGGCGGCGTGCAACAGAGCGCGCGCGGCAGAAATGCGCGTCGCCATGTTTGACAACTTGAACTGAATTCCCTGAAAGTTCCTGATCGGCTCTCCAAACTGCCGGCGCTCACCGGCATACGCGACTGCTGCCTCGAACGCTGCCCGAGCGATTCCCAGTGCCTGCGCACCAATCCCCAGTCGACCCGCGTTGAGCGAACGCATCGCGTAAACGTAGCCCATCGATGGATCGCCGAGCAGATTGCCGGCAGGAACGCGGAGATCGTCCAGCACGAGCTGGACCGTGGGTGAAGCGCGAAGCCCCATCTTGTCTTCCTTCTTCCCCACGCTGAATCCCGGCATATCGGGTGTCACTATGAATGCGCCGATCCCGCGAGCCCCTTTCCGATCCGACGGAGAGTCCGTGCGCGCCTGGACCATTATCACGCCGGCGTACGGTCCGCTCGTGACCCAGGACTTGGTTCCATTTAGAATCCACGAATCCCCGTCACGTACCGCCTGCGTCGTGAGCGCCGCCGCGTCGGATCCGGCCTCGGGCTCCGACAGCGCGAAAGCGCCGAGCAACTCACCCCGAGCCATCGGCCTCAGAAACCGCTGCTTCTGCTCCTCGCTCCCAAAGCCCGACAGCATCTGCGTCGGCAGAGAGTTGTGAACACTCATCATGACCGCAACGGATGCGTCAGCGGCAGCAATCTCCTCGAGCGCGACGAGATACGTCACCGTGTCGACACCGAGTCCATCATACTCCTCTGCAGTCAACATTCCGAGGAAACCGAGATCGCCAAGTTTCCGGACGAGTGTCGGCTCGAAATATGAATCCCTGTCCCACTGCTTCGAGTATGGCACGATCTCGGTGGCCGCAAAATCACGCGCGACGCGCTCGATCTCACGCTGCTCTTCCGTGAGCGGGAACAGATCAAGCATACTTGTAGAATCCCCGGCCAGTCTTGCGTCCGAGCCAGCCCGCCGCGACGTATTTCCTGAGCAATGGACACGGCCGGTACTTCGGGTCGCCCAGGCCGTCGTGCATCACCTCGAGAATCGCAACGCACGTATCGAGGCCGATAAAGTCGGCAAGCGTCAACGGACCCATCGGGTGATTCATTCCCAACTTCATGACCGTATCGATCGCCTCCGGAGTTCCAACACCTTCCATGACACAGTAAACAGCCTCGTTGATCATCGGCATGAGAATGCGGTTCGCAACGAAGCCCGGATAATCATTCACCTCGACCGGCGTCTTGCCGAGCGCGCTCGCAAGCGACATGACCCTGGCAGTCGTCTCGTCCGACGTCGCAAGGCCGCGGATTATCTCGACAAGCTGCATTACCGGCACGGGATTCATGAAATGCATCCCGATAACTTTCTCCGGTCGACCCGTCTGCGCGGCGATCTCCGTGATGGAGATAGAACTCGTGTTCGTGGCCAGTATCGCGTCCGGCTTCGCGAGCTTGTCGAGATCAGCGAAGATCCTGTACTTGAGTGCGATGTTCTCGGTCGCCGCCTCGATGATGAGTGACGCATCACGAGCGGCAGCTGGATCGGTAGCGAGAGTGATGTTGGATAGAGTTGCATCCTTCGCGGCCTGATCTATCGTTCCCTTCTTGAGCTGACGATCGAGGTTCTTCTCGATGGTCGCTCTGCCACGATCGAGAGCGGCCTGCGATACGTCGATCATCGTAACGGGAAACGATGCCTGCGCAAATACGTGCGCGATTCCGTTGCCCATCTGCCCTGCGCCGACAACTGCGATGCTGTCCGTCATGCTAATCAACCCTCATGTGATTCATTTCCTGATAGTTCCTTCTGCAGCCGATCGCTGTAACGGGCGTGCAGATAGAACAGAAAGGCGAACATTCCAAGCGCCGCGGCAAGTCCGCCCTCGGGCCCCCAGGAGCCGCCCGTGAGCCAGACCGGACCGTTGTTCACCACGTGATAGTTGGGTGCCGCGACTCCCAGCCCGCTCACCGAGGTGTGAAGCCCCGCCGCCATCGTCCAGTTCCAGGCGAAGTGCGCCATCCACGCCGCGTAAAGGCTCTCTGTGACGAGCAGGATGGTGCCAAGAAAAAATCCCGCGATGATCA
>DATBNQ010000131.1:0-5735 GCA_036554185.1 Gemmatimonadaceae bacterium | reverse complement strand
AGGTGCCGTGCACGAACATTCGTGTGAAAACAACGGTGAAGCTGTCGTCAAACTGACAGCCGGCGTGGCACGATCGCATGTGCCGCTCCCAACATGTCACGAAGCTGTCGCGAGTTCGGGGTCGTGTGCTGACTTTTGTGGTACGGCGGAGTGGTGTGGAGGCGCAACACGCATGATCGATCCGCGTACGAAGCAGGTCTGCGTTACTGCATGAACTCGGCGTCGATGCGGTTCGTGCTGCTGGGGAAATTGGCGGAGGAAGGGTGCGGGGAGTGGTTGAAGCTGTTTGAGGGAGAGGGGAAGAAGTAGTCGGCTGGCATTGCCGCTTTCGCTGGGATGACGACTCTGTTACATCGCCTGCGCGATGGCCTGAAAACGCGGCGTATCGCGTATTGAATCGAGATCGCTGTCGTGCTCGATCCACTCCTTGTGCCCGAATCCTCTGTCCACCGCCGTCTCGAGACTCGCGAGTGCCTCGTCCGGCATTCCGATCAGCGCGTAGGCACAGGCAATGTTGTACAGCATCCCCGAATCATCGGGATCTATCGCCAGGGAGCGGCGGATGTACTCCAGCGTCTTCTCCCGCTCACCATGCATCTTGGCCACTGTAGTTGCGCCAAGATTGGTCGCCCTGGCATCGTCGGGGTTGAGCTCGAGCCTTTCGTCTATGAGCTTGAGCGACAGCCGGCGCGCTGCCTCCGCCTCTGCCACGAGACCCATGTCATCGAGAACATTGGCGAGGAAGTTCGGAGCCTGGAAATCTTCCGGTCTGAGCAGCGAAGCCCGCTCGAACATCTTCGCGGCCTCGGCATTCCGGCCCTGCGACTTGAGTCCGCGTCCGTAGAAATAGGCGGCATCGAAAAGCTTTGGATTCAGCCGCAACGCCGTCTCGAACTCCTGGTCAGCCTCCGCAAACTTCTTGGTCAGCGATACCGCTATCCCGCGCGCCACGTGAGCCTCGGCCAGCTCTGGCTCCAGCTCCAGCGCACGTCTGCTTGCAATGTCTGCCTGGCGCAGATTGAACTCGCGCGCGTCCCAGTAAGTGTAGAGCGATGAGCACGCGTCAGCGATTCCTGCGTGCGCGAGCGCGTACTCGGGATCGATCTCCACAGCGCGATTGTACATCTGCCGAGCATACTCGACGCTCTTGCGTCGCCACTGATGGAAGTATTGCTGGCCGCGGAGATAGAAGTCGTACGCCTGCACGTTCACCGACCGCGCCTTCTCGATCGCCTTCTTCTCGCCCTCCGTGAGAATCACGCGGAGCGCCTTGACGATCGCCTGCGAGATGTCGTCCTGGATCGCGAATACATCCTCGAGCTCGCGGTCGTATCGCTCCGACCAGAGATGATATCCGTCCGCGACGTTCACGAGCTGCGCCGTGATGCGGAGCTTGTTCCCCATCTTGCGCACGCTGCCCTCGAGCACGGTCGACACCTTCAACTTGCGGCCGATGTCACCGATGTCCTCGTTCTTGCCCTTGAATGCGAACGACGACGTGCGTGATGCAACGCGCAGCGACTGGATCTTGGTCAGAGCGTTGATGATCTCTTCCGCCATTCCATCCGTGAAGTACTCGTTGTCCGCATCGGCACTCATGTTCGCGAACGGCAGCACCGCGACCGATTTCGCAGCCGACACAACCTGCTGCGGCATCGTGAGAGTATCCAGCGGCGTGACGAGACTGCTCGACGTCAGTGCCTGCGCAAACAGCGCCGCCGTCTTGTAACGATCCCCCACCTCGACCGACATCGCCTTGAACAGTGCGTGATCGACGTTCTCCGGCACGCTCGACCGAAGCTCGCGGATACGTTTTGGTACTTCTGTAAAGCGTTTCGCGAGTATCGCCTGCGCAGTCGTGCCAGTGAACGGACGCTGGCCCGAGAGCATCTCGTACAGCATGCACGCAAGACTGTACTGATCGCTGCGACCATCCAGCTGCGATTCACCCGCAGCCTGCTCCGGGCTCACGTACGCTGGAGTGCCGACCATCATCCCCGTCTGCGTGAGCATCGCCGTCTGCGTTCCTGCGGCGCTCACCGCCTTGGCGATACCGAAGTCCATCACCATCGGCTCGCCCTCGTACAGCATCACGTTCTCGGGCTTGATGTCGCGGTGCACCACATTCTGACGGTGCGCGTAATCCAGCGCAGACGCGACGGCGAGCGCGTGGTGAATCGCCTCGTCGATTGGGAGTGGTTGTTGACGGTCGAGACGCTCGCGCAAAGACTCGCCCTCGACGTACGGCATCACGTAATAGAGCAGACCGTCGATCTCACCCGAGTCGAACAGTGGCAGGATATGCGGGTGATTGAGCCGAGCAGCGACACGGATCTCGCGGAGAAAACGATCGGGCCCGAGTGAGGCAGCGAGCTCCGGATGCAGGACCTTGAGCGCGACGACGCGTTCGTGCTTGGAATCCTGTGCGAGGTAGACCGTAGCCATCCCACCGCGGCCAAGCTCCCGATCTACTGTGTAAGTCGGAGCGAGGATGTCGCGGATGCGCTCGATTGGGGGTGTCATGCGGCTTTGGGCGGGGGAGTTGGGAATGTAGAGGGGCGGCGGACGGGTGTCCAGAATGCGCGGGCCAGGAGAAGTGTCGTTCTTGAGAATTACACGTTGTTAGTAGCGATTCGCTACTAATTACGATCGCAGGAAACTGTCATTCTTGCGACAGTGGGAATCCACTTTCAACTCGCCCGAATCCGAACCTACTTCGCCGGTCGATCCCGCACGGTGGAGTCGGCACCTGAAGCAGTGGGAGGAGGAGAAGCGGTGCGGGCTGGCGCGCGATCATCGAGCGCGGAATCGAGCTTTGGCAGCATGACGTCATACGCCTTCAACAGGCTCGGCTCCTGAATATTGACGTCGCCCATGTACGCCATCATTGCAATCGTGAGCCCCACTGTATTGCTCGTATCGGCGAACACCGTCGGCGTGAATGCAGACTGCATGAAGCCATTCTCGATGGTCTGGAAGGTTTGCTGCCGAGTGTACAGCCGCGAGATCGCGTACGCCATGTCGGGCTTCATGTACGACAGTGCCTGTGTCGCGAGTGCCAGGTCCCACGCGGTACGCTCGAGAGTCACCGTACGCATCCCCTGAAACTGCACATCTACCATAAACCTCCGGAACGTGCGCGGAGCCTTTTCCTGAGTAAAACTCTGGAGGTTCCGCGCGAGCGCTTCGTGATAGGAGCGAACCCTCGTGATCTGCGCCTGATTGGTAATGATCTCCTCGCGGAAGTTGCGCAGCGACGCCAGCGCGAGATCATGCTCGTGCCGCCCCTCGCGCCACTGTTCCGCCGCGAGTCCGAGAAATACACCAACGACGATCATGGCGACTTCCACCAGCAACGACAGAATCGACCTGCTGTGGTGAGTGGAGTGCGGAGTATCCAGCATGGATGATGGCCCGGTGATCGGATGCGAGAAGTTGGCGGAAGTATTATAGCATTGGCCATGTCATGGCGCGCGGGTTTTTCGGTCAGTCCGTCGCGATGTTCCTCGCGAGCACGACGAAGGTCAGATCGGAAGTTTTCGGCAGACCGAAGCGCTCATCGCCCATCGGGAACGGACGCTCCTCGCCGGTTGGCAAGTAGCCGCGGCGACGGTAGTAGTCGATGAGCTCGGTGCGCTGTTTGATGACGGTCATCTCGATCGATCGCGCGCGGAACTCGGTCGCAGCTGCATGCTCGGCGGCGGCGATGAGATGCTTACCGAGTCCGGAAGTCTGGCGGAGCGGATCTACGGACAGAAGCCCGAGGTAGGACTTGCCGTGCTCCTTTCTGGCGATCTGGACGCAGCCTATGATGTCGGATCCGTCGAGAGCTACGAGGATTCGTTGATCGGGGTCGTCGATGATTTCGGCGAGTGATGCGGGATCGGTGCGTTGGCCGTCGAGGAGATCAGCTTCGTGCGTCCAGCCCTGGCGGGCGGAGTCGCCTCGGTACGCGCTTTCGATCAGAGCGTGGAGGGCGGGGATGTCGGAGGAGGTGGCGGAGCGGATTGTCGGGGGGGTTTTCGCGTTCGGCATGTACGTATTGTGTGGTGCGAACTGGAGCGATTCAAGAATCCTGAGAGGTGAAACAACAGATTTTGCGCCCACTCTCTACACAGACGTCAGTCGACTCAACATTGGAAGGCAACCGTTTCCTCCGGTGTGCCATACGCTAATGCCGTTTTGAGGTCGCCTATGTC
Organism: Gemmatimonadaceae bacterium; assembly: GCA_036554185.1. Classification (GTDB taxonomy): domain Bacteria; phylum Gemmatimonadota; class Gemmatimonadetes; order Gemmatimonadales; family Gemmatimonadaceae; genus Fen-1247. The sequence goes on along the minus strand of DATBNQ010000131.1, from coordinate 1,536 downwards.
GATTGCGGACGCACCATTAAGGTCTCCATCGGTGGAGTGTTCATCGTACGTATCATCTGACAGGACCAAGATCCGTTGCGCTGCCGTCGGCATTCACTGCGGTCACCCATCGTTCGGCGGCCTGACGTTTCACCTCTTCTAGCTCGTCGTGCCGTTGGTTTCGAGGATCAGGAAGCTCGGTGTATCCGATTTCATTCGTCGAAGGTCATATCGCGTTCACGTTTCGGGTGTTGTCGGCGCGAGGGCTGGGAAGAGATACGGCAATGCATGGGCGGGGAATCGCATTCTCATCGCTACATCGTATCCTCCGCGATCCACGAACCCATCCGCTCTCAGTACTTCGACGATCCGATAACCGGTCGCGGTACTGACTCCCGCGATGCCGGCGACTTCGTCCGCCGCGAGTTCTCCGCGTAGCACCAGTGCCCGCATCACCGTCCCTGTTCCACGCGGCGCGCCGCGCGCTGGTCGTCCTCGTCGCGTCGGAACGCTGACACGAACGGAGTGTTTGCCAATGCGGCCTCGCTCACGCCCCACTCCATATTCCTCGATTCGGTCCGCGAGCGTATCGACATCGAGCAGACTTCCCATATAGTCGATCTGATCAGCGCATACCTCAATGAAGAATTCGCACCACCGCTCGAGGCCAGGGAGTGAGAGTGCCCCACGTGATTCGTAAGCGTTCCATCGTGGCGAGTCCGCATCCGCAAGCCGCTTTGCGTAGTCATCACGCCTCCGCGCAAGACCGCGTGCGACGGCCCAGAGCCCATGACCACCCGCGCCGATCTGGCGCAGATATGCATCTGTCATCATCCGACCCACCCGTCCATTTCCGTCCGGGAATGGGTGGATCCATAGAAAGCGGTGATGCGCGGCGGCCGCTGCCAGCAGCCCTGCCGCGCTGAGACCCATGCTGCGGTCGCTGTACCGCGACGACTTGTACTGCTCCGCAAAAGTTTCCATGAGCTGTCCTACATCCTTCCATGATGGCGCAACGTGCGGCCCGATAACCACATCATACTGCCGCAATTCGCCAGGCACGATCGTTTCTGTCCTCTCTCCATCACGGGTGCGAACCTGACGCATGTCGTCCGGCATGCGTTCGAAGAACTCCCGGTGCATGAGACGGAGAAATTCCGTTTCGCACACATTGCGATCCGGCGCCGCGTCCAGTTCCGTCTGCACGATCTCCTGGACGGCGATGTGTGCCTGTGCCTCCAGCTGCAGATTGCGCTTCGCGGGCTCCGAGTCGTACTGCCCCTGCATGGCCCGCTCGATGGCCGCCGGATTGGTGTCGTGCCCTTCTATAAGGTTGGAGTAGTAGCAGTTCACCGTGCGCAACAGTTCAGCCGCAGCGGTAAGTGTGAGCGGGTGCAGCCGCGCGCCAAGTCTGCGTGCATCCTCGATCACTCGTTGCGCCGCTCCCATCAGGACCGACGACTCTGATGTGAAAGGCGTGAAATCTGGAGGGGCGGTCACAGAGTGAATTGATGAGAAATTGGGCTAAGCCGGTAAGTCATTGTGGCTATTGCAGAT
>DATBNQ010000112.1:0-9671 GCA_036554185.1 Gemmatimonadaceae bacterium | reverse complement strand
CGAAGGATCCGGCGCGCGATGCTCGACACGTGTACCGACCTGTCGACGCGCGGGGATGCGGAGCATCGGCGACCGGTTGCGCATCGACCAGGCGACGTTTGCCGGAGCTTCGTAGCCGGTCAGCAGGCGCTTGTACGAATTGACTAGTGGATTCGTAATCGCAGTGCACGCGCGCGCGTGCTTGAGCAGCCCACCGATATAGTGAAGTGCTGTCTCGCTAAGCTCGTAGTGCCCCTTTGGATCGTAGAACGCATTCTCGTTCCCGCGAAACAGCGACTGGTGCGTGTGCATCCCACTGCCGCTCTGTCCGAAGATCGGCTTCGGCATGAACGACGCTACGAGGCCGAACTGCTGGGCGACATATTTGACCACGAATCTGAACGTTGCGATATTGTCCGCCGTGTGGAGGGCATCGGCGTACCGGAAGTCGATTTCGTGCTGCCCGTGCGCGACCTCGTGGTGCGCTGCTTCCACTTCGAATCCCATCTTCTCGAGCGCGATGACGATTGCGCGGCGTGCGTCCTCACCCAGGTCGGACGGCGCAAGATCGAAATAGCTGCCGACATCGTGGGTTGCCGTCGACGCATCGCCGCCGACGCCGGGCCGGAACATGAAAAACTCCGCCTCCATTCCGGCGTTCATGCGGAATCCCATCGACTCGGCCCGAGCCAGGGTCCGTTTCAGAACCCAGCGCGGGTCCCCCTCGAAGTGCTCCCCGTCCGGGGTGTGTACATCGCAGATGAGGCGAGCGACCCGGGCGTCCGCGTCGCCCCACGGATAGACCTGGAAGGTGGACAGATCGGGGACGAGCAGCATGTCGGACTCCTCCACCCGAACGAATCCTTCAATGGAGGACCCATCGAACATGATATCCCCATCGAGTGCCTTCTCGATCTGGGACGATGGGATCTCGACGTTCTTGTTGATCCCCAGAATGTCGGTGAACTGGAGCCTCAAAAACCGGACATTTTCACTCCGAACGATGTCCAAAATTTGCTTCTTTTGCATTTTTTACCCCATTTTCCTTGCGTCAGATGGCTTTAATATGCAGATTGCTACCCTGGTTGTGCAAGTTTGACAATTTCCCATCACCGGCTCGATAGCCACCCGCCCCAATGCCCACCGCCCGCCAGCTCGCCCTGCAAGACATCGCTGCCCGCGTCACCGACGAATCCACCGCGCCGGTTCCGCTTCGTACATCGGAATACTTCGGTGTGAACACCTTCGGAGCGCGGCAGATGCGCGAGAAGCTGCCGAAGGAGCTCTATATCAAGCTCCTTTCGTCGGTTCGACAGGGTAAGAAGCTGGACCGGGACATCGCGCCGACCGTCGCACAGGTGATCAAGGATTGGGCAGTTTCGCGCGGGGTCACGCACTTCACGCACTGGTTTCAGCCGCAGACGGGGCTTACCGCCGAGAAGCACGATGCTTTCCTGACTTTCGATGATGAGCTCGAGCCGATGGAGTCGTTCTCGGCTGCTCAATTGATCCAGAGCGAGCCTGACGCATCGAGTTTTCCTTCGGGCGGATTGCGCGCGACGTGGGAGGCACGAGGGTATACCGCATGGAACCCGGCGAGCCCGGTATTCATCGTCGAGAGCGCAGGGGCGCGCACGCTCTGCGTTCCGTCAGTATTCATCGGTTACAACGGCGAGGCGCTGGACGAGATGACCCCGCTCCTGCGCAGCTCCGACGTGTTGTCGCACAAGGCGACCGAGCTTCTCGAGTTGATGGGTGACCGGAATGTCCGGCGCGTATACACGACACTAGGCGCAGAGCAGGAATATTTCCTGATTGATCGCACGTTGTTTTCGATGCGCCCCGACCTGGTGATGGCCGGCCGAACGCTGATTGGCGCCGCACCTTCCCGCGGACAGCAGCTCGAGGATCACTACTTCGGCGGAATCCCTGAGCGGATACAGGCGTGCATAGCCGAAGTCGAGCATGAGCTGTACAAGCTGAGCGTGCCGATCATCACGCGACACAACGAAGTCGCTCCCTGTCAGTTCGAGATGGCGCCGATGTTCGAGGAAACCGACATCGCTGTGGATCACAACCAGATTGTGATGGCGACACTGCGACGCGTTGCACTGCGACACGGCCTCCAGGCGCTGCTCGCCGAGAAGCCGTTCGCGGGAGTGAACGGAAGCGGCAAGCACTGCAACTGGTCGATGGCCGTGCGATCCGACGATCCGGCGGCAGACGGGATGAATCTTCTCAAGCCTGGCAAGACACCACATCAGAACATCCGCTTTCTTCTGTTCCTCGCCGCAGTGCTGCAGGGTGTCCACCGTCACGCGGGATTGCTGCGAGCAGCGATCGCGACCTCGGGAAACGAACACAGGCTTGGCGCGAACGAGGCACCGCCTGCGATCATATCGGTGTTCATGGGAACGATGCTCACTCGCGTCATCGAGGAGATCATCGATGGCAAGAGCACCAAGAGCGCGGATCAGCAGATGATCGGCCTCGGCGTCGCGAAGCTCCCCGAGATCGAGAAGGACAACACAGATCGTAATCGTACATCGCCGTTTGCGTTCACGGGACAGAAATTCGAATTCCGTGCCGTGGGATCGAGCCAGAGCATCGCCTTTCCAATCGTGTTGTTGAATGCCGCCGTCGCGGAGGCTCTGTCAGAACTGACGGACGAGCTACGCGCCGAGCTCAAGGATGGCAAGCGCGACGGCAAGTCCATCGACGACGCGGCGTTGAAGGTGGTGCGTCGTGCATTCAAGGAAAGTGCGGCAGTACGGTTCGAAGGGAACAACTATTCGAGCGAGTGGGTCAAGGAAGCGGAGAAACGCGGACTGCTGAACCTTCGTCGCACGCCGGAAGCGTTGCAACAGCTTGCCACGAAGCAGTCGCGCAAGCTTCTGACATCGCTCGGGATATTCTCGAACGAAGAGCTCGACTCGCGGTATCACGTCCGCCTCGAGCGCTACACCAAGGACATGTTGATAGAGTTGCACACGCTGCGCGAAATGGTCGACACGCTCGTCGTACCGACAGCACTGCAGTACACCGGATCGCTCGCGGCGTCCGCAGCTCAGGCCAAGGCGGCCGGCATTACTGTTATTCCGCAGGCTCGCATAGCGAACAGCGTCGGTACCATGATCGAGGAACTTCTAAAACGCCGGGACAATCTTGCGAATGTGATCGCGAAGGCTGAATCGCTTCACGAAGATCCGGGCGCGCAGGCGGAGTTGCTCACGAGCAAGGGTGCGGACGCGATGGCAAGTGTGCGCGAAAAGTGCGACGCGCTCGAGCTGATGGTGAATGACAGCGACTGGCCGCTCCCCAAATATCGGGAGATGCTGTTCCCGGTCTAGCTCATCTCGTCGATCACCTGCCGGCCTATTTGCAGAATGGCGTCGAGCATCATGTCTATATCTTCGCGTCGCGCACGGTGATTCACGTTCGCGACGCGAATCGCAAAGCGTCCGTCGAGCATCGTGCTCGACGGCACCGCCACGCCGGATTCCTGAAGGCGGAGTAGCAACTCGTCGTTGACGGCGTTGAGGAGCGTATCCGATGCGCCGGCGGGTGCGTAGCGCATGCACAGAATGTTGAGCGGCGCTGGCGCGAGGAGTTCAAGATCGGGTTCCGACTCGATCCGCGCCGCGAGGTACCGTGTCTGCGCGACGTTCTGTTCCACCAGTCGCACCAGCTTGTCGACTCCGTCGGCCTTGAGTGACATCCACGCCTTGAGCGCCTTGAAGCCTCGCGTCAGGTCGATGCCGCGGTCGGCGAACGGAAGTCCTCCGGCGATGACGCCGCGCGTTGCAGCGGCGAGATAGCTCGCCGGTGCGGCGAACGTTGCCTTGTGTATTTCGGGGTCACGCACGAGCACGCATGCGCATTCGAATGGGAGACAGCCCCATTTGTGCAGATCGAAGCCGAGCGAATCCGCACGTTCAAGGCCGGCGACTTGCGACCGAAGTGTCTCGGAGAGATAAGCGAGTGCTCCGAACGCACCATCTACGTGGAACCATAGCTTTTCCCTGCTGCAGAAGTCCGCGATTGCGTTGAGATCGTCCGACGCGCCGGTGTTGACAGTTCCCGCGGTGCCAACGACGCAGAAAGGAGTAAGTCCGGCCGCACGATCCGCAGCAACCATCTCTGCGAGAGCGGTCGTGTCCATGGTGTAGTCCGCTCCAACTGGAACGCGTCGGAATGCACGATTCCCGAGCCCCATGAATTCTGCGGCCTTCCGCGCCCATCCATGCGTCTCGACCGATCCGTAGAATACGAAAGGGCTCTGCTTCTCCTCGTCGGGCCATGACTGTACGCCCTGCTCTCTGACGTCGATTCCCAGTTTGCGCGCGAGTGCAAAGCGGGCGACACCGATGGCAAGGGTGCTGGCCATCGTGCCGCCGGTCACAAGCACGCCGCTAGCGCCCGGCATGCCGAGCAGTTCACCCATCCAGTTTATCAGTTGCTGCTCGACGAGAGCCGGCGCTTGATTGAAGCCCGCCATGTGCGGATTGAGCCCGGATGCAAGCATGTCGGCCATCATTCCGAGCGGCGTCCCGTTCCCTTTCACCCAACCAAAGAAGCGCGGGTGCAGATTGCCATTCGGATACGGAAGAACGTTCTGAACGAAATCGAGATACGCTGCTTCAGCACCAACACCGATTCGGGGAACCGGCTCCGTAGCCAGCGACACGCGCACCGGATTGGGCATTTCCTGCCAGGCGCGCTGCTCGCGGAGCGTGGCGAGATGGGTCAGCATGTCGTCCACCATGCGGTGTGCGAGCGTACGGAAAGTTGCCCACTCCTCGGGAGTGCGAGGGTCAAGTGTTTCTTCGGGCGAATGCAACGGGGCCGTCATAATGATGTGGTTCGGATACGGTAGCTAAGCAAACTTAGCGGACGTACACGAAAATTCACCAACTCATGAGGTGCGTTGCCGGTGTCGCGTGGATTGCCGCCCGCACCGGGCATCGCGCTCGATGCGGTAGCGATCCCCGGTTAACTGGATCGGTCGCTGCGAAACTAGCGCAACATGGCATTCATGGCGTCGTCGGAACTGTACCGGCCGGCGTCAGCTTGTCGATCGCTCCAGGAAGTACCTGCGCAAGCTTCGCCGAGAGCTCCTGCGGCGTCATTCCGACCTTTGCTGCGAGCTGATTGATCATGTCCGACCCGAGTGCCGAGTGAAGCTGCTCTCCGGTTATCGGTTCGTTAGCACCCGTACCCACCCACGACTTGACGGTGTTGCCAAGGCCCTGTGACTGCAGCTGGCTGACAATTCCCTGAACACCGCCGTGTTTCTCGATCAGGCCATTCACAACGGTGGCCATCTCGGCGCCGACGACGCCCCCGAGTAATCCATCGAACATTCCCATGATTCCTCCAGCCTGCGTAGAAGTAGGTGCGACGCGGACGCCGGTCGGCAAGGTATGAGTCCGCCAGCGAAATATGCCTTCGGGGAGCCAATAGTAAATGGATCCCGCAGCGCGCGGGAAGAAACAGTGCATGAACCCGATGGCGTGATATCAACGATTATGTTGATCAACCATGCCACGCTCCACTCGCAGATGAGCCGCACAGATCATCAAGGCCGCGGAACCGCGTATCTCGCGCTGGCCGCCGCTGGCTGCCTTTGGGGCACCGGCTTCTACTTCGGGAAGATCGACCTCGAAGAGATGAGCGTCGGGCACATGCTGCTGTACCGATTCGTCTTCGCGTGCATTGGATTGCTGCCGGTCGTGCTTCGTAATCGCGAAAGGCCGCGGCGCGAAGACATGCCGCTCTTCCTCGTCGCGGCTGCTCTGTACATCCCATTGCAGTTCACGATCCAGTTCCAGGGACTAGCGCGCACCACAGCATCGCACGCGTCACTCATGATCGGAACGCTCCCGCTCATGCTCGCAGCGGCGGCCGTCATCTTCACGCACGAACGCCTCGATCGCACGGGTTGGATCACGCTTTTCGTCTCGACACTCGGCGCCGTCCTCATCGCCTTTCAGGCGCACAGCAGCGGAGGAGCAGGCGGCGGTCCTTCGCTGTTCGGTGATGTCCTCGTGTTGATCTCGATGCTCGGCGGCATGGGTTGGGTGCTCGTGACACAACGAGTAATGCATCACGGCCGCGGCTATCCGGCGATCGTGATGAGCACGTACGTGTTGATCTTCGGCACCGTCATGCTTGTCGCGCTCGTGCTCGCTACAGACGGAGTGCCACCGGTGACTGGCATCTCCATGCGCGCGTGGCTCGCGCTCGCCGCACAGGGACTCCTCGCAACCACTGCGTCGACACTGCTCTGGAACTGGGCGCTGCAGCGCGTGCCAGCGGCTCGTGCCGGAATCTTCATCAACTTCGAGCCGGTGGTCGGAACGATACTTGGCGTCGGTCTGCTCGGTGAATCACTCGGACCGGCAGCCATCCTTGGCGGCGTGCTGATCGTCGTTGCCGCGCTCGTTTTCTCGCTGCACACACCGAGCGGACAGACTACACCCTAGGCGCCACTCTCCACCGATCTCATATCAGGGAGGAAGCCGGTGAGAAGACCGACTGCCGGCAGGAACGAGCAGACCTGGTACACGAAGAAGATATTCGTATGATCGGCGAGCTCACCCAACAGCGCGGCGCCGATTCCCCCAACGCCAAACGCGAGCCCGAAGAACAGGCCTGATATCATCCCGACTTTCCCTGGTACGAGTTCCTGCGCGAAGACGATGATCGCGGAAAACGCGGAGGCCAGTACCAGACCGATCACTACGCTGAGGATCTCCGTCCAGAAGAGATTCGCATATGGTAGCAGCAGCGTGAACGGCAGAACGCCAAGTATCGAGCACCAGATCACGAGCTTTCTTCCGAAACGATCTCCAACCGGTCCACCGATAATCGTACCGGCCGCAACAGCGCCGAGAAATACGAAGAGATGGATCTGCGAGCTCTGGACCGATACGTGGAACTTGTTGATCAGATAGAACGCATAGTAGCTCGTAAGGCTCGCGAGATAGAAATATTTCGAGAAGAGAAGAGCCATGAGAATCGCGAGCGCAAAGCGGACCTTCCCAGGCGAGAGCGCCGGGTGACCGGGTACGGATGCAGTTGCGGTTGCGGCACGCACCGGAGCAGCGTCTCGCGGACGGCTGCGATACCATGTCCCGACGTTCCACAACACAAGAATTCCGAGCAGGGCCGCAAGTGAAAACCACGCAATGCTCGATTGTCCGAACGGGAGCACGATGAATGCGGCGAGCAGCGGCCCGATCGCAGATCCCGCATTTCCGCCGACCTGAAACAGCGACTGTGCCATGCCGTGCCGCCCACCGGATGCCATCCGCGCCACGCGCGAAGATTCGGGATGAAATACTGAAGATCCCACACCGACCATCGAGGCCGCTACCAGCAGCGCCGGAAAGCTTCGCGCGCGCGAAAGAAGCAGCAAGCCAAGCAGGGTAAAGCTCATCCCGGCAACCAGAGAGTACGGCTGCGGCTTGCGATCGGTGTACGTTCCCACGATTGGCTGCAGCAGCGATGCAGTCAACTGGTACGCGAGTGTGATGAGCCCAATCTGTCCGAAGTCGAGCTTGTAACTCGTCTTCAGCATCGGATAGATCGCCGGCAGGAGCGACTGCATCATGTCGTTCAACAGATGACAGAATGCAATCGCGCCGAGGATCTTGAGTGTGGCACCGGTCGCGTTGGGCGCCGCGTTGTTGCCGGTGATTTCGGCTCCGGGTTGGGTCAATGGCGCACGTCCGCCGATCCGCGCGCGCCCGTCGAGCTAATGCCGAGTCTGCAGCGCGGCGATTCCGGAACTTACTGTGACTATGAGCAGCAGAATAGACACGAAAATCAGCCCGACGCCTGGCGCCACGTGCGACGCAAGCAAGGCATTGGTTCCGGCGTCATGTCCAACGGTGATCAGTGCCAGGGGAATCATTATCACCCCGATCAGGCCCAGTAACGCATCCGCAAGCAGGGCGATGTGTTCCCGCAACATGAGTGATGCGGCCACTCCGGCGATCGGCACGATAAACAAGACGAGCGCAAAGATATTGAGCCCGAAATCGGTCTTCGTGAGGAACAACAGCGTCTCCGGCTCTCCGGCGCCAGCGAGCGACAGTCGCACGAACGGAAAGAGAAGCATGAATGCCAAGGTTACGGCGAATATGATTCCGGCGACTGGTGGCACCATTGCCCGGAACGGCCGCGGCCGGGTCGAACCTGCGTATTCCACAACTTCCTCCATTGACGGTTAACCCGTGGAATCATCGTGCATGGGCCGTGCTAGCGCTAGGTCCATGGGGTTCAATATAAAAAGGGCGGCCATGTGGGCCGCCCTTCATAAAGGAGAGAGCTGGGTTTCATTCCGGAAGGATCAGCTGCGCAATGAACCGAAAGCCTCGAGAGCGCTGGGGATATCGAACGGCGAGATGTCGTCCACGGTTGCGTAGCGACCGTCGTCCGGAACTACTGCGATAGCCGGCATTGCCGTCCAATAGGGAAGCTTGGGCAATGTCGTGAGGTCTGTGACGCGAGGTAGCAGGCCCTGGAGGCTTCCGCCTTCCGCCGGTGCCGAAGCCAGACGCTGACTGGTCGCGGGATCGCGTTGAGGTGCCGGCATTATCGTGATCGAGATGCATTGTGTGCCGTCCGGACCTGTTTCCACTGGAAGCTGTACGGTTGCGCGTTCACCGGGAGCGAGCGCCGGTATCGTCGAATGGTGCGCTGCGGCCAGTTGATTCTGCCGTGCAACCGAGACGAGCGACACCGGTGCCGTCGCTGTCCCACGGTTCTCGATGACAAGTGTGACCACCTGCGGCGATGTCGAGCCGGAATCCTCGACCGGGAGCAGGGCTGAGACGACGGAAAGCGAGTAATCACCGCAGTCGATCCTGCATGGTGACGATACCGAACTCGTTGCACTCGGCGCGATCGCGCGGTGCATGGAACGGCGGCTGTTCCGCTGAGCCGATGCGAGGGACGGGGCGGCGAGCGAGGCGATCAGCGCAGCCGCGCCAACCGAAAGACCTAATGTGCGCATACGATACCTGAAGGTGGGTTCTCCTCCAGTAAGTGTCGGCCAGGCGCACCGACACTTGATCGCTGGCGATGGCAGCGCGAATCGCCATTTTTATTCAGAACGTTCTGGCACGGTCCACGCAGCCACTACTGACCATGACGAAACCCCTCCTCAAAGCGGTTCTGGCTCTCGTGTTGGGAGCCTGCAGCCAGGGCGCGTCAAAAGGCGCCGACACAGCGGCGACCCTGCCGCCTGCAACTATGGCAGACTCGGCACACCAGTCATCATCAGGGAGCAGCACAATGTCGTTCAAGCTCACGTCGTCCGCGTTCAGCGAAGGTGGCACCATCCCGACCGTTTATACCTGCGAAGGCAAGGACACGTCGCCCCCGCTCGCGTGGTCCGGAGCGCCGGCTGGAACCAAAAGCTTCGCCATCATCGTGGACGATCCGGATGCGCCGGATCCGGCGCACCCCAAAATGACATATGTCCACTGGGTCGCCTACAACATTCCGGCGACCGTCACTGAACTCGCGGAAGGTGCCGGCAAGGGTGCGATGCCGGCAGGCAGCAGCGAGGGTCTCAATGATTGGAAGAAGGCGGAATTCGGCGGCCCCTGCCCGCCGATCGGCACGCATCGCTATTTCTTCAAGCTGAGCGCGCTCGACACGACGCTCAACCTGTCCAAGCC
>DATBNQ010000095.1:0-20081 GCA_036554185.1 Gemmatimonadaceae bacterium | reverse complement strand
TTGAATGGATTCAGCGTTTACGTGCGGTCGGTTCTTCCGGTCGACACGGCACTGCGAAAGCCGAAACCGTTCCGTCCCGTAGTCGCCGGCACTGTCATCAACTGGACGCCGTGGCTGATCGCGGCGGCAATCCTGGCGTTGCTTGCGATGCTCATCTATGCCTGGCGCAGGTGGCGGCGTCACGCGATGCGCGGGCTGACTCCACTGCAGATGGCGCAGCGGGAATTTGCCCGTATCGACTCGCAGCGACTCGTGGAATCCGGTGAAACGGAGCGGTACGCAGTCGAGATGGCGGGAGTAGTGCGTGGCTACCTTGCGAGCGTCATTCCGACGTTCGCCCGGTCCGCGACGACCCGCGAAGTTGCGGCTGCCCTCGATCGGACGACGACCGTGCCCGTCGGCCGTCTGATCGCGATTCTCGACGAGACGGATCTCATCAAGTTTGCGCGCGAGCGATCCAGCGTCGAGCGTGCCGTGGCGATTGGCGCGGAATCCAGGCTCATTGTAAACGAGACTGCCGCGGCACTGGATGCGGAGACAGCGGCGGCGACGGTGGCTGCGTCGACCCGCGCAACGGCGAAGGCCGCATGAACCTGCTCCCCGCCGTGCAGTTCGTAACTCCGTGGGCGCTGGTGCTGCTGCTTGTGCTCCCGATATGGTGGCTCATTCGTGCCCGGCGTCGGCCACCGGCTATTACGTTCTCGCGAACCTCCACACTCGGGCGCGGGCCGCGCGTTGGATCGAGCATCGAGCGGTGGTTGTTTCTGCTGCGCAATCTGGTACTCGCCGGCCTTGTCGTGGCTCTGGCGCGGCCACGAGGCGTCGGGCATGCGGAAAACGTGACGAGCGAGGGGATCAATATCGTTCTCGCCATCGATCTATCCAGCTCGATGCTTGCCGAGGATTTTCAGCCTTCCAACCGCATAGCTGTCGCCAAGGCGACTGTTAAGCGCTTCATCGCTGGCCGCACTTCGGATCGTATCGGACTGGTAGCGTTTGCCGCGGAAGCGCTGACTCAGGTCCCGCTGACGACTGATTACCAGGTTGTGATGCAGGCCGTCGATAATCTGCAGGCGGGACAGCTCGAAGATGGTACCGCGATCGGAACCGCGATTGCCACTGCTGCCAACCGATTGCGCAATGCGCCCGGGAAGTCTCGGGTAATGATCCTCCTGACGGACGGGGTAAACAATCGCGGCGACATCGATCCACTGACAGCGGCGCGCGCGGCGGCGGCGTTCGGAATCAAGATTTACAGCATCGGGGTCGGAACCAAGGGAATGGCGCCGGTTCCGGTTGGTCGCGGTGTATACGGACTGCGATACGAGAATCAACCAGTCGAGATCGATGAGGCGTTGCTGACCAATATCTCGCGCATGACCGGTGGTCGCTACTTCCGCGCTGTCGATGCGACCGCGCTTCAGAATATCTACGCGCAGATCAATACTCTGGAACGGACGCCGGTGCAATCCACGACGTACGTGCGGTACAGCGAGCTGTTCCGCTGGCCGTTGGGGCTGGCGGTGCTGGCTTTGCTCACGGAGCTCGGAATGGCCGCGGTCAAGGCGCCGCTTCCGTGATACGATTCCTGGAGTGGCCATGGGCCCTCGTGTTCATGCTGGTGCTTCCTGTTGCTGGCGCGGTGGCACTCGTCATCGGAAGGCGATCTCGCGTTCGTCGGCTCGCATTGCTCGGGACCAGGACGATGCTCGCGCGCCTTGCCCCGCTCGGAACGCGTCGGGGACCGTGGCACAACCTGCGAATAATTACTGCGTTGTTGCTGCTCGGAGCAGCGGTTGCGGGGCCGCGGTGGGGGCAGGAGAAGTCCGTCGTAAATAGAAGCGGCGCAGACATCGTGCTTGCGCTCGACGCGTCGCTCTCGATGACGGCGCCGGACGAACAGCCATCGCGATTGGCAAAGATGAAGCAGGTCGTGCGGCAGATTCGCGCGCTTTCGCCAGACGACAGGTTCGCGATGATCGCCTTCGCCGGCAAGTCGTACATACTGACTCCACTGACGACGGACGACGGCGCCCTCGCCCTTTATCTCGATAACCTTGACCCGACCGTGGTTGGTGAGGCTGGAAGCTCCATGGCGAGTGCACTTCGCCAGGGGACAGCTCTGCTCAGCCTTGGCAAGGGAAACGGCAACAAGGCGATCGTCCTCATGAGCGACGGCGAGGCGTTCGAGCCGCTCGGTGACATCGTCACTGAGGCAAAGCGGGCCAAGGATGCCGGAATCGAGGTGATTACAGTCGGATTTGGAACAACGCAGGGCTCGACCATTCCGATCGTCGACAACGGCAAGACGACCCTGAAGCGTGACGAGAATGGTCAGGTTGTCGTTACGCGGTACCAACCGGATTTCCTTCGTGCCGCGGCTGACTCCGCGGACGGCATCTTCGTCCCTGCAGAAGCCGCGAACAAGGCACAGACAGTGCGGGCGGCGATCCAGCGCCTGAAAACCGAGGCACATGCTGTACAGACGGGACGTGACCTGTCACCGCGTTTCCAGTGGTTCGTCGCGCCGGCGCTGCTGTTGCTCCTGCTGGATTCACTGCTCGGATTGCGATCCCGCCGCAGGCTGGCCGGCGCAGCGATCGTCGCGGCTGGAACGCTTGCTGCCTGCTCCCCCAGCTCGCGAGCCGAACGTCTGGCATACAATCGAGGCACGACGCTGCTGGCGCACGATTCGCTCGCGGCGGCAGTGCCGGTGCTCGATTCAGTCGAAGCGCGTCACGGAGTTCTGGCATTTGCCGCAACGTTCAATTCCGGCTGGGCATATCTCGTTACCGGACGTAAGTTGCACGGGGACAGTGCTGCGGTGCCGATGGACAGCGCACTTGCACATTATCGGCGCGCGCTTGTGCTCGCACCGAACGACAACGACGCAAAGTGGAATTATGAGCTTGCCCTGCGAGTCCACAAATCCGCAAGCGGAGGCGGTGGCGGAGGGGGTGGTGGCGGCGGTGGCGGCCAGGCTCCGCAACCCAGACCGTCCGGCGGCGGCGGTCTCGGAACGCAACAGGCCGACGCCGTGTTGAACAACGCCGCACGCGAGGAACAGGACGTGCAGGGACGCAAACAACAGAAGAATGTTCCACAACCACCTCCGCACGGGAAGGATTGGTGATTGTCGGGATTCTGCTCTTCGCTCAGATCGGCACGGTGCAATTTCAGACTCGCGTGTCACCAGACACCGTCTACGCCGGCCAGCAGGTCAACTATGACGCCGTAACACTCGTGGATGATGCTGCGAGACGACGTCTGCGCAAGAATCCGGTATTCACACCTGCCGACGTCGCCGGCGTGACGCTATACGACTTTCCGTTCGATACCAGCACCGTGTCAACAGTAATGTTGAACGGTGCGCCGTATCGAAGGTACGCGTATCACCGGGCAATGTTTCCGCTGCTACCCGGAACGTACACGGTACCGCCGGCGACACTTCAGTACACGCTGCCCGACGGCGATGACTACTTCAGCCCCCAGCGCAACTTCACTACGACTTCTACGCCGGCGGAATTCACCGCCGTCGCCCTGCCGATCTCGGGCCAGCCAGTCGGGTTCATGGGCGCGGTCGGTGAGTTCAGGGATACGCTTCGTACCGACGGTTCGACTCTCAAAGTTGGAGACCCGTTCACAGTCACGATGCGGGTTTCCGGGGTCGGGAACCTGCGGCTTCTCCCGCGTCCTCCATTGCAGATCGACTGGGCAACGAGCGTACCCGGTGAGGAGCGCGTGTACTGGGATTCTGCCGGTACGGTCGTTCGCGGAGCCAAGGAGTTCGACTGGGTTGTAACGCCCAAGATCGCTGGAGCGATGGTGCTCCCGGCCGTACGATATGATTTCTTCAATCCGACGACGCGCCGCTACGAATTCGCGATGACCCCATCGGTTCCGATGACCGTCGCACCGCTTACCGGGCCCCAGAACGACACCGCTGCGACTCCACCTGACACAATTGGCGATTCGCCGTTTCCCCTTCTTGCACGCCTCGCACGAAATAACTCACTTGTGATTGCGATTGGTGCGTCGGCTATCGCGATCATCCTTTTCGGCGTTCTGCTATTGAGTCGTCGACGCAAGGGTGCGGACGGAGACGAGGAGGAGTGACGCACCCGGAAATCGCGCGTATGTGCGCTCGGATGACCCGTCCGCGACGGTGTTGCGCGTGTCGGTAATCAGTGTCCTTCCGAGTGCGGTTGCCGATCAGATTGCTGCGGGAGAGGTGGTTGAGCGACCGGCATCAGTGGTCAAGGAGCTGGTCGAGAACGCGCTCGACGCAGGCGCGCACGCGATCGAGATAACGATACTCGACGGCGGACGCGCGCTGGTGCGCGTAAGCGACGATGGCTCCGGCATGGACTCCAGCGACGCTGTCCTTTCGCTCGCGCGGCACGGGACGTCGAAGATTCACACGTCCTCGGATCTTACCGGAGTGCGGACATTCGGATTCCGGGGCGAAGCGCTCCCGGCGATCTGCTCCGTCGCCCGGATCGAGATCGAGACGGCGCTGGAGGATGGTGCGGGCACACGCGTACAGGCGGCGGGCGGAGAGCCCGCGGTCGTCGTCCCGACTCAACGCCGTCATGGCACGACCGTTTCCGTGACGGATCTTTTTTACAACTCTCCCGCGCGCGCCAGGTTTCTGCGTGGCGCACGATCCGAATGGCGGGCGATAACAGAGGTCGTGACGACTCTCGCTCTTACTCGGCGGGATGTTCGATTCGACCTCGCGCACGACGGTCGCCGCTCGATGAGCGCACCCCCTGCTACGTCGTTGCGAGTGCGAACCGGTGCACTCTGGGGCGTCGAGCATGCTGACGCACTGCTGGACGTCGACGACGTCGCCGGCGCGATCCAGGTTTCCGGACTTGTGGAACGCCCCGCGAATGTTGGAACGGCGACCAGGCGGATATTTCTGTCCGTCAACGGCAGATCGATCCGTGATCCGGGCCTGCTCCGGGCCGCTGAAATGGCATATCGCTCGACCATCCCTGCCGGAACGCGGCCGTCGCTCTACCTCGAGATTGCGGTGCCTGCGGACTCCATCGACGTAAACGTACACCCAACTAAAGCGGAGATTCGATTTCAGGATCGCTGGACTGTCGAGCGCGCGGTTGAGCGGGCCGTGCGGCGTGCCCTCGGTACGTTCGACGCCGCGGCGTCAATGGGCCGCTCGTTCTTCGGCGGTACTACTGTTCCTTCCGGCGATACGCAGATCACCGAAAGCGAGATACTCGCACCGCAGACCGATGACACACCGCTGTTCCAGCAGCAGACGGCGCGCGTCGCACCGGACACCGACGGAACGGCATCGATTGCGCAGCCGCTGGAGCCGGACCGATTGCGAGACGACTACACGGTGCCCGCGCTGACTCAACTTCGTCGCACGTACATCATGTTCGAGCACGACGACGGCGTGGTCCTCATCGATCAGCATTCGGCACATGAGCGCGTGTTGTATGAAGCGTTCATGCACGACATTGAATCTGGCGCAGCGAATTCCCAGCGACTTCTGCTTCCGTTCACTCTCACGCTCGCCGCGCAGGAGCTCGAAGCATTCGATGAAAACAAACAGTATTTCGACCGCCTCGGCTTCGAGATCGAACCGTTTGGTGGCAATGCACTGATCGTTCACTCCGTCCCGGTGCCACACCCGCGTTTCGACGCCGAGCGGTGCCTGCGCGACACGCTTGCGTCACTCACCGGTGATCGTGCCTCCGCGGCAGCGGGCCGACACGAGCGCCTCGTTGCGACGATCTCGTGCAAGGCCGCGGTAAAGGGTGGTGACGTACTTAGCGGCGCGGAAATGCGCGCACTCTTCATAGCCCTTCGTGACACGAAGCTTCCAGCCCATGATGTTCATGGCCGCTCGACCATCGTGCAGCTAGCCTGGACCGAAGTGGACCGGCGATTTGGCCGCGCGTAAGATCCGCGTAATCGTCGGCCCGACCGCGGCTGGCAAATCCAGCCGCGTCATGGAAGCCGCTGAATCGGTCGACATAGCTGTAATCTCCGCTGACAGCCGTCAGATCTATCGGGGCTTTGACATCGGGACCGCCAAGCCATCTCGTGAGGACCGCGCCAGGGTCGTACATTTCGGTGTGGACATCGTTGACCCAACCGAGCATTACAGCGCTTATCGGTGGGCACGCGATGCGGCACGCTGGATAGGGGAGGCTGAACGGCTCGGCAAGGTGCCGGTGATCGTGGGCGGGACCGGCTTTTATATCAAATCGCTGTTCGACCCGCCGTATGACGACCCACCCGTAACGGAGCTGGCGATTACCCCGGAATACGAGATCGTTGATCCGGGTCCCGATCTCAGGAATCACATTGAAACGCGAGTCGATCAGATGTTGAGGGATGGCTGGTTGGCCGAGGTTGAGCGATTGATGGAGTCCGTACCGCGCGACGCAATCGCGTGGAAGGCATCGGGATACAGAGT
Organism: Gemmatimonadaceae bacterium; assembly: GCA_036554185.1. Classification (GTDB taxonomy): domain Bacteria; phylum Gemmatimonadota; class Gemmatimonadetes; order Gemmatimonadales; family Gemmatimonadaceae; genus Fen-1247. The sequence continues at coordinate 13,627 of DATBNQ010000095.1, read as the reverse complement.
CATGCGCGCACACCTCGAGGGTGAGTACTCTCTGGATCACGCGCGGGAACGCGCAATCATCGACACGCGCCAGTACGCCAAACGGCAGCGAACCTGGTTTCGGCACCAACTTTCATGAAGATAGGCATTACCTGTTACCCGACATATGGTGGCTCCGGCGCAGTTGCCACGGAGCTCGGAATAGCGCTTGCGACTCGCGGGCACGAAGTTCATTTCATCAGCTACCGCCAGCCGTTCAGGCTGCCATCGTTTCTCCCGCGAGTCTACTTTCACGAAGTGCAGGTCGGTCAACAGTATCCGCTGTTTGAATATCCGCCGTATGATCTGGCTCTTGCCGTCCAGATGCACGAAGTCGTGAAGGCGCATGGAATCGAAGTGTTGCACTGCCACTATGCGATTCCGCACGCCACGAGCGCCTGGATCGCGCGCGAGATGCTACGCGCCGAGCACGCCGACGTTGCCGTAGTGACGACGTTGCACGGAACCGATATCACGCTCGTCGGGCAGGATCCTTCCTTTCACGCAATAACGAAGTTCTCGATCGAGAAGTCCGATCGCATCACTGCGGTATCCGAGTACCTCCGCGATGAAACGTTCAACGCGTTCCATTGTACCGGATGCCGCGTGGCTGTCATTCCAAATTTTGTCGACCCCACCGTTTACGATCGATCGCGATATGGGGAAGCGGACCGCCTCCCGTTTGCAAATGGGAAGAAAGTGCTCATGCACATTTCCAATTTTCGAACGGTCAAGAGAGTCCGCGACGTGGTGCGCATCTTCGCGTCGGTTGCCGCTACGGTACCGAGCGTGCTCGTGATGGTCGGAGACGGACCCGATCGGCCGGCTGCTGAAGATGAGGCCCGCTTGCTTGGCGTGCTCGATTCCGTATTCTTCCTGGGCAAGATCGAAGCGGTCGCTCCGCTGCTTGCAAACGCAGATCTGTTCCTCCTTCCGACCGGGAGCGAGTCGTTCGGCTTGAGTGCGCTCGAAGCGATGGCGTCGTCGGTACCGGTCGTCGGAACCGACACCGGCGGTCTTCCCGAAGTCGTGACGAACGGAGTGACGGGGCTGCTCTATCCAATCGGCGATGTCGAATCGATGGCGGCCGGCGCATTATCGATCCTCACTGAGCCGGGTCGTCAGGCAACGATGGGTGCAGCAGGCGCGGCCGATGCGCGCGCCCGTTTCGCGATCGACAACATCGTATCGCAGTATGAGTCGCTGTATCGTTCGGCGATTCACCAACCTTCAGACGCACACTAGCTCAACCAGATGCCAACCGTCTTTCAGGCACTTATCCTCGGTCTTCTTCAAGGACTTGCCGAGTTTCTGCCAATAAGCAGTTCTGCACATCTTGCGCTCGCGCCGTGGCTGTTTCACTGGCCGGATCCGGGCCTGTCATTCGACGTTGCGCTACACTTCGGCACGCTCATCGCCGTGGTCTGGTACTTCCGCGCTGAATGGCTGGCGCTGCTGCAAGCGACGTGGGAGATCATACGTACTCGAAAGATTGCAACGGTCGAACAGAAACGCGCAGCGTTCCTGATCGTCGCCACCATTCCAGGTGGCATATTCGGCTTGTTGCTGGAGAAGAAGGCGGAAACGGCGTTCAGGAATCCTGCGCTCATTGCAAGCGCCCTCATCGTGCTCGGAATCCTCCTCTGGCTCGCCGACAAGCTCGCGCGCTCTGATCGTCCGCTTGACGGGATGACATGGACCGATGCCATTGTAATAGGATGCGCGCAGGTATTCGCGTTGATCCCGGGCGTGTCGCGATCGGGTTCAACGATTACTGCGGGACGCGCACTTGGCCTGGATCGCAATGCGGCCGCGGCGTTCAGCTTCCTCTTGAGCATGCCGATCATTGCGGCAGCCGTGATCCTGAAGGTGCCGCACGTGATGCGTGAAACGGGGATGAACGCACCGCTCCTCGTGGGCGTCGCGGCTTCTGCAATCAGCGGATGGCTGGCGATCTCCGTGCTGCTCAAGTACGTAAGTCGGCACTCATACGGTGTGTTCGCACTCTACCGTATCGTGCTCGGCGTCGCGGTGCTCGCAATTTATTTCGCCCGCGGTGGCTGAACCAAAGCGGCTCGATAACTACGACCAGGTCTCCGCGACCGAACTTGCAGCGCGCGGGAGAGCCCCGCGCGTCGAGCTGTTCGACGTGGTTGGTTCCACGATGGATATCGCCCATGCGCTGGCCGGCGAAGGGGCGGTCGCAGGGACGCTGGTGCTCGCCGATTCGCAGGTAGCGGGCCGCGGACGGAATGGCAAGCGGTGGACATCGCCACCCCGCGGTGTCTGGATGACGCTCATCGAGCGTCCCGACGATCCGTCTGCGCTCGACGTCCTGTCGCTCCGAATCGGCCTCGCCGTCGCCCGCGCGCTCGATGCTTTCACCGCCGAACCCGTGCGCGTAAAGTGGCCCAACGACCTGTACGTCGACGATGCCAAGGTTGCAGGGATACTGGTCGAAACGCGGTGGCGCGGCGAGCGGCTCGATTGGGTCGCAATCGGACTCGGAATCAACATGGAGCCTCCGCCGGACCAGTCACGAGCCGCCGCACTTGAGCCAGGCACGTCCCGGATTGACGTCATAAGTGCACTCATTCCGGAGCTGCGCGCCGCTGCGGCAATGCACGGTGTGCTCACTTCCGCTGAGATGGAGGAGTACGCCGCGCGCGATCTTGCCCGTGGCCGGACGTGCCTGGAGCCGCTGCGTGGACGCGTAATAGGAATTGCATCGAGCGGTGAGCTGCTCGTGGAGCTATCGGACTCGATCGCGCACGTTCGAAGTGGATCACTGATTCTACAGCCGCCGGACTGACCGGATAACCAATGCTACTAGCAATCGATGTCGGCAATACCGAAACCACAGCGGGAATATTCGACGGCGAGACGCTCCGCGCGCACTGGCGCCTTACCACTTCGTCCGCGCGTACCGCTGACGAGATGCGGATCCTGTTGTCGCAGCTCGTTGCAGCCGAGGGGATAGCCATCAGGAGCGTGACGGGCGTTGCGCTGTGCTCGGTCGTGCCTCCCGTAACGCAGCACGTCGTCGACGCGTGCGACGTCGTCTTCGGCGTAACGCCTCTCGTGATCGGTCCCGGGTCTCGATTACCGATAACGCTCGACGTCGACGACCCCTCCACGGTGGGTGCCGATCGCGTGGTGAATACTCTGGCGGCGAGCCAGATCTACAGGCGCGACTGCATCATAGTGGACATGGGGACGGCAACCACCTTCGATTGTGTGAGCGCGAAGGGGTCGTTTTTCGGCGGGATCATTCAGCCGGGTGTGCAGACCTCGGCGACGATGCTCTTCGCGAAGACCGCGATGCTGCCCAGTACCGCTCTCGCGACTCCGGCGCGCGCGATCGGGACAAATACTGCCGACTGCATCCGGTCCGGCGTCGTCTTTGGCGCCGCCGATTCCATTGACGGGCTGATTGGCCGGATCAAGGGTGAGTGGCCCCATCCGGCGGTGCCTTACGTGGTGGGTACAGGTGGCCTGGCGGAGACTTTTCGGGCCTTCTGCACGAGCTTCAACGAGGTCGACTCAGCTCTTACGCTGAAGGGCTTGCGACTGGCGCACGGCATCCTTTCGAACGACTGATCGAGCGGCTTCTTGCCCTTGAACCAATGGGGCGAGCGATTATCTTTTCCTTTGTTAGCACTCTCCATCGGTGAGTGCTAACGATTCTTTTACACTCTCTAAATCACATAGAGGCGCTCTATGGCAGACAAGACCGCCACCACCGTCAAGCCGCTTGCGGACCGCGTGGTTATCAAGGCACTCGAGGAGACCGAGCAGATGCGCGGTGGCCTCTTCATTCCGGACACGGCCAAGGAAAAGCCGCAGCAGGGCGAGATCGTCGCCGTCGGACCGGGACGTTACGAGGACAGCAAGCTCGTTCCGATGTCGCTCAAGGTTGGCGACAAGGTTCTCTACGGCAAGTACAGCGGCACCGAAGTGACGATCAATAACGACCAGTTGCTCATCCTCCGCGAGACGGATGTCCTCGCGGTGATCGGCTAAACGGAGACTAGACCACAATGGCAGCGAAAGAACTCTATTTCAATACTGAGGCACGTGCAGCGCTCAAGCGCGGCGTGGATCAGCTCGCCGAAGCGGTGAAGGTCACGCTCGGCCCCAAGGGACGCAATGTCGTAATCGACAAGAAGTTCGGCTCACCGACGATCACGAAGGACGGTGTGACTGTCGCGAAGGAAGTCGAGCTTTCAGATCCGATCGAGAACATGGGCGCGCAGATGGTCAAGGAAGTCGCGACGAAGACGTCCGACCTCGCCGGAGACGGCACCACCACCGCGACTGTTCTTGCGCAGGCGATCTTCCGCGAAGGCTTGAAGAACGTCACCGCAGGCGCGAACCCGATGGCGCTCAAGCGCGGAATCGACAAGGCCGTTCAGGCTGTTGTCGACGAGCTCAAGGCGATCTCGGTTCCCACGACGGGCAAGAAGGAAATCGCACAGGTCGGCACGATCTCGGCGAACAACGACAAGGAGATCGGTGATCTCATTGCCGAAGCGATGGAGAAGGTCGGCAAGGACGGCGTGATCACGGTTGAAGAGGCAAAGGGCCTCGAGACCAACCTCGACACCGTCGAGGGAATGCAGTTCGATCGCGGTTACGTGTCGCCGTACTTCGTAACCGACCCCGACAAGATGGAAGCCGTTCTCGAAGACGGCATGATTCTCATTCACGACAAGAAGATCTCGTCGATGAAGGATCTTCTCCCGATTCTCGAGAAGGTCGCCCAGCTCAGCAAGCCATTGCTCATCATCGCTGAAGACATCGAAGGCGAGGCTCTCGCAACGCTCGTCGTCAACAAGCTGCGTGGTACGCTCAAGGTCTGTGCCGTCAAGGCTCCAGGGTTCGGCGATCGTCGCAAGGCGATGCTGCAGGACATCGCAGTTCTCACCGGCGGCCAGGTCATCTCCGAGGAAGTCGGATTCAAGCTCGAGAACGCAGTCGTCACCGACCTCGGCCGTGCCAAGCGCATCGTCGTGGACAAGGACAACACCACGATCATCGATGGCGCCGGCACGGATGACGCCATTCAGGGTCGCGTGAAGGAGATCAAGGCCGCGGTCGAGAAGACCACGTCCGATTACGATCGTGAGAAGCTGCAGGAGCGCCTCGCGAAGATCGCCGGCGGAGTTGCGGTGATCAACGTTGGCGCAGCGACCGAGAGCGAGATGAAGGAGAAGAAGGCTCGCGTCGAGGACGCTCTGCACGCAACGCGCGCAGCGGTTGAAGAGGGCATCGTCCCAGGGGGCGGTGTTGCACTCATCCGCGCTCAGAAGGCGCTCAAGGACCTCAAGTTCGCGGATCACGACGAGCAGGTCGGCGTAGACATCATCCGTCGCGCCATCGAGGAGCCAATCCGCATGATCGTTCAGAATGCGGGCGGCGAAGGTTCGATGGTCGTCGAGAAGGTGCGTAGCGCAAAGGACAATACCTTCGGCTACAACGCACTCACCGACACGTACGAGGATCTCGTGCAGGCCGGTGTCATCGATCCAACGAAGGTCACGCGCACCGCGCTTCAGAACGCAGCCAGCATCGCCGGCCTGCTTCTGACGACGGAAGCGTTGATCGTCGAGAAGAAGGAAGACAAGCCGATGGCAGGTGGCCCGCCAGGCGGCGGCATGGGCGGCATGTACTAACCGCTCGTTCTATGTGAAAACGGCCCGGAGCAATCGCTCCGGGCCGTTTTCACATAGTTGCAGCTCGCCGGACAGGCACGCAATTCAAAACGCTTTGCGGCAGAGTCAGAGTGCGAGCGCGAGCTGAACGGCTCGAGCGCGCCGCGCCGCCGGCTCGAAGGGGCCGACGACGCGATCCTGATGCGCCGCGCTCAGTCGACCCGTAAACCGGGTGCCCGAGACCGCGCCGTGCACGTCACTGAGCGCCATACGCGGCGTGTTGCACTTCTCGCTGATGTGCGCCAGAACTATCTGCCGAAGATCGCGGTGCGCAACGTCACGTGCAAGCTGAGCGGCGCGCCCGTTGCTTAGATGTCCGCTGCGTCCAGAAATGCGCGCGCGCACCGATGCAGGATACGGACCGGCGTGCAACATCAATTCGTCGTGGTTTGCCTCGAGAATCAACATGTCGAGATCGCGCAGCGCGTCATTTACACTCTGAGTGGCGACTCCCAGGTCGTAGGCGATTCCGGTACGCGCTCCGCTCGATCGCGATGTGGCGACGAAGATGACAGGCTCCGCGGCATCATGCGACGCCTTTACTGACAGGAGGTCCATGTCTCCAATCGTAAAGCCATCGCCAGCGTTGAACGAGTTCGCGCGGGAACTTGCGAGATCAGGGCACGCCGCGATGGTTCCGGCGGTTGCGTACGAATCCCACTTGTATCGCTGGCACAAGACACGAACGCCGCGCACGTGATCCATGTGTTCGTGCGTGATGACCACTGCCTGGATGGACTCGGGCGCGATGTCCGCGATCCTCAGACGCTCCACGAGAATGGACGCCGCAAACCCCGCGTCGATGAGCACCCGCGATTGCCCGGACTCGAGTACGACCGCATTTCCCCGGCTCCCGGAGCCGAGCAACCACATTCTCATCGGCGCTGACGGGAAGAAAGCGCCGTGCATGCATGCGATCCAGTCCAGGCTGTCACTGGCAATTCACGATTGCGTGCCGCGCGCATGCGCCTGTGCAAGCTGCCGCCGCGTCGCATCGCCAAGCGCAACGCCTCGGCGTTGCATCGCGCGCGCTGCGACGTCGAGGAACTTGTCGAGCTGATAGGTCGAGTACAGCTCGCTCTCGCCCCAGGCAAAGGGAGCGACGTGCTTCGGGTGCAGTGATGCGCCAAAGATGCTTGCGCCCGCGCCGACTACGGTGCCGGTGTTGAGCATCGTGCCGATCCCCGTCTTCGCGTGATCGCCGAACATCGTACCGATGAACAGCTGCTGCGTATCCGTCATGCCGCGCGGGGTCCACAGCTGCACGGTGCCGTACGTGTTCTTGAGATTGCTCGTCGTGGTGCCCGCGCCAAGATTGACCCAGCGGCCAAGGTACGAATGGCCGACGAATCCAGTGTGGCCCTTGTTGGAGTGGCCGAGCACGATGGAGGAGCTGATCTCGCCACGAATCTTGGATCTTTCACCGATCGAGCAGTTGGCGACACGATCGCCGACGATGGCGGTATCGGCACCGATGAAGCAGGGTCCGACGAGTCGCGTGAACGCCGCGACCGTCGCGCCCTTGCTGACCAGAATCGGGCCGGCAGCAGCATCGAAGACTACGAAGGGCTCGATGGAAGCGCCTCGCTCGACTGTTACGGTGTGGGATCCAATCGTTACGCCCGGGTCCGTCACTGAAGCGAGCGACGGCGCAATTGCGGTGATATCCTCGGTGAGCTGCGAAGATAACTGCGCAATGAAATCCCAGATTGCCGCAACCCAGCGACCTGTCAGTGTGGCAGGCGACCCGCTGGCCAGCTCCTGGAGATTGAGCGAACCGTCCATAAGTGCGGACGACGCGAGCGGTTGCGCGAGGCGTACCGCGCAGATCACTCCGCCACAGTGCCAGGCGGTGACGGAATCCTCGAGCGCCTCATCGAGCGCTACGATGCAGCGGGAGTTCGCGATAATGGATCCAGCCGGAATTGTTGCACCGGTCGCGATTGCGTGCGGTGCACCTTCCTCCTCAAAGTCCGCGAGGTGCGTCGCGCCAGCGAATCCGGCTGCGTCGCGGCCGGCGACAATCTCCCACCGTCGTCGTATCAGCTCCGTGCCAGCACGCAGCTCGGAGACGGGCCGCGTCAGCGCAAATGGTTCAAAACCGCGTGCCGTTGCGTCGTCATACATGTACAGCATGCTCACGGCAACGCCTGCAGTTCTGAGGGTAGCGACTCTATCAGCTGCTTAAGATCCGCGGAACGCTCCACCGTCGTAACGAGAGTGAGTCCATCGCGCGTTACCACGACAAGATCGGAAACGCCGAAAAGCACGACTGCATTACCCTCGGCATGGACGACGTTGTTTGCCGAGTCGGTTGCGACAACAGTGCCACTCGTGACATTGCCGTTGGCGTCGGGTGTGCGGACTCTGAGAAGCGATGCCCAGGTGCCGACGTCGTCCCAACCGAAATCGCCCGGTACAACGTATACGCGCTCGCTACGCTCGAGCACACCAACGTCGACGGAGACTGATGTGACGGCACCGAAAAACCGCTCCAGCGAATCCGGCCGGCCGTCGACTTCCTTGAGAGCAGGTGCGATTTCCGGTGTGTGTGCGCGAATCTCATCCAGGAAATCACCCACGCGCCACACGAAGATCCCGGAATTCCAGAGGCAGGAATGGGCACACAGCACCGCGGCCCGTTCACGTGTGGGTTTCTCGATGAATCGTCGAACGCGCCGCGCGTCCGGGGACTGCGTCGCGTCACCGGGTTGGATGTAGCCGAAACCTGGATCCGGTCTTGTAGGTACGATGCCAACTGTGACGAGTCCGTGCTGGGTCTGCGCGACCTTCACCGCACGTGAAAGCGTGGCGCGATACTCGGGCTCGTTGCCGATCGCCCAATCCGCATGCACGCAGACCATCACGGTCTCGCGTCCGGTCCGGCGCTCGATTTCTGCCGCCGCGTATGCAAGCGCCGCCGCTGTTCCCGCTGGTCGCGGTTCAGGAACGATGTTCTCGCGGACAATGCCCGGAACCGCAGTCGATATCGGCTCGACGAGCGAGGCGTTGGTGAGAATCAGGGTGCGTTCTGGCGGCACCAGAGTCGACATGCGCTGCAGGGTCGCCACGAGCAGTGGTCGATCGTCCGCGAGGGGTAGCAGTTGCTTTGGCCGCGCGGGCGTACTGAGCGGCCAGAACCGGGAGCCGACGCCTCCGGCGAGCACGACGGCCCACAGACTATCGCTCATTCAGTCTCGGCGTCGTTGACGCCGGTGAGACGCGCGACCAGCGCATACAACTTCTTGGGGCTGAATGGTTTTGTCACAAACGCATTGGCACCCGAATCGAGCGCTGCGCGTTCCTGCTCGTCCTGGCCCGCTGCGGTAAGTATTATCGCCGGAATCTGGCTGTGAAAATCGCGACGCAAAGTACGCAGCACGTCGAGGCCACTCATTTCGGGCATCATCAGATCCAGAACGACCAGATCGAACTGTCCGTTTTCGCCATTCAGCGCATCGGTAGCCTCGCGTCCGTTGAATGCGAGCGTTACGTCGAACGGACCGCCCTCGAGTTTCATCTTGATGATCCGGCCAATGTGCGGCTCATCGTCCGCTACGAGCACGCGCCGTGGGCGTTCGGCTGTTGCAGTTGCCAAGGAATTCGCTCTCTAGACCAGCGACGCCATGGCAGATCGGTGGCGCCTCAGATCGAACAGGAGGTCGGCGAGCGCGATGTCGGGGCTCGCTGACACGAACAGGAGCACGTGATCCGAGAGCCTCAAAACAACGCCATAGCCGCGCTGGAACTCCAGCACCACCATTGACGCCTCTCCGGCTGATGCGGCGTCGCCGAGCTGGCTTACGGCCGTGGCTACCGCCGGAACCCGTGCTGCAAGGGCCTCTGCATCGTTTTGCGCGGAGTCGTGGGTCTCGATAAGCAGCCCGTCGGCTCCCAGAATCACGACCGCCTTGACTCCGGGTCGCTGCTGAATTGCTTCGGTCAACTCGCGTAGTGTCGGCATGCGTTGAAAAGTACCGTCCCGGGGGCTATTCTACGAGGCTACGCTGCGGGGAAATATGCTCCGCGGCGGGTATTACCATTTTCACCCCGCTCCGCTCAGCGAATGCACTCACGCTATCCCGCCGCGGCGGTCGCGGCCCTTGCCGGTCTCGCGCTCGCCACAGGCTGCAAGGACACGAACATTTTGCAGGCCTCGCTGCCCGTTGCCACGGATACGCTCGTGGCGTACGCCATGACGGGCACCCCGCCAAGCCTTCCGAGCGGCCTCTCGGTCATCTATCGATCGACTGTTCGAGTCGACGGTTCGGCAGCGTTCGATGTCGCCTTTGATTTTGATAGCCTCGGCCAGGTGATCGTCAGCCCTGTACGGGTGCTGGTGAATCAGCTTTCGGGAGCGCCGGCTGTGGGAATCCGTACCGAGTTCACGACGCCATTCGACAACATCAAGTCTGCGCCTGGCGGATACTATCGACCCGACACGGCTATTGTTGTGACTCCTGGCCAACCGTTCGTGTTGCTGACCAACAGAGCAACGGCGAGCGACGCGTGCGTCTACGATCCAAATCCGACGATCTACGCCAAAGTCGTCATCGACAGTGTGAAGCCGGCCACGTCGCGCGCGATCTACATGCGCGTTGTGTCGGATCCAAACTGCGGATACAAATCGTTCGCCGCGGGACTTCCGTCGAACTGACGCCGTGCACGATCTACATCTACTTCGCGAACACCCAGAGACGATCCGCGACGGTCTGAGTCGCCGCAACATGCTCGACTCGAGCGGTGCGCTTGTCGATCACGCGCTGACCCTGGATACCGAGCGCCGAGCGATCATTCAACGCGTCGAGGAGATCAAGGCGCGCAGAAACACGTTGACGCAAAGCGTGGCGCAACTCAAGCGCTCGGGTGAGAATGCGGATGCGCTCATGGCCGAGGGCCGCGCACTCGGTGACGAAATCGATGCGTTGCAGATGCACCTGTCCTCGACTGAGGAGGAGCTGACGGCGGTCCTGCTCCAGATGCCCAACGTTCCGCTTGCGGATGTACCCGCCGGTGGTGAGGAGAACAACGCAGTCGTGCGCACGTGGGGAACCCCGCGCAGTGTGGACGGCGTGGTTCCTCACTGGGACATTGGGGAGAAGCTCGGGCTGTTCGATCTCGAGCGCGGAGCCAAAATCAGTGGTTCCGGGTTCATCGTGTACCGTGCTGGCGGCGCGCGTCTGGTGCGGGCGCTCATGAACCTCATGCTCGACACGCACACGCGCGATCATGGTTATGAGGAGACGTGGGTTCCGGCTGCGGTGAACAGCGCATCGATGACCGGAACGGCGCAGTTCCCGAAGTTCGAAGATGAGCAGTACGGGCTCGTGGACGAGGATCTGTTTCTGATTCCAACCGCAGAAGTGCCGCTGACGAATCTGTACCGTGACGAGATAATTCCCGAGTCCGACCTCCCGCGCACGTTCACCGCGTATTCGCCGTGTTTTCGTCGCGAGGCCGGAGCGCATGGGAAGGACACGCGCGGATTGCTCCGAGTGCATCAATTCGACAAGGTGGAACTGGTACGGTACGCACATCCCGACAAGTCGATCGGCGAGCATGAGTTGATTACGAGCCATGCAGAGCGAATCCTGCAGCTGCTGGAATTACCGTACAGGGTTCTTCTCCTCGCAGCGGGCGACACCGGATTCGCGAGCGCGAAGACCTACGATCTGGAGGCATTCGCGCCGGGTGTGGGCAAGTGGCTGGAGGTATCCTCATCGAGCAACTTTGGAGACTTCCAGGGACGTCGGGCGAATATTCGCTTCCGGCCCGCGGGTGGCGGCAAGCCGCGTTTTGTGCACACGCTGAACGCCTCGGGTTTGGCGTTCCCGCGCATCATTGCGGCGATTCTCGAGCAGCACCAGAACGCGGACGGAACTGTTCGTGTGCCGTCGGCGCTCGAGCCGTACTTCGGCGCGTCGGTGATCAAGTAGCGCGTGCGCCGCACCGCGCCGCTCTGGGCAGTAGTATTCGGCGTGGTTGCGCTTCTCACGTGGTATGTGTTCTACATGAGAAGCGTGGTGACCGATCTGCGCGTTGAAGCGTCGCGTGTCGGAAAGATGTATGCTCGGGTTTATGATGCGCTGAATGACCCCAATCCCGATGCTGCGACCACGGCGCTCCAGGATCTTTCCGCGCTGATTCGGGAATCCGGGGTGCCGGTCATCGTCACCGATGCAAATGGTGTCGTTACCGCCTCGCAGAACCTGCCGGACGGGATTCGAGGCAACAACGCGCGGATTCAGCAGTATGCGCGGCAGCTTGCGCGCGAGAACACTCCGGTCGTGGAGCGCGGAGTCGGAACAGTGTACTTCGGCAATACGCGATTGGTCGAGGGGCTGCGCATCGTACCCGCGCTGCAGGCGCTACTGATTGCGATGTTTTTGACCGCCGGGATCTACGCATTGCGAACGCGCGGCCGTGCGGATCGTGAGCAGATATGGGCTGGGATGGCACGGGAATCCGCGCATCAGCTCGGAACGCCACTGTCAAGCATGAGCGGCTGGATCGAGTTGCTGCGGGATCACGAACCTGGCGATCCGGTGCTGAATCACGCGCTGGCTCACATGGACGGCGATCTTGAACGGTTGCGGCGCGTTGCATTTCGGTTCGAGCGAATCGGCCGGCCGCCGCGACGTGAAAAGGTGAACGTCGGCGAGATCGTCGATAATGTTGCAACGTATTTCCGTGCCAGGGTTCCAACGCTAGCCAAAGCAGTTACGATACGCTCGGTACGCCGCGGTGACTCGCTCATCGTGGACGGCGACCCGGTGTTGCTCGAGTGGGCCATCGAGTCGCTTGCCAAGAACGCGATCGACGCTCTGGCTGGACGGGGTGGCCGCGTCACGCTCTCCGCGCAGGAACTTCCCGAGGGCAGAGTACGCGTTCGCGTGAAGGACAACGGCCCTGGCGTTCCACGCGAGCTGCGAAAACGAATATTCGACGCTGGTTTCTCCACGAAGGAGAAGGGGTGGGGGATCGGGCTTTCACTTGCGCGGCGCATAATTACTGAAGGACACGACGGCCGACTACTGCTGCAATCCGGCACGCGTGGCGCGACGTTCGACATAATACTTGGACATGAATCCAGAGCTTGATACAGAGTCGCTCGCAGGGCTGAATGAGGCCCAGCGACAGGCCGTGCTCCACTTTGAAGGGCCGATGCTGGTACTAGCCGGTGCAGGATCCGGAAAGACACGCGTACTGACTACCCGGATCGCGCGGCTGGTCGAGCATCACGGTGTCGACCCGACGCGCATTCTCTCGGTGACTTTCACAAACAAAGCCGCTGGAGAGATGCGCGATCGCATTGCGCGCCTGTTGGGTCAGGAGCCAACGGGAATGTGGTGCGGCACCTTTCACGCGATCGGCGCGCGACTGCTCCGTTCCAATGCCGCAGCCGTTGGACGCGCCCCCAATTTCACGATATACGACGAGGACGATAGCATCGCCGTCATCAAGCGCGTGATGGAAGCGGCGGGTATATCGACCAAGGCGTGGTCGGCGAAGGCAATCGCGTCGCTCATATCGGATGCGAAGAATGCGCTCGTAACCCCCGAAGAGTATGCGGCGCTGGCCCTCGATCCCGTGTCGCGCAACGCGTCGGTTGTATACCGGAACCTAGAAGTGGCGCTGCGCAATGCAAACGCCGTGACTTTCGATGACCTGCTCACGCTGCCCGTTGAGCTAATCTCGCGATACGAAGGGCTTCGCAACCGCCTGAGTGAGCGATTCCAGTTCATACTGGTGGGCGAGTATCAGGACACAAACCGCGCGCAGTACCAGTTCATCAAGCTTCTTGGTGGCGCGCACTCCAACGTGGTAGTGGTTGGTGATGACGATCAGTCGATTTATGGCTGGAGAGGCGCGGACATCCGTAACATCCTCGATTT
>DATBNQ010000074.1:0-8231 GCA_036554185.1 Gemmatimonadaceae bacterium | reverse complement strand
CTCGTAATACAGGGAGAGGATCTCTTTCCGGACAACTGGATCTACATCCATACACCCGGCGTGAAAGTGGGTCGCATCCAGAATTTCAACAACTGGAGCAAGGCGATGGTTCCGGAAGCCGGTCGGACCTGCCTGGGGATGGAATATTTCTGCTTTGAAGGCGATGGACTCTGGACTTCGTCGGACGAAGATCTCATTGCGCTTGCAACACGCGAGTTCGCGCAGCTCGAACTGGCTCCGGGTTGCAAGGTGATCGACGGATCCGTCGTGCGCATGCCGAAGGCATATCCGATCTACGACGCGAGCTATCGCGCACATCTGGACTGCGTGCGGGATTGCATTGACGCCGTCCCCAATCTCCACACCGTTGGCCGCAACGGGATGCACAAGTACAACAATCAGGATCACTCGATGTACACCGCGATGCTGACGGTCGCGAACATGTACGGCGCATCGCATGACGTGTGGAGTGTGAACACCGACTTTGAATACCACGAGGAGCAGAAGGTGGAGCCGGCGCGTCCAGAGGCTGAGCTGTCGCCCGCTACCGTCAGCATTTCCGCGGGTGACGCATCCAGGGACACCGAGGCGGTCGCGTGAGAATCGGAGTGGACGCCTCGTGCCTCGCCAATGGCCGCGGCTATGGACGGTTCACGCAAGAGCTGCTCGGCGCGCTCGTTGCCGGAGCCCCGAACGACGAGTTCGTCCTGTTCTGCGATTCGCGCGCAGCCGCGGCGTGGTCGTCCGACCGTCCCAATGTGTCAGTCGTGCTGGTCAGACAGCGGAAGTCACCGACTCTCGCGGCGGCCGCGGGTGAGTCCCGTGGCGTGCTCGACATGTTGCGCTTCACACGCGCAGTCGCGCGCGCGCACCTCGACGTCTTCTTTTCACCGTCGGCATACACCTACTTCCCGCTCCCGCTCGGTCTGCCTGCAGTGGTGACCATACATGATGCGATCGCCGATCGATTTCCGCAGCTCACGTTCCCTGACGCGCGAGCGCGCATGTTCTGGCGTGCCAAGATATGGCTGGCATTGAAGCAGGCGCGCATCGTGCTTACCGTCTCGGAGTATGCTGCGCGTGATATCGAAGCCGTATACGGCGTGGCGAAACGGCAGATCCGCGTTGCGACCGAGGCGCCGGCGCCCGAGTACGCGCCAAGTGAGACATGCGAGCAGATCAGGCGCGTCGCCGCGCGATTCGGGCTGGTCAGCGACGATCGGTGGTTCATCTACGTTGGCGGCTTCAATCCGCACAAGCACGTCGACGTCATAGTCCGGGCCCACGCAGCGGCGTGCGCCGCGCTCGCCGCGCCGCCGCATCTGGTACTGGTCGGCACACGCGAGGACGACGTATTTCACTGCGCCGGCGCTCGAATCGACATTGCGGCGACCCGCTCTCCGTTGTCCAGTCGAATCCACTGGACAGGCTTTGTCCCTGATTGCGATCTCAAGCATCTTCTATCGGGTGCGATCGCGCTGGTCCTCCCGTCGGAGTGCGAGGGATTCGGCCTTCCCGCCGTCGAAGCAGCCGCTTGTGGAACGCCAGTGATAGCGACGACCGCGAGTCCGCTTCCGGAACTGTTGGCAGGCGGCGGAATATTCGTCGCCCCCGGAAACGAGCAGGAACTGAGCAGCGCGATGCGCACAATGCTGTCTGACGAAGGCGCACGACGTGCCATGGGCGATCGCGCGCTGGAGAGATCTCGCGCCTTGAGCTGGAACAGGACGGCGGATTCGACACTCGACGCCCTGCGCGAGGCGGCCGCGTGAAATCACTTCGTTTTTGCATGGTGACGACCTTCTACCCCCCGTGGGGATTCGGTGGTGATGGAATCGCCGTTCAAAACCTCTCTCGTGCGCTTGTGGCTGATGGTCATTCGGTCACGGTCCTGCACAACGTGGACGCGTTCCGAACGGTAGCACGCGACGCGGACGCGTCGGCGCTTCCCAGACTCGAGAAAGCGTATGACGATGGAGTCGAGGTCATCCCGATATCGACCGCTTGGCCGCTGGCGTCGTGCTTGCAGGCGCATCAGACTGGTCGGCCAGCGAGTTACAGCAACGCAATCCGTCGCGTGCTCGATCGTGGATTCGACGTCATACATTTCCACAACGTTTCACTGATGGGTGGACCCGGCATTCTTCGCTTCGGAGAGGGCGTGAAAATCTACTCCGCCCACGAGCACTGGCTCGTCTGCGGGATGCACGTGCTTTGGAAGAATGGACGGGAGCCCTGCGCGAAGCGTGAATGCATTCGGTGCACATTGCGCGCACACCGCCCGCCGCAGCTATGGAGATATACCGGCGCGTTGAGACGGGCGGGCGCACACATCGACGCTTTTCTCGCGATGAGTGAGTTCAGCCGCGCTAAACATCGCGAGTTCGGTCATCCGTACGAGATGCTCGTTCTCCCGACTCTGGTGCCCGACGTTCCAGTCCTGGCGAGCGCGTCTCCACATCATCGATCCTATTTTCTCTTCTCCGGCAGGCTCGAACCAATAAAGGGCCTGGCGGATGTCATACCGATATTCATGGAGCCCGACACTGCCGGCGCTGCCGATCTGCTCGTCGCTGGTACCGGAACACAACGCTCCGAGCTGGAGCGGCTCGCCAATGGCAACCCGCGGATCCGATTTCTGGGGCGTGTCGAGCCTGCTGAGCTTTCCCCGTACTATCAGCATGCGATTGCAACCATTGTCCCGTCGGTCGGCTTCGAAACGCTGGGCCTCTCGACCGTAGAATCGTTTCGTGCATCCACGCCCGTCATCGCCCGGCGAATCGGTCCGTTTCCCGACCTTCTCGATGGGGGAGCCGGAGGGCTGCTATTTTCAGACGCCGCTGAACTCCGATTGGCGCTCGCTGAATTGGCGCGAGATCCGGAGCGGCGGCGGCAGTTGGCCACGCATTCACGCCAGAAATTTCTCGAGCACTGGGAAACGGCTGCGGCACTCCCGCGCTACCTTGCATTGGTTGAAAGGCTCATTCAGATGAAACATGCGGCAGCTCCATCGCGGTATCCTGCCTTGCCGGATCCCGCTGCCGCACGCGTTGGGCTGGCGTAGTCGCATGAAGATGATTCTCACTTATCACTCGATCGACGCGAGCGGATCGCCCATCTCGATTGCCCCCGGGATATTCCGGTCGCATGTATCGTGGCTCGCGGAAAGCGGTCACAGCGTGGTGCCATTGCACGAGATCGCGGCGCTACCGGACGACGTCGACGCGATTGCTCTCGCTTTCGATGACGCGTTCGCCAACTTCGCTGAAATCGCCGCGCCAATTCTGTTCGACGCAGCGCTTCCGGCCACGATCTTCGTCGTCACCGATCGCGCCGGAATGACGAACGCGTGGCATGCTGGTGCGGACGACGGCGTTCCCGTTCTCCCGTTGCTGCGGTGGGATGAGATAGCCGCGGTTGCAGAAGCAGGAATTGAGATCGGGGCGCACACGCGTTCGCATCCGGATCTTACCCGATTATCATCGACCGATCAGTTGACCGACGAGATCGTCGGATCCGGTGCCGAGATCGAACGGCGCACTGGCCGGCGCCCGAAGTCTTTTGCATACCCGTACGGGCAGCTTTCACCGGAAGCGACGAGCATCGTCCGCAATGCGTACCAGTACGGGTGTACCACTGAAATGCGAGATCTTACGAGCCGCGACGATCGTGCACTGATGCCGCGTGTGGACGCCTGGTATTTTCGCACGCCCGGTCTACTGGAGTCGTGGGGAACGCGCAGGTTCACCGGGTACATGCGCGCACGGGCCCTTGGTCGGCGCGTGCGACGCACCCTGGCGGGACTCGGGGGAACGAAGTGATCCGCAATACGGCGCCAACTGATGGACGTGCCGATCCCGGCGCGATTCGCGCGTCCGTGGTCGTTCCGGCGAGAAACTGCCCCGCCACGTTGCGACGCACTCTCGCTGCCTTGATGGCGAGCGATCTGCCGCGCGCAGACTGGGAGCTCATCGTCGTCGACGACAGCAGTGTCGACGCGACCCCGGACATGGCGCGCGAGATGGCGGACATCGTGGTAACGGTCACCGGTGGACCTCGCGGTCCGGCTTTCGCACGGAATCGCGGCGCGGAAGTCGCGCGCGGAGCGACGCTCGTGTTCGTAGACGCAGACGTGTGCGTCCACCCGGATGCGGTTCGGCGGCTCGTCGAGCTACTCGAGATCGGAACGGGAGCGCCGTCGGCTGCGTTCGGGGCCTACGATACCCATCCGGAAGCGGCTGGTATTGTGTCACAGTATCGCAACCTGCTGCACCACTACGTGCACCAGACGAACGCCGGGCCAGCGGATACGTTCTGGGCAGGATGCGGCGCCGTACGTCGCGCTTCGTTCATGTCGGCAGGGATGTTCGATCAGAAGCGGTTTCCGCGGCCGCAGATAGAAGACATCGACTTCGGCTACCGGCTTACAGACCACGGTGAGCACATCGTCCTTGCACCTGACATTCAGGGCACGCATCTGAAACACTGGACTCTTGGGCGAATGTTGGCCACCGATTATGCGGACAGGGCCGTACCGTGGATGCGTCTCATGCTCGAGCGGCGCTCGGTTGCCCGCCCCGGATCTCTCAATCTGCGTCTCTCGGAGAAGGTATTTACGGCGCTCACGGGAATTGCGCTGATGCTCGTTGTCGTGGCGGTTGTGATGTTCGACGCTCGCTATCTTGTCGCCGCGGCCGTGGCACTCGTCCCCGTAATGATCGGAAACCGACAGCTCGTGGCATGGTTCGGGCGCGAGCGAGGTATCGGATTCGCGGTTGCGGTCGTCCCATTGAGGTTGCTCTTTTATCTCACAAGCGGTGCCGGTGCGGCGTCGGCAATCGTGCTGCATCTGACGGAACAGCTTCGCAGAACCCCTCTCGCATTTCGTGGAGTGACGCAATGACTGAACGACCATCGGGACCGGATCAACCACTGCTTTCCTCGAACCCCGACTTTCCGCGGTACGACCGCCGCCACGAGCACGTGATGTCGGTGACCGGAGAGCAGCGCATCGTGCGCCGCGTGCAACTCGCATTTGCGCCGCTGCACAAGGCCGCATTCGGCGTCGCAACCGGCATCGTGTTCGGGGGGCTCGTAGTATTTGTGACCCTGCTCGACATGATTCTCGATCCCACTCGCCAGATGCCCCTGGATCTTCTGGCGCAGTACTTCGACGGCTACACCGTGTCGATCCTGGGTGCGCTCGTCGGAGGCGCCTGGGGATTCGTTGTGGGCTTCGTCGCCGGCTGGTTCGTTGCATTCGCTCGAAATGCAGTGATGGCCCTGTGGGTGATATACTTTCGGGCGCGCGCCGACTGGCAGCGCACCAACGACTTCCTTGACTACATCTGACCGTGACCTCTCCCGGTAATCAGTCCCGCACTCCTGTGGAAGACGAACTCGAGCGCACGCTCGCCAAGCTCAACGGTCGAGCCTGGGGCGTCGCGATGGGACTCATCCTTGGATTGATTCTCTTCGGCGCGACGATCGTGCTCGTCATAAAGGGTGGCGCCGTGGTGGGACCGCATCTGGCGCTGCTCGGCATCTTCCTTCCAGGCTATCGCGTGACCGTGCTGGGTGCGTTCATCGGCTTCGTCTACGCATTTGTAATCGGCTACGCGCTCGGCCGGCTCGTCGGCGTAGTGTACAACATGATTGCGGTGTCTTCAACGCCGCGCCACTCTCGATGACCGGCACGCGGTCGCCGGTCGTTCCTGCCGGCGGCTTCGAGCAGCGAGAATCAATTCACACGCGTCCGTCGCCCAGTGGTGCAACCGCGGCGGAACGAGGGCGCAGCGCCCAGTCTTTCGCGATCGCAGTCACAGCCGCGTTTCTGGCCGTCGTAATCCCGGTCGCGCTGCATCACGAGATGTGGCGCGACGAGGTCCAGGCGTGGCTGCTTGCCCGCGACACCTCCCTTGCCGGACTCTTTCAGGCGCTGCATTACGAAGGCCATCCGTCACTCTGGTATCTCATACTCCGCGTGCTCACGCCGTTATCGGCAGATGTGAGAACCATTCAGATCGTCTCCGTCTGCTTCGGCGCCGCGACCGTGTATCTCTTCGCGCTGCGGGCGCCACTTACACGTTTCGTGCGAGTACTCTTTGCCTTTGGTTACTTCGTCGCGTACGGGTACACGGTCGTGGCGCGAAGCTATTCGCTCGAGATGTTCCTCATGGTGCTGGTGTGTATTTTCGTGACCGGCACCGGATCGCGGCGGTCGCGAGTTCTGCTTGGAATCGTGCTGCTTCTATTGGCCAACACATCGCTGTACGGCGTGATCGTGGTGCTTGCATTGATTGGTGCGATGCTCATCCGGGCGATGCTTGCCGGGCCCGATATGCCGCTCGTCGATGTGCCCAGCGAGATGGAAGCCGTCAGGTCCCGCTCGACCTTCGGCCCACGGATCAGGGCCATTTTCATTCCGCTGGCTTTCGCGGTGCTTGGGATCTGCCTCGCCTTCGCGCAGGTGTGGCCCCGGGCGGACACGCCATATCTCGGCAACGGCGCACTCACCCGCGCCGTGAGCGGGCTTCCGCCGCGGCACATCTCATTCGCGTATCGTCTCACCCCGATGTGGCGTGCCTTCGTTCCGATACCTCCGACGGACGAGCTCGGAGATGTATGGGAGGGCGACATGCTGCTCCATCGATCTCCAAGAACGGAGCCGGTGGCGGCAGTTCTGTCGATCATGATTGTCGTCGTGCTGCTCGCCGTGCTCGCGAGATCGCCGCTGGCCGCAACGTTTTTCGGCCTGGCGACGCTTGGAACGCTGCTATTCTCGATGCTCGTCTTTGCTGGCTCACTGTATCATCACGGGCATTTCTTCGTCGCCTTCATGATGGCCCTCTGGATCGCTGCCGCCGATCCCAGATGGCGAGTGCCAAGGTCAGGGGAGTCTCGCATCATTGGTTGGGTCGCACAGCGCCGCATGCAGATCGTGAGCGTCATGCTACTCGTGCAAATCGCCGGCTCCGCGATACGATTGGTGGATGACTATCGGTACCCGTTCTCGGAAGCGAAGGCGGTAGCGGATTTCGTCACAGCGCACATGCCTGCCGCGACCATCGTAGCCTCGGAGCCTGGCTTCAATGGCACTCCCGTATCCGCCTATCTCGGTAGACCAGTGTACGAGCTCGACAGAGCCCGCTTTGCGACGTTCACGCCGCTCTGGTTCCGCTGGCCCGCAATCCCCGACTCGCAGCTCGTTGCGCGCGTGCGCGATTGTTGCGCCAGAGCCGGAGCACCCGCGGTGCTGCTATTGGACCACGCACTCGCGCCCGCGTTGCCGCAACCGCCGCTCATCGCGAAGTTTGTCACGTCGATGCAGCCAAGCGAGCGATATTTTGTTTACAGGGTGGACGCATCTGCAGATGCGGATGTGTTTATGCACCTGCCAAAGTTGAACCGAATTACGACGGCTACCGCGTTTCCGGCCCGCTCCATTTCTGGAGTGGTACGGTCGAAACATTTCGCAGGCCAGGATTTTTGACGGCGGGTTGGCGGCCGGACAGGCACTTCGCGCCGCTGGACGGTCTCCGCGGGATCGCGATACTCCTCGTATTGATCCACCACTTCGGCGCCGTAATGACGCCAGCTTCGCACGTCGATTACCTGTTTTTGCACGTTACAGGATGGGCGTGGGTCGGAGTGGATCTTTTCTTTGTTCTATCCGGCTTCCTCATTACCGGCATCCTCCTCGAATCGATCGACGATCCGCGGTATTACAGGACATTTTACGCCAGGCGCGCGTTGCGTGTCTTTCCGCTTTATTACGCCTTTCTGCTCGCGCTCTCGTTCATCATTCTGCCTCTGATTCGCCTGCTCGCCGCGCACGGTGTGGTCAGCGTCGGCGCAGAATGGCTCGGAAACCCAGTGACGAGGCAGCCGCAGATCTGGCTTTACTTGACAAACCATCTTATCGCGGTGCGCGGATTTGCGGCGGTCCCAGCCTTCACAGCCGTGTTCTGGTCGCTCGCGGTGGAAGAGCAGTTTTATCTTGTGTGGCCGACAGTGGTGCGTCACATGCAGCGCGAGTATCTGCTCTGGTTTGCATACGCAGCCATCGTCGTCGCGTTCTGTTTTCGCGTCTGGATTCATTTCAGTGGAACGTGGTCTCCCGACGCGGCGTACGTACTCACACTCGCGCGGATGGATGCGCTGGCAGTCGGTGCGGTGATCGCGATGCTTGTTCGTCGACCCGACGCTGTCGTGCGTCTACGCCGCTGGTT
>DATBNQ010000025.1:0-21303 GCA_036554185.1 Gemmatimonadaceae bacterium | reverse complement strand
CCTGCACAGCGATACCGGCGTCATGCTTGACACCAGCGGATGTGAAATACGTGGTACCACCGCTCTCGGTGCCCCCGCGCAGTGACGCGGATGTCTCGTACGAGAGGCCCGTGTTGCCATAGAGCTGTTGCTGCGCATCCGTGCAACCTGCATACGGATTTGCCGCGAAGTAGTCCGTGGCATTGGTGTAACCGGCGGGGGTGTTCGCGTTGATGTAGGCGGTTGCCTCGGACTGAGAGAAGCAGCGCAGCCCAATCGTATTGGAGACCTTGCTCGTACCAAAGCGCTGGATGAGGTTGAGCGACGGCGTACCGGCGCGACCACGCTTGGTCGTGATGATGACAACACCGTTCGCACCCTGCGATCCGTAGATTGCGCCGGCCGACGGCCCCTTGAGGACTTCGATAGTCTCGATGTCTTCCGGGTTCAGGTCGGCGATGCGGTTGACCTGCTGATCCTGCGTGCCCGTGATACCGGAGCCCTGCTGGCCCATTCCGCCACCACCGGCGCCGGAGATACCATTGAGTCCGTTACCGAAGGCGTCGTTGCTGACGATTACGCCATCAACGACATACAACGGCTGGTACGCACCGTTGATCGTGTTCGTGCCACGCAACTGCAGCTGAATTCCGCCGCCTGGTGCGCCGGAGTTCTGAGTGATGACGGCGCCCGGCACCTTGCCCTGGAGCGAGTTTTCAATCGTCGCCGCTGGAACGCGGTTGAGCTGCTCGGTATTCACGACAGTCACGGCGTTCGCGACGTTTGCGCGAGAAACCGTGGTTGCCTGACCGGTGATTACCTGTGTTTCGAGCTGGAGCACGTCGCGTGCGAGCGAGACGTTTACCGACTGCTCGTTTGCGCCGATTGGAACGATCTTGGCTGCGTAGCCGATGCGACGGATACGGAGTTGCTGCGCACCTGCTGGTACCGAGATGGAAAAATTACCGGCTTCGTCGCCGATGCCGCCCAGATTAGTTCCGATTACCTGGATCGTTGCCCCAGGAACGGGATCCGTGGTTCCCTGGATCGTAACGTGACCGGTCACCCGCCGCGTTTGTTGCGCGCGACCGAGTGACGGGATCACGGCGAGTAGAACGGCCGCGATCCAGAGACGTGTGACTGACTTCATCCTAACATTCCTCCGTCCGACGGACAGGTCCGCCGGCGTGATAGACATCTGTGGATGGTAAGTATCTGCTACGTGCCGTATGCGCGGGAGTGACCAGCAGGTCACGCCGCGGTATCAACAACACCAAACCGGGTTTTTTTCCTCCTCATCCTTGTGGATCTGAAAGTTACAATAATCCTGACAACCAGGGGCTGTGCCCGGGTCAGGGTCGCGTAATGGTTGGGTGAACGACTCGGCCTGCTTCGTGAACAGCCGCCACCCAGTCGCGGAAATATGCACTGGTGGCCTGAAAGACGAAGGGGGCTCCGATTTTCCGGAAGCCCCCTTCGTCCTTTCACTGAACCTTCAGCACCCGGGCGCCGTTGGTAACACGGCGCTCAGGAGCTGAAGAATTCTCGACCAACCCCGAAGTTAGGGCGTTCCCGCGCACGCCTGTGCCGAGACGTACGTCGGAGCCGCAGTTGGCTTCGTATCCCAGTACGGACGAGTACCAAAGTTGTCCGGCCCCTGAGCAGTGTTCGCGGCAGCAACGTTCGCTGCGTTGAGCGAGTAATCGTCAGTCGGATAGTAGAAGCGACGCGGCACGAAGTTGACTACCGCTGCCGGCCCAGCTACGATCGTCGACGGTTGGCAGGTCCTGCGCCATTCACCCCACGCCTGCGCGCCATCGTCGACCATCGAGACCCATTTCTGGACGGCGATCTGCGTGAGCCCTGCCACGCCACCCTTGTATGCGATGGACGGCTGTGCCAGGAAGGTAGCAATGTCGCCAGGGGCGACACCGCGCTGAGTCATCGCCGCCGTTATCGCGGCCGTGTAGAAGCCAGCCGCCTGAGACGGGTTGAGTCCACCCAGGCTGCGCTCCGCTGCTTCCGCTTGAATGAAGGCGAGTTCGGAGTAGGTCATGTAGTATGACGGGAGCTTCTTGTTGGCCGCGCTGCCGACAGTTCCGACAGACGTTGACCCTGGCCAGAGGTACGTACCAGGCCGGGATGCCTTGGTGATGTAGACACCAGCGGCGGCCGTGGACAGGCCGTTAGGCATGCCGAAGTAACCACGCGATCCCGACAGGGTGGAGTCGATAACCGGCTGCATGTAGATCGGAATGCGTGGGTCGTTGGTCGCGAACAGGATATTGGCCAACGTCTGCGAGACGCGGTGATCATCACGACCCGAGAAATTGTCGGTCATCGGGTTGTTGTAGATCCCGTCACCGGGCCAAACCAGCTTGGCCGCGTCGGCGTTCGACGCAAATACGCCGCCTGGATCGCTGAAGGCTGCCGTCAATTCAGCATTGGCAGTAGCCGGATCCACGTTCACCAGGCGAATTGCGAGTCGTGCGTGGAGAGAATTCGCGAACTTTGCCCACGCAGCGGGATCGCCACCGTACACCGGATCCGCGCCACCAAGGGTGTTCGTTGATGTCGACGCATCCAGGTCAGTTGCCGCTTTCTTCACCATTGTGAAGAGTCCGGCATACACGTCCTTCTGTGCATCAAATGGCGGAGTGAGGCTCCCACCCACGCTGTCGCCCGCAAGCGCCTTCGAGAATGGGATGTTGCCCCACGTATCCGTCAGGTACTCGAAGTCCCAGGCTGTGAGAATCATCGCAGGCCCGTATGTGCCGGGCTGCTTCGCCGCAACTCCCGATGCTATGACACCCTTGAGATCCTTGAGCTCGTTGGCATAGGAGTTCTCCCAGGTTCCCTGCGTGGAAGAGGGGTCCAGTCTCGCATAGCGGTCCTCATCCGGATACTGCGCCTCTGCCCAGTGCTGGGCGACGAATTCCGTTTGCCGCAGATCGAATCCGTTCCCCACGAACCTCGCCGCCGAGTTTCGCGCGGCGCTCGTAAATACGGGGCCCGGTGGTGCACTCGGCGGGTTGTTCGGATCCTGATTCAGGTTTGTGATGCTGTCGTTGTTGCAACCGACAACTCCGGCGGCGAGGATGAGCCCCGCCGCGCAAGCGATCTTTGTGATATTCATGATATAGAGTCTCCGGTGGCGGTTATGGCGTAATGCGGAGATTGATACCAAGACTCCGCGTCGTCGGAAGCGCCGCAAACTCTGCCCCCTGGTAGTTCCCGGTTGTGTATGCGAATTCGGGGTCTATGTTGGGAACCTTCGTGTGCGTCCACAGATTGCGGCCGACGAACGCTACGTTCACGCTCGAAACCCGCAGACTGCGGTTGAACGAACTCGGAAGGTCATACCCAACGCGAACCTCGCGAAGCTTTACAAAGCTGTCGTCGTACAGGAATGCTTCTCCGTTCTCGAACAGCGACTGGTAGTACAGCTCGGACGTTGTCCTCACGGTGTTTTCCTTCCCCGTCGCCTGATCGATTCCCTTGATCACGAGACCCGGATCGTTCCAGTCCTTCTGGCGTCCGTTGATCGTGCTCGCGAGCACGCCGGTGTACACACCGAACATGTTCGTTACGGAGTATATGTTACCACCGCGATGGATATCGAGGAGCGCGCTCGCGCTCAGACGACCCCAGCGGACTTCATTGTTCCAGCCGCCAATCCACTTGGGATTGACGTTACCAAGAACGCGCCTGCCAGATCTATCGTTCTGCGGCAGGCCGTCGCTGAGTAGCAGCTCACCGGTCGCCTTGTCACGCAGGTACGGTGTGGCGAAGATGTCGCCATAAGGCTGGCCGACGCGAGCTTCCTCGTCGATTGTCCAGGTCGATCCGATCCGATAGTTCACTACGCCCGGATACAGCGAAACCAGCTTGCTGCGATTCTCGGCGAAGTTGAACGTCGACGTCCACTGGAATCCAGCAGCCGTCTGGACCGGGATCACCGTCACCAACGCTTCAAAGCCCTTGTTCGTCAGCTTGCCGGCGTTGAGAGACGCCCCGCTGAATCCCGTTTCCCGCGCCAGGCTGAGGTTCACGATTTCGTTCGTGGTTGCCTTCGCATAGTACGTCGCGTCGAGCGTGGCGCGATTGTTCAGGAAGCCCATCTCAAGGCCGACTTCGCCCGAGTTCGTGTTCTCCGGCTTGAGCGTTGGATTCGCGCGCGTGTCCGAGAGACTGTACTGTGGCAGACTACCGAACTTGTTCGCGTTACCGACGTACGTGGTAACCAGCTGATAGGGCCCAGCGTCGTTACCGACATTCGCGATCGATCCACGCAACTTCGCATAGGAGAGGAAGTTGCTCTTCAGGATCGGGAACAGATCCGTAAGAACAAGCGATGTATTGATCGATGGATAGAAATACGAATTGTTTGCCTTCGGAAGCGTTGAAGAGACATCCTGGCGACCCGTGACTTCCACGGTCCAGATGTCGTTGATCGTGAACGAGCCTGAACCATACAGGCTGTTAGTCGCGCGGCGCTCCAGGTACTCGTTTACCGTCGGCGAAACGGCAGAGTTGGCTACGTTGTAGATCCCCTGCGCGATGAGTGCTGAAGTCGCAACACTACCTGAGTTATAGGTCGCGTAACGGCGGTTGGCGCCGAACGTTCCGTTCAATGCCAGCCAGCTTGTAGCCTTCTTGTCAGCTGTGAGATTGAGCGATGTGTTGTTCTCGTTGTTGCGGTTCTGGAAATGCGTGAACGAACCCTGATAGGCCAGATCGCCGAAGTTCAGATTCCCCGGACCGTAGTTCTGGTCGATGTTGTAACGGTAATAATCGGTTCCGCTCTTTGCAGTTGCATTGAGCCAGTCGGTCACCTTCCATGTGCCGGACACCGTACCGATGATGCGATCGCGGTTGTCCGCTTCCGGATTCTGGTACTGGATCCAGTAGGGATTGTCGTGGAAATTGCAGTTCCAGTTGTACTGTCCGTTACAGGACCAGGTCTGGTCGGCACGCGGCTTATAATCTTTCAGCGCGTTCATGTCGACC
Organism: Gemmatimonadaceae bacterium; assembly: GCA_036554185.1. Classification (GTDB taxonomy): domain Bacteria; phylum Gemmatimonadota; class Gemmatimonadetes; order Gemmatimonadales; family Gemmatimonadaceae; genus Fen-1247. The sequence continues at coordinate 16,314 of DATBNQ010000025.1, read as the reverse complement.
TGGCGCCCGAACCAGACATACAGTCCTTCCATGATGCCGGTGTTGTATCCGACGCCAGCGCGGTTGTATGCCTTGTTGGAGATGTACTGCACGTTCGCCGACGTTGTCAGCCTGCTGCTTACGTTGAAGGTGCCAGCGAGGCTGCTGGTAAACTTCCGAAACGTATTGTTCGGGATGACTCCGCTGGTGTTATCCGTACCGGCAGAGAGACGGCCAGTCGCGCGTTCCGTACCCCCGCTGAATGCGACATTGTTCGAGAAAGTCGAACCCGTATTGAAGAAGCTGCTGACGTTGTTCGGATGCGCGATCCAGGGGATCGGCTGAAGCACGCCATTGACGACTGGGCTCGTGAACTGCGTGCACGGTGCGCTCTGATTGTAAGCCGACGGCTTGACGCTGATCGGGTCAGTGCCATTCGGGGTTCCTGCAACGAAGGTGCAACCCATCGTCCGCCCATCGAGCCGCGGGCCAAAGCTCTGGTCGTTGAAGTCCTGGGTGCCGCCGCCGGATCCGTCAACAAATTGGAACTCGCCACCGGCACCCTGTCCATAGAGATTCTGGAACTTGGGGATAATGGACGGTGTGTCCCATGTGTAGTTGGACGTGAGCGACGTCTGAATACCATTTGCACTTGCGCTTCCGCGCTTGGTCGTGATGAGCACGACACCGTTCGCGCCACGAGAACCGTAGATGGCGGCGGCGTTCGGCCCTTTCAGTACCGTCACCGTTGCGATGTCATCCGGATTCAAGTCGTTGATCGCGCTGCCGAAGTCCATGCCGCCGTTCGGGCTTCCGCCACGATCGTTGTTCGACACTGCTGTGCCGTCGACGATGAATAACGGGTCGTTGTTACCGGTAATCGAGTTGGCACCGCGGATCGTGATCTTGGTCGATCCACCCTGCGTACCCGAGCTCGTGATCTGAACGCCGGACACCTTGCCGGCAAGCTGATTCACAACGTTGTTGTCGTGCGTCGCGTTGAGCGCCTCACTCGAGACGGTCTGGATCGAGGTGCCCAACTGGCTCTTCTCTTTCTGAACGCCGAGTGCAGTCACGACAACGCCCGAGAGGCTGGTCGCGTTGGCGGTCAGGTTGAAGTCCTGCTGGATGGCGCCACCGCTGAGCTTGATGGTCACGCTTCTTGGCGCGTAGCCGACGCGGCGAGCAGTGAGGGTTACCGTCGCACCGGTCATTCTGGCCGCGGGAACCGATATCGAGTAGACGCCCTGGTCATTGGTATATCCACCGAGACCGAGCGAACCTATGGTGACGCTTGCAGCGACGAGCGGTCCGCCCGACTCCGTCTGCACGTGACCTGTAATTGTGCCGCTCTGCTGAGCGGCCGCAGCCGTGGCAACCATCGCCAGTGCGGCTGTGACTGATGTTATCCGCTTAAACAACGTAAGCATGTGTCCTCCAGGGCTGCCCCTGATGGGTGTGACCTGACCACTCGGACGAAATACGACGATGGGAACTAGACATTCCCGGGCTCGCTCCTGTTGGAAAGGGGTTAAACGACGCACGATTTCAGGACCACATGTGAAGAGTGGGCCTGAAATGTGTCCTGAACCGGTCTACGTTACGGCCGGTACCATAATGTGTCAACGCGGAAAAGCTGCAATCCGTCGAGCACTCGTCTGGCGGGAAGATCTGCCATTGTATGAGAGCGCGACCGAATTGACCTGCGCGCAGCGCCAACGCGGCGACAGCGTGTGATTGACTCGGCAAATCACGCCCTCAATTGAGCGCGGCACAAGTAGACATGGTGTAAATAATTCGTATGTACGATTCCGTACATACGAGACGACAAGTGAGTCGATCCCGATAGTGTCTTGCTAGTCGTCGTTCCCGCGAAAGCAGACGAGGTGGCGTTGCTCCGAAATCAAGTGTCTCTCCTCGCTGGGGCTCCCATCCGAGCGCAGTCGTCTGCAATGGATTCCCGCTTTCGCGGGAATGACAAACAACAAATGGATTCCCGCTTTCGCGGGAATGACAGATGACAACTGGATTCCCGCTTTCGCGGGAATGACAGATGGCAAATGGATTCCCGCTTTCGCGGGAATGACGGCGGCTAGCTGGCTAGAACTTGACTGTCGGCGCCGCCTGGCTCGAGGCCGGTGCGTCGTAGTAGGTCCGCGGCTTGGCACCGGTAACCTTGGCGGTTATCGCCTGCGGGAAGGTCCTGATGTAGGTATTGTAGCCCTGCACGGCGGTGTTGTAGTCGGCGCGAGCAACGGCGACGCGGTTTTCGGTCCCGGTAAGCTCATCCTGCAGCGCCATGAAGTTCTCGTTGCTCTTGAGCTGCGGATAGTTCTCCGCTATCGCCAGCAACCGGCCGATGGCACCCGTAGCTGCCTGGTCCGCCGCGGCCATCTGCGCGGGATCGCCGGTCTTGACCGCGCCAGCAAGCTGAGCGCGCGCGTTGGCGACGCCGATATAAACCGTGTCTTCCTGCTTGGTGACGCCCTTCACCGTGCTTACAAGGTTTGGAATCAGGTCGGCCCGTCGCTGGAGTTGGACCTGAATCTGTTGCTTGGCCTGCTGTGCCTGTTCGTCGAGCGTCTGGATCTGGTTGTAGCCACAGCCGGTCAGCAGGAGGGCGGCCGGTAGCATCCATGCGAGAATTCTGCGCTGCCTGATCATCGGTAGTCCTCTTGAAGTCACGAGTTCGGGAGGGCGGATAGGTACGTTACCACCCCTTCCATTCCATTCAAATATGACCCGAGTACGTCCCGGGTGCGGTCCTTCGGTATCGCGCCGGAATCATGTAGCTGGCGCGCCACGGATTCGAAGGGGGTCGCGTCGACTCCGGACATCACCGCGACTTCCCTGGCGATCTCGGCATAACCGTGCGGCGGCGTGCGACCAGCAAGTCGCAGGATGGCGCGAAAAACGACCATCAGAGTGCTCAGGCTCGCCGACATGAGCTTGAGCTGCTCGCCAGAGTCCGATCCGGCGAGGAGCACACCGCCTCGGAGCCGAAGCAGCACACCCATGGCCTCCCTCTCGACCTGGAGTCGCAGATCCCGGTGGTTGACCGAGATTCCGTCGAAAGGCGATTCCCCATAAAGGACCTTGTTCCGCTCCAGGATGTCGGCGTACTCCATGGCGAAAATGTCGCTCGATTGTTTCCACTCACGTTGGGTGAATGTCATGGGCGGATGGTTGCCTGCATCGCGCCAGGCACGTGTAACCGCGGACAGCTCCTTGAGCCGGTCAAGCGGGACGTCATCGACGATCACGAGGACGTTGTAATCCGATTTTTTCGCGACATGTTCGCCACCACCCGCTGCAGCTGAGCCGTAGAGCACGACGGATCGTAATGCTGATCCGTAGGCGGCGCGGAGTTGGGTCACAAGCTCGTCGAGTGTCATGTCATATCTCCGAAAATGTCATCATTACTGCGGATGAAGCCATCCCTACGGATCAAGTCATTCCCGCGCAAGCGGGGATGAGAGCACCAGCGACCCGATCTTGAGCTTCCCATGCGAATGGATCCCCGCTTTCGCGGGGATGAAGACTCCTACCAGCTTCCACCGCCGCCGCCGCCGCTGAATCCACCGCCGCCGCCGAAGCCTCCGAAGCCCCCTCCGCCGCCACCAAATCCGCCACCTCCGCCGCCAAATCCGCCGAAGCCGCCACCGCCGCCCCCTCCCCATGGAATGAACAGCGGCAGGCATCCACCGCACCCGCGGCCACCGCGGCGGAGATTGCTCAACATGATTATGACAAACACCAGCGCGAGGAAGTAGAATTGGGGCGGAAAGCCGCCACCACCTTCTGGCGCTGGCGCCGCCTCCTGCTGCTCGGGTGCATGCAGCGCCGTGTCGAGCGTGAATTTGAACTCACCGGCAAAACGCTGCGCGGTGAGAAGCGTGAGAAGCTCGATGCCGTGGCCGTAATCCTTCTGCTTGAAGAAAGGAATCGCCTGACGGCACATGGCACCTGCATCGGCGTCGGTGATGAATCCTTCCGTACCGTTCCCGGTGAGGACGAAACAGGCGCCGCGGCCGCTGGAGTTCGTCTCTTTCGGCACCACCAGGATCACGGCGCCCGCGTTCCGCGTCGGATCGCCTGGATTGCCGATTTTTCCGACCTTCCACTCTCGGCCGATCTTGAGGGCGACGTCCGCGGCGACGTAATCGCCGATGTCGGGAAGCGTAACGACGGTGAATTCGCCGCGCGATTTATTGCGCACGTCGGCCGCGATCTGCTCGATGTGCGCAGCGGCGTCAGCCGGTATTACGTGCGCAAAGTCGTTCACCAGACCGACAGGTTTCGGAATTACCGGCCCACTCTGGACCAGCAGCGCGAGCAGCGCCGATTGAAGTAGGGTCTGGAGCACCATAGTATTTACGGCATGCGTACTACTCTAGTCAACGGACTCGCCGGACTGTCGTTCATCGCCGCGGTCACAATTGTATCCGCCGCATGCTCGAACGGAACCGGCCGCCCCGCCGCGGATTCATCACATCCCGGCACTTCTGCTGGCACTTCGCCCATGGCGGCCAGGGCCACAACGACCGACTCACTGGCAAAGCTGGCTGACGTAAGCCGAATCCAGGGGTCGCCATCCGCCAAGATATGGGTCATCGAGGTGAGCGATTTCCAGTGTCCCTACTGCAAGGAATGGCACGACGCGACGTACGCCATGGTCGTCAACGATTATGTAAAGACGGGCAAGGTGCGCATGGCGTACGTCAACTTCCCCCTCTCGATTCACGCGCATGCACACCAGGCCGCGATCGCGGCGATGTGTGCTGGTGCACAGGACAAGTTCTGGCAGATGCATGACGCACTATTCGCGTCGCAATCAAAATGGGAAGTCGAGACGGACCCGACTGCATCGTTCGATTCACTCGCGACGTCGGTTGGCGTCAACGACGCTCAGTACAAGTCATGCCTGTCGTCGCCGTCGATCGAAGCGCTCATAGCGGGCGATCAGGAGCGTGCGCGCGACGGCGGCGTCACCGCGACTCCGAGCTTCTGGGTGGGTGGGAAACTCATCGAAGGCGCCGTGCCGACCGCCGAGATGAAGGCCGCGATCGATCAGGCGCTGGCGGGAGCGAAGTAGGAACGTCTGCAATTGAGCGGCAGTCATTCTCATGACTCCATGGCTCAGCGCTGCGTACAGGACAGCAGCTCGGGCGGCAGAACTTGTCAGTCTCGTCACGCCTCCGAGCGCGCCGGGAAAGGTCGGCAAGGCGTTCACTGCAAGACGCGGAATACGCGGGCGTTATCGCGCGTGGGGCGCGGAGTATCGCGACAGGAGCCGGCCGCTGCTCTGGTTGCACGCGGCTTCTGTCGGCGAGGGGCTCATGGCGCTTCCCGTGCTGGAGCGTGTGAGACGCGCACTACCGAGCGTGCAGATCGCGTACACGTTCTACTCGCCGAGCGCCGAGTCGGTTGCGGATCAGATGGGTGCCGACTTCAGCGATTATCTCCCATTCGATTCTGTGAGCAGTGCGCGTGTCGCGCTCGACGCGCTGGACCCGACCGCGATCGTCTTCACCAAGGGTGACGTGTGGCCCTCGCTGGTGCGCGAAGCGGCTGCGCAGGATGTGCGGCTCGCGCTCCTGAGCGCGTCAATTCCGGCCAGCTCGCGGCGGACTGGTGGCGTCGGCGCGATGCTGACGCGCGACGCGTACCACGCGCTGGACGCCATCGGTGCGGCGAGCAACGACGACGCTGAACGGATCGTGGAAGCCGGTGCGCGCGCAAACCGTGTGCGTGTCACGGGCGACACGCGGTACGACCAGGCGTGGGCGCGTGCCCATACGGCGCGGCGAAACGTTTCGACCGTGGAGGATCTCGCGTCGTCGCGACCGACTCTCGTCGCGGGGTCGACATGGCGATCAGACGAGCGCGCGTTGTTCCCCGCGTGGCTCGCGGTGCGCGCGGCTGTGCCGACAGCGCGGCTCATAATCGCACCTCACGAACTGGCAGTCGGGCACCTCGCGTCGATGCATCAGTGGGCGCGAAGCAACTCGCTCTCAGCAGCGGGAATCGACGCAGCCACGGACGAAACGGACGTCGTAATCGTAGACCGGATGGGGGTACTCGCTGACCTCTATGCCGTCGCAACCGTGGCGTACGTGGGCGGAGGTTTTCACGACTCGGGATTGCATTCGCTGGTCGAGCCGGCGGTATTCCGCGTTCCTGTACTGGTCGGTCCAAACCATGAAGACTCGCGCGACGCCGCGCTCATGTTGAGCGCGGGCGGCGCGGTGAGCGTGGACGGCGCATCGCTGCCGCGGGCGCTGCTGCGCCTGATGTCGGACGACGCCGAGCGCACCGATCGTTCCGACGCGATAGGCTCGGTTGTCGCTGCCGAGCTAGGCGCCGTCGATCGGTCCTTCGAGATTGTCCGCGAGCTGTTGCGGACGGTGCAGGTAGAATCCCTGCACCAGGTGAACCCCGAGTGATTTCACCATTTCGTATTCCTGCTCGTACTCCACACCTTCGGCGATTACCATCGCGCCCTGATCACTTGCGAACCTGACAAGCGTTTCGACGAGATCCTGCTTGATGAAGTTCGTATCGATGCCGTTGATCAGTGAGATGTCGAGCTTGATGAAATCGGGTTCGAGATTCGCGATCGAGCCAAGCCCGGCGTAGCCGCTACCAGCGTCATCGACCGCAAAGCGGAAGCCGCGGTCGCGGAATGCCTTCAGGCGCTCGCGAAACTTTGGATAATCCTTGATCGCAGTACGCTCGGTGATCTCGATTACGATGTGATGCGCGTCGGCGATGTCGAGTGCTGTGTCGCCAAATTCCGGATCGGCGAAATCATGCGGATCCACGTTGATGAACAGAGTCTCGCCGGGCTTGAGCAATTGTCGAATCCCTTCCATCGCACGGTCGCGACAGAGCCGGCTGAGTTCCCAGATGAGTCCCGCTTCAGCGGCAACCTCGAACATCATTTCCGGACGACGAAGCGATCGCATCGAGCCACGAGCGAGCGCTTCGTAGCCGAAGACCGCGCCATCGGCGGCATATACTATCGGATGGTAGTCCACGTACACGGCGCGCGATCGCAGCGTTTCCCGCAGGTCGTCGACCAGTCGCGCACGTTCGCGTTGTTCGAGATTGTGCGCGTTGCTTGCGGCGTCACGGATCCCGCGATACACGACGCGCTCGAATCGCGCCTTGGGATCGTACTGTACGAGCGCGCGACCGACGTACAGATCGAACAGCGACGCTATGTCCGCTCCGTGGATTCTGTTCAGGCACTCGGCGATCTCTTCCTGCAATCGCGCAGCAAGACCTTCGCTCACATCTCCGTCGGCAACTTCGTCTCCGGAGGCTGTCTCGACGGGAGGTACGTACAGCAGCAGGTAATCATCGTCGTTTGCGTGACTCACGGCGAGCCGGGCGGCTCGGAGCGGGGTCTCCGCCAGAATTCGCACGAGTTCACGTGCAGTCGTGTCGAGCACCGCGTCGAGCTTTTCCCATCCGTAGATCTCTTCGACCTTTGCATACCTGTCGAAGTTGAGGTACAGGATCACGAGCGCGCCGCGCTCCTGTACCGCGCTGCGGAGGCTATCAATTGCCGCAGCGAGTGTTGGCAGCGAGTTGCGTGCGTCCTTTGCCGGCAGCGCGTTCGCGGCTGCCGCAATGGAGTCACCGACCCGCCGACCGAGCGGCGGTCCCCCGAACGACCTGGCGGTCACGCCTGCGCGGGCGGACTGGCCGGACTTGCCGGACTGGCCGGACTGGCCGGACCATCGGGACTCGTGGGCGGGTCCCTGAGGGTTGCGGCGTTGCGCCGAACCGCAGTCAACAGCTTTGAAAGGTCCAACGGCTTCTCCAGGAAATCATCCGCTCCTGACTGTAGCGCTACGCGCCTGTCAGAAAGCTGATCGCGCGCAGTGAGCATTATGATACGGGTTCTTGCTGCGTGCGCGGGGTCGCTTTTCATCGCGCGGCAGACTTCCCAACCGTCGCGGCCGGGCATCATCACGTCGAGTAATACGAGGTCCGGACGCGACTCGTCAAATCTGCGGAGGGCCTCATCGCCGTCGTAAGCGACAACGACGAGGAAGTCCTTCGTGGATTCCAGGTAGTTGCGAACGATTTCGGCATTGTCGTGGTTGTCGTCGACCACGAGTATGCGGAGCGGCTTGTCTGGCATCGGCGGGGGTTGGGCGGCTCGGAGGTCAGGAACTGACCGCTATGACGGCAAAAGGGGGACCAGATCGGCCTGCGGTAGTCATTCCCGCGAACGCGGGATTCCAGCTGCTGCCGCGAGACTCGATGACTTGGGTTTTGCGTAATCCTCGTCAGTGGATCCCGACCTTCGGCGGGATGACAGCGCCGGAGGCGGGATGACGGCATCAGCGCGAGGATGACTTGGGGTCCTGCGTAATCCTCGTCAGTGGATCCCGACCTTCGGCGGGATGACGGCATCAGCGCGAGGAGGACTTGGGTTTGACGTAATCCTCGTCCGTGGATCCCGACCTTCGGCGGGATGACAGCGCGGGATGACGACTTCGCCGCCCTACGTCGTCGACGCTTTCTCGGTTACAACCCGGACGTGATCGTCGACTACTTGAAGGAAACCGCCATCGACGTGAAAGCGATGGAGTCCACCGGTTCCGAGGCGAAGTTCGCCATTGCCGAGTACGGTCATCATTGCGGCGTGGCCGGTGAGAATACCAACCTCACCGTCGAACGCGGGGGCGACGACCGAGTCTGTCTCGCCCTCGAACAGCACACGTTCTGGTGAGATCACTGATACGCGCAGCATCGATCAGCCCTTGAGCTTGGTTGCGTTGGCGATCACGTCGTCTGCGCCACCGGCCATGAAGAAGGCCTGCTCCGGATACTGGTCCAGCTCGCCAGCGGCAAGCCGCTCGAACGACGAGATGGTTTCTTCCAGCTTGACGTACTTTCCGGGAATGCCCGTAAACTGCTCGGCGACTGCAAACGGCTGCGACATGAAGCGCTGCAGACGACGTGCGCGGCCGACTACGAGCTTGTCGTCTTCCGACAGCTCGTCCATTCCGAGGATCGCGATGATGTCCTGCAGCTCGCGGTAGCGCTGGAGGATTCTCTGCACATCCGTCGCAACCTTATAGTGGCGGTCGCCGAGGATGGCGGCGTCAAGGATGCGCGAGGATGATGCGAGCGGATCCACGGCCGGATAGATGCCGAGTTCGGTGATCGCGCGGGACAGAACGACGGTAGCGTCGAGGTGAGCGAACGCGGTTGCCGGCGCGGGATCGGTGATGTCGTCGGCCGGTACATAGATCGCCTGTACCGAGGTGATCGAGCCGTTGCGCGTCGATGTGATGCGCTCCTGCAGATCGCCCATCTCAGTCGCGAGCGTCGGCTGGTAACCCACGGCACTCGGCATGCGCCCGAGCAACGCGGAAACTTCAGAGCCGGCCTGCGTGAAGCGGAAGATGTTGTCGATGAAGAGAAGAACGTCCTGATTCTCGACGTCGCGGAAATATTCTGCGACCGTGAGTCCCGAGAGGCCGACGCGCAACCGCGCACCGGGCGGCTCGTTCATCTGGCCGTAGATGAGAGCAACGGAGTCGAGAATTCCCGCTTCCTTGAACTCGATGTAGAGATCGTTTCCTTCGCGCGTACGCTCACCGACGCCGCAGAAGACGGACCGTCCGCCGTGTCCTTTCTGGACGTTGTTGATGAGTTCCTGAATGATGACGGTCTTGCCGACACCAGCTCCGCCAAAGAGTCCGATCTTTCCGCCCTTCACGAACGGCGCTATGAGATCGATGACCTTGATGCCGGTTTCGAAAACTTCGGTCTTGGCTTCGAGGTCGGAGAACTTGGGGGGTGCGCGGTGAATCGGCCAGCGGATCGCATCCGCTGCGATCGGTGCGCCGTTGTCCACCGGCTCTCCGATCACATTGAGGATGCGGCCCAGGGCAGCAGTACCGACCGGAACCGTGATGGGCGAACCGGTGTCGATGACGTCCATGCCGCGCTCGACGCCGTCTGTCGACGACATGGCGACTGCACGAACCTGGTTGCGTCCGATGTGCTGCTGCACCTCGACGGTGACGTTGATCGGCGTGCCGGCCTCTGTCTTTCCCTCGATGCGGAGTGCGTTGTACAGCTCCGGCAGATGATCGGCCTCGAACTCCACGTCCAGTACGGGTCCGATGACCTGGATGATCTTGCCTATGTGCGTTTCGGTCTCGATTGCGGTCGTCATGATAGATGTCCGGGTTTTATACGTCGTCGCGTAGGAAGGGGCGCGCGCGTGGCACACCCGTACGGCGTCATTCCAGTGCTGCTGCGCCGCCGACGATCTCGGCGATTTCCTGCGTGATCTGCGCCTGGCGCGCACGGTTATACGTGCGCCTCAGAACGCCGATTATGTCGGTCGCGTTGTCGGTAGCGTTCTTCATTGCGGTGCGCCGAGCACTCTGTTCACCGGCTACGGTTTCCACGAGCGCGCGATACACGGAGTTGCGTACGTAGAGCGGAAGCAATTCGGTCAGAATCGCGTCCGCGGAGGGTGCGAGTATGTAATCACGCGCCATTCCGCTGCGTGCCGGCGGCGTGACTGGTAAAACACGCTCGGCCGTGGCCGGCGTTGAAAGCGCGGAATTGAACTTGGCGTACACGACGTATACGGCGTCGAGTGTGCCATTTGTGAAGTGATCGATCAACGTATCCGAAAGCCCGCGCGCGTCGCTCGCCGTGGGGCGGTCGGTAATGTCGGTGCGCGCCACGCTGAGCGTGCGGCCAAGGTAACGAAAGAACCCGATCCCCTTACGCCCGACGATGTGCAGCTCGACTTCAGTTCCTTCGGCCTCGAGTCGCTGCACGAGCAGTCGCGCTTCCTTGATGAGATTCGCGTTGAATCCGCCGGCGAGGCCGCGATTCGACGTGAGCAGCAGCACGGCGGCACGGCGAGCCTGCGCTGGCTGTCGGAGCAGTGGAAACCGCTCGGCGAGATCCGGTGAGTAAAGATCGGATATCACCTCCGTGAGCGTATGCGCGTACGGACGCGCGGCGACCACGCGATCCTGGGCGCGCTTCATCTTCGAGGTAGCCACCATCTCCATCGTGCGCGTGATCTTGCGCGTGTTCTCGACGGATTTGATTCGGCCCTTGAGCTCTCGTCCTTTCGCCATGCCTGGGTGTTATGACCTGTGTGCGGAAGTTGAACGTGCCGAGTGCTACGCGGTCTTCTTCCGCGTACCGTTGTAACGTTCGATGGCGCGCTTGAGCTCGGCTTCCAGATCCTTCGAAAGCACCTTCTCGGTGCGGATCTTTTCGCCAACCTGGGGAAACTGTGCCGACATGAACTGGAGGAAGCCGCGCTCCCAGTCGCGGATCTCCGCAACCGGTACCTCGTCCACGAAGCCGTTCGTCACTGCGTAGATGACCATCACCTGCAGCTCGACCGGCATCGGCTGATATTGCGGCTGCTTGAGGATTTCAACCGTGCGGGCCCCGCGATCGAGCTGCTTTTTAGTAGCAGCATCGAGATCGGATGCGAACGAGGCGAAGGCTTCGAGCTCGCGATACTGTGCAAGGTCGAGCCGAAGACGGCCGGCGACGCCCTTCATCGCCTTGGTCTGCGCAGATCCACCGACGCGCGACACCGAGATACCGACGTTCACCGCCGGGCGAACGCCCGCGTAGAAGAGGTCGGCTTCAAGGAAGATCTGTCCGTCAGTGATCGAGATGACGTTTGTCGGGATGTACGCCGACACGTCGCCAGCCTGTGTCTCGATGACGGGCAATGCGGTGAGCGATCCGCCCGGAACGAGAATGGTCTTGCCATCCACGACGCTCGGATCTTCGCTCATCTTGGCGGCACGCTCGAGCAGACGGCTGTGCAGATAGAACACGTCGCCAGGGTACGCCTCGCGGCCTGGCGGACGACGAAGAACGAGCGAGATCTGGCGATACGCGGCTGCCTGCTTGGACAGATCGTCGTACACGCACAGTGTCGCCTTTCCTTCGTTGTACATGAAGTACTCGGCCATCGCACATCCCGAGTAGGGAGCGATGTACTGCATTGGCGCTGGATCAGCTGCGCTGGCCACGACGACAATCGTGTAGTCCATGGCACCGGCTTCGCGCAGACGCTCGACGACACCTGCGACGGTGGACGCCTTCTGGCCGATAGCGACGTACACGCAGATGACGCCGGTTCCCTTCTGATTCAGGATCGTGTCGACGGCGATCGCCGTCTTTCCGGTTCCGCGGTCGCCGATGATCAGCTCGCGCTGGCCGCGGCCGATCGGAATCATCGCGTCGACGGCCTTGATTCCCGTCTGCAGTGGCTCCTTGACCGGCTGGCGCACGATGATGCCAGGTGCCTCGCTCTCGACCTTGCGGCTGTTCTTCGCGTTGATCGGTCCGCGCTCGTCCATCGGACGTCCGAGGGCATCGACGACTCGGCCGATCAGTTCGGGTCCGACGGGGACCTCGAGTACGCGGCCGGTGCGGCGGACCTGATCGCCTTCCTTCAGCACGAGGTAGTCGCCGAGGATGACTGCGCCGATATTGTCCTCTTCGAGGTTCAGCGCCAGGGCTGTGATCAGCTCGCCAGTCTCGGACGAGGTCACGTTCAGCATCTCGCCAGCCATGGCCTTGGAGAGACCATAAATACGGGCGATACCGTCTTTCACTTCGAGGACCGTGCCGACTTCCTCAACCTTCAGGTCATTGAGGTCAGCGGCTTCGATCTCACGGAGGAGGATGTCCTTGATTTCGCCAGGACGGAGCGCGGTGTCAGTGGCCATGATTTAAGCGGGAATTTTATGCTTGCGGAGAGCTTGTGAAACTTATCACAAGCCCTCTTTTCCTGCAACGCGGCTCCTCGTCCTGCCCTGGACGAAGCGATCTATGAGGTCCACAGCCCGGAGGCCTGAGAGGGAGGCCGGGCGGGTACTGGCGATGCGCTGGGTGGTCACGGCGAGGTGGGACGACGAGGCGAATCCGAGTACCGCGGCCACGTCGCGTACGTCGTAGCCCGGGTTCTTCGAGAGCTCGGCGGCGGAGATGAGGCGGACGAGGTCGATTACCCGCTTGAGGTTGGCGCCGTGGTCGCGGGCGAAGTTTCGACTCAGGTGCTCCCGGGTCACGCCCATTGCCGCGGCCAGGGTTGTGGTCGTTACCGGCCGGCCGGCGTGCTGGATGATCGCGTGCCACGTCTTTCGCTGGGTATCGCTGGTCAGGCCGAGCGCATCCGGCGCGTGGGCGAGGGCGCGGGCGAAGCGCGCCGAATAGCTGAGCGGCGCGACGAGGTCTCGCGCCGTGGCTTCATCGACCTGCTCGCACAGAACGTCCGCGAAACCGTACGAGGCAGAGCGGCCGAGCGAGTCGGCGTCCGTGGTGCGAAATGGAAGAAGCCCGAAGAATGGAGTGCTGGGGAAGTCCGCCGCGCGTGCAGCGAGCGTCCAGTGATCGTCTCCCTGCCCTGCGAGATCGATGAGTACCGCGTCGACCAGCTCGCGCCGTATGGCAGTGCCGAACTCATCGATGGTGCGGACGAGGACCGTGTGCCCGCGGCGCCGCGGAAATGCGGCACGCACGAAGGCGCGTGCGCGCTCGCGGCCGGTGTAGACGAGGACGCATGGAAACGCTGGCGACGCAGAAGCCGCCGACTCCGTGGCCGACGTCACGTCAGACGCCTGCCATGGCAGCGTCGAGACTCGGCTTGCCTTCGATGAACTGTCGGACGACGGGATCGTTGGTGTGCTTTATCTCGTCGACTGATCCGACCTGCCGCACCTTTCCCTCGTACAGCATGGCGATGCGAGTGCCGACCGAGTAGGCGCTTCGCATGTCGTGTGTGATCACCACACTCGTGACCCCAAGTTTCTCGCGCATTCGAATCATCAATTCATCTATGACGGCGGAAGTGACTGGATCGAGACCCGTGGTGGGCTCGTCGTAGAGAATGTACTTCGGCCGCTTGGCGATCGCGCGCGCGATACCGACGCGTTTGCGCATTCCTCCGGACAGCTCGGCGGGGAATTTGGATTCCGAATCCGGGAGATCGACGAGTGCGAGCGATTCGCCGACGCGCTGCGCAATTTCCGACTCAGACATGGTGCGCATCTTTCTCAGTGCCATCGCAATGTTCTCTCCTACAGTCATGGAATCGAACAGTGCAGCGAATTGAAAGACATACCCGATTCTTCCACGGAGCGCGTAGAGCTCTTCGCGCGGGAGCTCGGGTACTTCAAGACCGTCGACGAAGACAGTGCCACTGTCGGGAAGCAGGAGTCCGACTATGTGTTTGATTGCCACCGATTTTCCCGTACCCGAATATCCGATGATCACCATCGTCTCGCCCTCATCGACCTCTAGCGAGAACCCTTCAAGAACCTTTTTGTCGCCGAAGGATTTGTAGACGTCGTCGAGTTTGATCATTTAGCTGTTGGAACGGGTTCGAAAAACGGCCAGCGCCGGGACCTTTCCGGACGCTGGCCGTCTAGGACTGGGAGCGATGCAGACTTCAGGCCGCGAAGCTGCTCAGTGCGCGACCGACGTCGCCCTCGCGCAGCCGCTTGAGTGCGCGGTCACGAAGTTGGCGGACCCGTTCGCGAGTGACACCGAGCATGGAGCCGATTTCCTCGAGCGTGTGCTCGCGGCCGCCTTCGAGGCCGAAGTAAAGCTTCAGTACTTTTGCGTCGCGCGGTGGGAGCGTGCGCAGCGCGGTTTCGATTTCGTCGTTGAGGAAGCGGTTCATCGCCTCTTCCTCGGTGTCGGGCATTTCGTCTGCTACGAATCGCTCGATAAGTGAGCGATCGCCTTCCGGGTCCATTGGTGCATCGAGACGCACGTCGCCAGTGTTGAGCGCGGCGAGCGACTGGACGACGTCGACGGAGAGACCGGTAATCTGTGCGAGTTCGTTCGGCGTTGGCTCACGACGAAGTTTCTGGCGCAGGATTTCGGATGCCTTGATGATGCGTGACAGATCTGCAGTGCGGTTCAAAGGCACGCGAACCGTGCGCCCCTGACGTGCGAGCGACGAAAGAATCGCCTGACGAATCCACCACACGGCGTAGGAGATGAACTTCACTCCCTGATCCGGATCGAACTTGCGAGCAGCGGTCAACAGACCGACGTTCCCTTCACCGATGAGATCGATGAGCGGCAGCCCGCGGTTCTGATATTTTTTCGCGACGGAGATAACGAAGCGCAGATTGCGCTTCACCAATTCCTGCAGAGCATCAGCGTCGCCCGCGCGAATCTTGCGGGCGATGTCGATTTCCTCAGTACCTTTCAGGAGCGGATAGGTACTGACCTCGTACAGGTACTGATCGAGAATGTCGCGCTCCGGCTCGCTCGGAGCGATGCCGGCTGGCGAGGTTCCCGTACCCCGGCGGCGGCGTGTTTTGACTTCGGCCATGTTAGCCTCTTTACTCTATATGTATCAGACGCCGCTTTCGCGGCGCTGAAGTCGTGTGGATTTACATAACCCACGCAGACCGTGGGATTGCGGTGCAAGATACCGGCCGAAGGGTCGATGTCTAGACCCCGGCGTCGATGACATTTCTTGACTTTCCACATACCCCCGGATATCCTTCGCGGTTCCTGCGGGACAGGGGTTCTGGCGCGCATTTTGGTCAGGAACGTTTTGGCGGTTCGGCGGGATGCGGGTAGTCAGATAGCTGGCGGAAAGGCGTTGGATGCGGGGCGGTAGCTCAGTTGGTAGAGCGCTTGAATGGCATTCAAGAGGTCAGGGGTTCGATCCCCCTTCGCTCCACTGGGCGGAACAGTTGTTTGTCTTGAAAGGGTTGCTCGGAGATCGAGCGAAATGCGGGAGTAGCTCAGTTGGTAGAGCACAACCTTGCCAAGGTTGGGGTCGCGGGTTCAAGTCCCGTCTCCCGCTTAAGTAGCGACAGGTGGGCGGGCGCGGGTGCCCGCCCTTGTTATGGTTGGGAGGGGCTTCGGGCGGTTAGCTCAGTTGGTTAGAGCGCCACGTTGACATCGTGGAGGTCACAAGTTCGAGTCTTGTACCGCCCATAGCTGGATGAGGAAAGGCGGTCGCGAGACGCCACGGTTGGAAATGCGGTTTTGTATGCGCCCGTAGCTCAATTGGATAGAGCATCTGACTACGGATCAGAAGGTTGGGGATTCGACTTCCTCCGGGCGCACCTGAGTAGGACATTTGCAAGTCGTTGTCCCTGCTGCATTTACGTGTGGCGGGGACATTTGTCTTTATGCGGTAAGTGGCTGCTGGGCCGGTTTGCTACGATTTGCTACGGTTTCGCAAAAATTCGTGATTCGGCGCTTGGAGACCAGTCCGTATTTTGGGTGCGGCAGCGATGCCCTCGCTTACCTCACTCAGTCTCCTAATAGCCCGTC
>DATBNQ010000126.1:0-29911 GCA_036554185.1 Gemmatimonadaceae bacterium | reverse complement strand
CGCGTAGCGGCCCCAGTCGACCACGGTCTCGAATTGACGGCGCGCTTCCCCGCCCGAGAAGGCCTCCTCCAACTCCTCCATGAGACGATCGGAGTCGAGTGTCGCCGACGGCGACGCGTCGAGCTCGCGCACGATATGTCGAAGCAGCGACACGTGGGCGAGGGCGTAGTGACGGAACATCGCTTTCTCCACGTCCAGGTCTGCATCCGCGAACTCGACGCCTGGCTGCGTGAGCACGACGGCGCGATCCTGTAGATCGGCGAAGCCGAGCAGATCGCTGGCTTCGACGATTGCGAGTACGTCGTCGCTCCGAAGTTGAAGATCGCGCGCGAGATCGTGGACGTTCGCCCGACCGCCGATGCTCGAGAGATACTGCACGAATCCCGTGAGATCGTCGATCCCGACATCCGGGAGAACCTGATAGCGCCGCGGGCGCTCCGGGCGCGCGGGAGCGCTTGGCTGTCCGACGAGCGTCGAGGCGTCCTCACCGGGGTTCGTCATCACCCGATAGATCGCGTCGACGAGGTGTTGCCGGGCTGGCCCGTGATGGGTCCGCTCGTGCGCTGGAAGTCCCGGCAGCTCGATCCGAATGTGGCCCGGGTTGGCACCGAACACGAGAATGCGGTCCGCGAGTGTCACCGCCTCGTCGATATTGTGCGTCACAAGCAATACTGCGCGCGTCGGCATTGACTTGGAGATCCACAACTCCTGCAGCTCGGCGCGCAACGTTTCGCCCGTGAGCACGTCGAGCGCGGAAAACGGCTCGTCCATGAACAGGACTTCAGGCTGTACCACGAGCGCGCGTGCAAATCCAACGCGCTGCTTCATTCCGCCAGACAGTTCCTTGGGGAATGCCTCCTCGTATCCGTCGAGCCCGATCAGATCGATCGCCGCAACGGCGCGCTCGCGGCGCTGCTCGGCTGGAACTCCGGCGGCCAGCAGACCAAGCTCCACGTTCTGAAGTACTGTAAGCCACGGAAACAGTGCAAAGCTCTGAAAGACAATCGCGACGTTGGGATTGATTCCCGTCAACTCCTCGCCGTGTGACAGTACGTGCCCCGCAGACGGCGGCATCAATCCGGAGAGAAGCCGAAGCAACGTTGACTTTCCCGATCCGGATGGACCGAGCAACGCAACGAATTCGCCCGAGTGAAGCGCAACGCTGACGCGATCGAGCACCGGAGTGCGATCGTCTCCGTAGTACTTGTCGACAGAGCGAGCTTCGAGTATCACCTCGCCGCGCTCAGCCACAGGTGGTGCCACCATTGCAAGAGTCATCTCGATTGCCTCATTCCAGACGATAACGCGACTCGGCGATGCGATACAGCTTGCGCCACACGAGTCTGTTTCCAAGTATCACAACTGCCGCCATCACCAGCGTCGATGCAAGCAGCAACGAGAAATTCTGAGCGTCCGCAGCCTCGGCGATCAGAGCGCCCAGGCCAGTCGTGCTGATCTT
The DNA here is from genome assembly GCA_036554185.1 of Gemmatimonadaceae bacterium. Taxonomy (GTDB): domain Bacteria; phylum Gemmatimonadota; class Gemmatimonadetes; order Gemmatimonadales; family Gemmatimonadaceae; genus Fen-1247. The sequence goes on along the minus strand of DATBNQ010000126.1, from coordinate 28,452 downwards.
GTGTCCGGCAAAGATCACATATTCAGATACGATGCTTGCGTTCCATGCACCACCGGTAGCCGTGATCAGACCCGTCACGAGATAGGGAAAGATTGCGGGGATGATGAGCAGTTTCCATCGCCGCCACCCGGACAGACCGTAGACACCAGCCGCTTCCTTCAGATCCGAAGGAATCGCCATTGCGCCTGCAATGACATTGAAGAGAATGTACCACTGGGTGCCAAGCACCATCAATGCAATTGCCGCGATGTTGAGACCTCCAGGCAGCTCCAGCAGCACGAGGAGCAGAACCGAGAAGAGCGCCGTCGCGGGGATGGATGCGATTACCTGCACCACCGGCTGCAGCCGGCGGGACCACTTGGGGCTCGTACCAACCGCGACTCCAAATGGAACTGTCCAGGCAGTAGCAATGACGAGTGCGGCGAGCGTCCGGCCAAACGTCGCGAGCGTTGCGACAGCGATCGTCCACCATGTGCGGCCGGTGAGTCCCGATACGGCGTGGAACGCGGCGAAGCCTCCCCAGATTACCAGTCCCGCCGCCGCCAGCGCCAGCAGGAAGCCGGCGAAGACTCGCATCCATCGCGGAGCGGTCAGGCTGAAGCGCGCGAGATTGCGCGGCTCGCGCGGCTTGTCCAGAGATTTCTCGATTGGCGCAACGGTGTGATCGTGCAGCCATGCGACAACGGCAGAGTTGCGAAGCAGATCGAGCATCCACGATTCAGACGCGTCGCCGCCAGATTGCTCGAACTTGAATTTGTCCGACCATGCAACGAGCGGACGCCAGAGCACCTGATCGAGCGCAACGATCACGCTGACCAGCGCAATGATTCCCCACACGATCGCGCGCGTGTCACGCGCATCCGCGGCTGCGGCAAGATACGACCCGAGCCCCGGCAGGCGGAGATTGTTGGCGCCGAGTACGAACTGTTCCGAGGCCATGAGAAAGAACCAGCCACCGGCCCAGCTCATCATGCTGTTCTGAATCAGAGCAATTGCACCAAACGGAAGCTCCAGCCGCGTAAACCTGCGCCACAGGCCCAGGCGATAGACATCCGCCGCCTCACTCAACTCTCTCGGGATCGTCTTAAGTGATTGATGGAAGCTGAACGCAAGATTCCACGCCTGGCTGGAGAAGATGAGGAGTATCGCAGCAAGCTCGAGCCCGACCGTGCGACCCGGAAATGCGGCCGCGAGCGCCAGTACCACCCCGGGCATGAACGACAGAATCGGTATGCTCTGCAGGATGTCGAGAAGCGGCAGCATGACTCGCTCTGCGGCTCTACTTGCGGCCGCCGCCCGGGCGTAAACGAGGCTGAACACGAGTGACAGCACATACGCGACCGCCATTCGCAGCGTCGAGAGCCCGGCATACAACGGCAACTGCGAGATCGACGTGTCGATCCTCACGTTCGGTGAAAGCGGCGTGCTCCAGCGCGCCGCCGCGCGGGCGATCCCGAAGGCAATCGCGGCGACGAAGAGGACCAGCATGACGTCCAGCCACCACGGCGTGGGACGCACCCCGCCCCTGCGGTCGGATGCGGCTGCCTGCGCTGGTATGGGTTGTGTCTGGAGCATGGCTGGTCGGGTGGAGCGGGAGAATACCCCTACGCGTCGTCCCGCGTCAACCTCGGGTCAACCTCGGGTCAATCTCCGATCGACCCTCTCACGGACGATCGCGCCCGGCAGCAAACCGTCGGGGAGCGCGCCGTGACAGATGATATGCATCCCGCCAGTTTGGCGACGATGCTGATCAAGGGGGTCTACATGTCGTGGCGAAGTAGCTTCACCGATCGAGCCGACGATACGCTCGAATGCACGAGACTGGCGCTGAAGCGCAATCCTGGCGCACTGGCGACCGCGGAACTGATGAGCGCAATTGAAAGCCGCGGGCCGTCGCTCGCGCGTGGAATGCTGACGGCCCTCGAGGTCGCGATCACTGAAGTCCTCGACCGCGCTCGCGTCATTGCCACCGAGCGTGGGTCCGAAATCGCGTGGCGCAGATTGCAGAGTCAGCCTGCGACACTGGACATGATCATCCGCAGAGCGACCGAGGAGGCCGCGATGCTCGGTCATCGTCGCGTCGGCACCGAGCATCTGCTCCTTGCCGTAATCTCAGCGCACGACGATCCAACAACGTGCGCACTGCGGGCGGCCGGAGTCACACAGGACACCGCACGCGGGACGCTGCGACGCTTGCTTGTGTCGTGGAACGATGACGGATGTCCGAAGCCGCGCGTGAGCGTCGCGTAAGCGTCCTGCCGCACCAACCGCCGATCGCAGACGGTTCACGCACTGGCGCAGAAGTCGCGCAGCGCGTCGATCGAGATGTTGCCACCGCTGAGCACCGCGATCGTCTGCCCTGTCGGCCGCACCTTCCCAGATAGCAGAGCCGCTAGCGACGTCGCTCCGCTCGGCTCGGAGACAAGCTTCAATTCGCGAAACAGGTATGAAGCCGCGGCGGCGATCTCCTTCTCCGTCACCGTAATTACCTCGTCCGCGAATCGATGAAGATGCGCGAAATTGCGGGCCCCGATCTTGACCGCGAGCAGGCCGTCGGCAGCACTCGTGGGCCTGGGGACTGCCACCGGCGAACCGGCTTTCCATGCAGCGGATAACTTCGCTGCGCCTTCGGGTTCGACGACTACGATCCGAATCCCGGGTCGCGCAAGTTTCGCAACAGTCGCAACTCCGCCGCTGAGTCCTCCCCCGCCAACAGGCACGACGATCGTCTGTGCACCTGGTTCATCCGTGACGATCTCCAGGCCGCAGGTGGCCTGACCGGCAATGATCGCAAGGTTGTCATACGGCGGAACGATTATCGCACCCGTCGATGCCGCGAGTTCCTGCGCCGCCGACATCCGGTCATCGGTGGTTGTGCCTGCGAGAACAGCAGTGGCACCATATCGCTCGACACCCGCACGCTTGATCGCGGTGACCGTCGTCGGCATCACGATCGTTGCAGGTATTCCAAAAATCTGCGCGACACACGCTACGGCCTGCCCGTGATTCCCGGAGGACGGAGCAATCACGCCGTGTGCTCGATCGGCGGGACTCATCGTCGCCACAAAATTGTACGCTCCACGAAACTTGAACGAGCCAGTTCGCTGGAACGATTCAGCTTTCACAGCGCACGGCACCCCCAGTCGCTCACCAAGATCCAGCGCGACGATGGCTGGCGTGTGAATCGCCTGGCCCTGGAGCCGCCGCGCCGCTGCCTCGACATCCGCAACTGTGATGAAGTTGTCCGCGCCGCTTGATTCATTGCGCGGAGCCGTCATGAGGCAGTCCCGACAGCGGCTATTGCCTGGATTTCTATCAACATTCCATGCTTCAGCTCGCCAGCCGGCACAATCGCGCGCGCCGGCCTGTGATCTCCCATTATGCGAGAGTAAACCGCGTTGACTTTTCCCCACAGACTCACGTCGGATACATAGATCGTCATCTGTACGACATGGTCGAGGCTCGTTCCGGCCGCAATCAGAATCGCGGACACATTTGCGAGCGCGCGACCTGTCTGGTCCTCAACGGTGCCAGGCGGTCGTGACGGGTCTGCGGGATCGATTGGAAGCTGGCCCGCGACGAATACGAATCCGCCGTGCACTACGGCCTGGGAATAGTGACCTGCAGGCGTCGGCGCGTTGGGCGTGGAGATGAAATTCATTCCTGTAGTCCTGGTGACGAACAGTTCCCCGAGCTGCGCGAGGTGCGCGACTCGATCAGTGCGGCGATCAGCGTAACGGCCTCGTCGATCGTCACTCGGGCCGTATTGAATTGCGCATCGAACAGCACCGGATCTGTCCACGCGTGATGGTAGTAACGTTGCACGTAGGCCTGGCGCTGGGCATCTATCCGTCGGGCATTCGTAGCGGCGTCCTGCGGGCTCCCGCCGTCACGAGCCATGATACGTGGTATCCGGGACTCCACAGTTCCGGTCAGGCGCACCTGGATAGTTCCGGGTCGCTCGCGGAATATGCACTGTGCCCCGTGTCCAACTATCACGGCCGGTGGCGATTGGGCACGCTCCATGATGGCTGCATGTGCCGCCATCGCTATGGAGTCGGGTGCAAGCACACCCGCCGTTTCGATCTGCATAGGCGACTCGGGCGGCGAGATGAGCAGCGTAGCTGCGATTCTGTCGAGCCAGCCCGGCGGTTGTTCGTCGCGCTGTTGTACCACGCCAGCCTGCAGATGCAGTCGCGTGGCAACGCGTTCGATGATGTCGTGATCGAGTACCGGCCATCCGAGCCGCTCGCCCAGTGACTTCGCAAACTCGCTCCCGCCTGCGCCATACTCGCGTGAGACGGTTACCAGGTCTACCGGCGGTTGCCGCATCGAGCAGTGCTCCCCGAGCAGAGGGTTCCCCATCAAGCTATTGCGCGTCGGCGCATCCGAAAGCGGGCTTGAAATATCGAACGTCGGACTGTATTAATGTCAGTAATATGTCGCAGAAACGGAAGCGACCATATTCCAGCCCGTTGCGCCAGCAGCAGGCCGCGGTGACGCACCGCCGGATCATCGACGCTGCCATCGCATTGCTCACCGCGCGCCCTGGCTCCGAAATCTCGCACGAGAGCGTTGGAAGAGCAGCAGCGATTGCGGTCCGTACCGTCTATCGCCATTTCCCCACGCGGTCGGATCTATTGGACGAGGTCTGGGAAGAGCTCGATCAAAGGCTGGGCCTCAGCAAGCTGCCGACCACTGGCAGCGCCGCACTCGTCGAATTCGTTCCGGAGTTGTTCGCGCGGCTCGACGCCAACGCGGCACTCGTCAACGCACTCATCACCTCGAATACCGGCCACGAGATGTCGCGCCGCACCGGCGAGCGACGACTCGAAGCAATCGAACGCTCGCTTGCAGATGAAACCAGTCATTTGCCACGCGCCGAGCGCAACAGGCTGATTGGACTGGTACGCGTGCTTACGAGCCCGATGACGTGGCACGTGCTGCACGAGAAGACGCGCGTCACGGGAGACGAGCCGGCGCGGGCCGTGATGTGGGCGCTGCGGCAACTCATCGCTGCTACCGAGAGGCGCTAGCGGTCGATTCGTGACACTTCCAGCCACAAACGTCGGTCGCGGCAAGTGGATCATCGCCGCAACGGTAATGATCGGGAACATCATGGCGGTGCTGGACTCCAGCATCGTCAACGTCTCTCTGGACGACATGGCCGGAAACATGGGCGCGACGATCGAGGAAATCACCTGGGTCGTAACAGGGTACATACTCGCGAACGTGCTCGTGATGCCGATCATCGGCATGCTCAGTGCGCGATTCGGCCGAAAGCGACTCTACATGACCGCCATCGCGGTCTTCACCGTCGCGTCGATGCTGTGCGGACTATCGCATTCTCTGAATACGATGGTCGGATTTCGAATCGTGCAGGGCCTCGCTGGCGGAGTGCTCGTCACTGTACCGCAGGCAATTCTCCGCGAGAGTTTCCCGCCCCACGAGCAGGGGCTCGCCATGGGGGTCTACGGCATGGGGATCGTGCTCGCGCCGGCAATCGGTCCAACTCTTGGCGGGTGGATCACGGACCAGTACACCTGGCCCTGGATTTTCTTCATCAACGTTCCGGTCGGGATACTGAATCTGGTGATGGTGCAGCGACTCATCGAAGATCCGGTGTACCTCAAGCGCACGAAGGCGGCAATCGACTTCACAGGACTCGCGTTCATGATTGCCGGACTGGGTGCATTCCAGTTGATGCTCGAGGAAGGTGAACGCAATGACTGGTTCTCGTCCACGTTCATCGTGAGACTAGCTGTCGTTTCGGCCGTCGGAATGTTGTTGTTCATCTGGCGCGAGCTCACCACGCAACGCCCCGCTGTCGACATCCGTCTTCTTGCGAATGTACGATTCACCGCCGCCACGTTTCTGGGTGGTGTGATGGGAATGGGCCTGAACGGAGTGCTCTTCATCCTCCCGCTCTTCCTGCAGAACCTCCTCGGCTACGACGCGATGCAGGCGGGATTCATGCTGATGCCGCGCAGCATCGCAATGCTCGTAATGATGCCGGTGGCAGGTCGCATGTACAATCGGTTTGGGCCGCGACTGCTGGTTGCGGTCGGGCTGGGATTCCTGGTATTCGGCTTCTGGGATCTGGGAAAGCTCACGACCGAAGTTGGATATTGGGATCTGGCGTGGCCGCAGATCTGGCAGGGGGTCGGCTTCAGTTTCCTGTTCGCCGCATTGAGCACCGCAGCGCTGGCACCGGTTCCGAAACCCGAAATAACCGCTGCAACCGGGCTGTACAACGTCGTTCGTCAGGTGATGGGCAGCATCGGGATCGCGCTCGCCGCCACGCTGCTCACGCACAGCGAGTCAACCTACCACGCGGTGCTCGTCGAGCGGGCCTCTGGCCCCGTGGCACAGCGCTGGATAGCCACCACGATGGAGGGCCTCCAGCGACTCGGCGCAACCGCCGCCGAGGCGCGCGAGCGGGCGCTCGGCTTACTCGACTCACTTGTTTCCCGGCAGGCGACGGTCCTGGCATACAATCACATCTTCCAGCTGGTGGCAATCATGTTCGCGGTGGTGGCACCGCTGCTCTTCCTCATTCCGCGCTCGGGACACGCCGAGGGTGCGAGTGCGCTGGTCGAGTAGAGGCCAAATGGGTACGTGCGAGCCAATTCCCCATTCGCACGTACAACCATTATCGTTAGGTATGCGACGTAGCATGGCGATGCGAGTATTCGCCGCAATGGTCGCGGCCTGGTTTGGTTTCCTTACCATCCAGCCGCTTTATGCCGATCCGTGCCCCCATCACCAGCCTGTGCTGGCGGAACTGGCGCACGGACTCGGAGCGGATGCAGGCATCGGCCAGTCGATGGCGTCGCATGGCGGCATGCCGATGGACGGCGCCAACGGAATGCACAACATGCCCGGGCATGACGGCACTGCAACGCATCCGTGCCATTGCCTCGGCGACTGCTGCGGTACCACGCCCGTTGCAGTCGCGAGTTCCGCGTCACGATGGGTTCCGGCGGCGATAGCCGCGCGCATCGAGATGGCAGCACTGCCGGCCGTTTTCAAAGTCTCGGCGAGCGCCCCTCCACATACGCTCCCGTTCGCTACCGCACCTCCGACGGCGCTGCTCGCGTAGCAGTACCTGATCAACGCAGGCGCAATCCGCGCCTCGCTGCCCTCCGCGAGCACAATGAAAAACTTGCAATCAATACCCCGCGGAGGGGCATTTCATGTTGGTCCACAACCGTCACTCGGCGCCTTCGGGCGCTACTGGTTTATCCGTTCAGCGAACGCTGTTACGATTGCTCGTGCGCGCCGCATTCGCTGCGGCAACGATTTCCACCACCGCCACGCTGGTGCTCGCACCACGCACGGCGGGCGCGCAAACGACTCCGGCAAAGTCGACACCGGCGGAGGCTGACTCGGCGAGGCAGGATTCGATCGCGCGGTTCCGAGCAGCACATCCAGCGCGCCTTGGCACCGTTACCGTCACAGCCAGACCAGCAGACAGCCGCCAGCCATCGAGCGCGACTCACGTATCGCCGACGGAGATCGCCCTCGCTCCCGCTGCGACGCCATGGGAGCTTCTGCGTCAGACTGCCGGCATGGAAGTGCATCAGGCAGGTCAGGGACCGGGGTTCGCTTCGGATGCGTCGATCCGCGGATTCAGCAGTGATCACTCTACAGACATAGCGCTGTGGATCGACGGAGTGCCCATCAACGAACCGGTGAACGGTCATGCGGAAGGCTACAGCGACTGGAGCCTCATCTTCCCGGAGACGGTCCGAGACATCGATGTCATCAAGGGACCGACCAGCGCGCTGTTCGGAAACTTCGCGCTTTCCGGCGTCGTCAACGTTCGGACAATCGAGCGCACCGACGACACGAAAGTAGGCATCATGGGCGGATCGTACGGGCGTGCCGAGGCGTCAGTTCTAACGGGCTTCGACCACGGTGAGGACGGCGGCGGCGTGTTGGCGTTTCGCGCGCAGCACAACGACGGATTTCGGCCGAACAGCGAGACCGATCTCACGCAGGGACACGCACGCTTCGTCCGCGACATCTCGCCGACGGCAACGCTCGACGCCGCCATGGAACTGTACGGCGCACGCTGGAATTCGCCGGGCTATCTGAGCCAGCAGGAGTTCGCCGACCATCAATACGACATCGTTTCAAACCCGACCGACGGCGGTTACAAGCGTCGTGCGCAGGAACGCGTAAGCTTGCGTGTAACGCACGGGAACAATCTGCTCTGGCGCAGCACCGCGTACGCGACCCAGGGCCGGTGGCAGCTATTCCTGACGATACCACCGCAGGGAGGACAATTCGAGGGAAGCGGAAGTCAGACGGAAGAGGAAGACGCGAGGTTCGGATTCGGCCTGACCAGCGCGTTGACCTATGCCGCGCCGAACGTAAATATCACCGTGGGCACCGAAGGCCGTTTCGATCACGCGCGATACCAGAACTATTTTACGACAGCGCGCTCGCGCGACTCCGTGGATGCGTTGGTTTCAGGTCGGCAGCTTTCCGGAGCGCTGTTCGCGGAAGCGGGTATGGACGCATCACCGTATCTCCGTCTCGATTTCGGTGCCCGTTACGATGCGCTGAGAACGGAATCCGCGCCTGACATTGCTGGAGGCACCTCGTCATCGGCCACGCCTGGAGTGTTCTCCCCCAAGGCTGGAGCGCTGCTGCACCTGAGCCATTCTCTCGGCCTCTACGCCAACGCGTCGCGCGGATTTCGTTCCAGCGATGGCATACTCACCGATCCCGCGCTCGTGCCCATCACCGTCTGGGCGTATGAGACAGGATTGAAATACGACGTCAACTTGCTGTCGGCCACTGCCGCTGTATTTCGCATGAACGTGAGCAACGAGCAGACCTTCAATCCGCTCACGTCCGGCTCGAGCAATGGTGGTTCGAGCCGCCGACAGGGCGTTGAGTTGGGCCTTCGGACATCTGCGGTGAGACACACTGCGATCGCTGCCGACTGGACCTTCAACGATGCGCGATACACGCACCAGACAATGGCGCCGGAAGATGATCCATCAAACCCACTTGATCTGAATGGGCTGCGTGTGTACAACACCGCTCAATACGTTGGATCCGCGTCCATCGATATCGCGCCGACCGCACTCATCCGAAGTGCGCCGTGGGTACTTCGAATCAGCGGCAACTGGATCGGACCCTACTCGCCATTCGACGAACCTGGCGTGGTCCTCGGCGGCTACGGGCTCATGCACCTGAGCGCGAGAGTCAGCGTGAGTCCAACCGCAACACTTAACTTCGGGATACGCAACGCGCTGGATCGCGTATATCCGGAACTCGTGGCCGGCGGTCTCGTCTCTCCTGGCGAGCCGCGCTCCGTGTACCTCGGATTGCAGTACCGAATGTAGAGAATGGGGCATCCGGCCGATCGGGAGTCGAGATCGGCCGGTAGGTGCGTGCCGGCTGACCGGAGGTCAACGTGGCCCGGAACGCACATTGTGGTCCGGTTCCTGCTTTTCCATACCGCATCGGAAATCCTCTCAACTTTTTGCGGGCGCACCGGCCCGCGGGTGACAACCATGCGGCCTAGCTCAACCCTTTTGTGCCTTGCGGGCCTTACGCTACTCGGCGCCTGCGCAGTCTCGACTCAGCAGGAAGTGCAGATGGGGCAGCAGGAGGCGCAACAAATCGCGACCCAGCTCCCGATGCTCCAGGATGCGCAGATCAACGACTACGTAAACCAGCTTGGCAATCGCATTGCAAAACTCACATCCCGCAGTGACCTCGACTGGCACTTCGCAGTCGTCAATACTGACGTCGTGAATGCCTTCGCGCTCCCCGGCGGTTACGTGTATGTGAACCGCGGCATACTGGAGCGCGCGAGCAACATGTCGGAGCTTGCTGGCGTAATGGGCCACGAGATCGAGCACGTCGTTTTGCGCCATTCAGTCAAGCAGATGGAGCAACAGCAGGGGGCCAACGTCGGACTGTCGATTGCCTGCGCGCTCACCAACGTCTGCAACAGCCAGATCACGCAAGCTGCGGTGAACGTCGGCGCAACGGCGGTTTTCGCGAAGTTCAGCAGACAGGACGAGGTGCAGGCAGACGATGGCGGTTTTCAGAACGTCGTACGCGCTGGCATCAACCCCAGAGGAATGCTCACTTTCTTCCAGAAACTTCTTGCGGAAGAGCAGTCCTCTGGCGGCTCGGGCAACACGGCGTCATGGTTCGCCGACCACCCCGGTACGCAGGACCGCATCGCGGACATCCAGCGCATGCTGAACTCGATGTCTGCCGCACAGCTCGCAAAGCTGCAGACCGATGAGCAGGCTTTTCAATCGATGAAGCGTCGCCTGGCCCAGCTTCCCGCCGCGCCCAAGGCTCCGGCGCAATAGAGCGCGGTAATCCGGCACGGCCGATTCGGGTTTGTGTGGCGCGCGAGGGTATTTTTGGTGAATGCCCTCGCGCGCCGTTCGTATGATCTCGACCGCATGCGTTATTCTTGCCTCGCTGGCGCAGCCCGCAGAGGCGCAGACCGTTGATTCGGTTTCGGTCGATTCGACGCGGGGGCTGCCGGCGCCGGCCGTGAGACCGATCTCAGATACCGTTCGTTACGTGCCGCTCACGCTCGGCCAGAAGGCAACGTTCTACTCGAGCCGCACTTTCTCGGCACGCGCCATCCTTGGAGCCTCGTATGCTGCGGGAATTGCGCAATGGCGCCACACCCCCAGGGAGTGGGGCAACGGGATCAGTGGATACGCGAGGCGGGATGCGGCAGCCTATGGCGGTGGAGTAGTACGCCGAACAGCGGAGTTCGGATTTGGCGCGCTGCTACGCGAAGACCCGCGATTCGAGCGGTCCACCCGCGACGGTTTTATTCCGCGAACCGAGGATGTGCTCCGCAGCAGTGTCACGGTACGCACGGACGACGGCGGTCATCGGCTGGCCTGGTCGCGCGCTGCGGCGGCTATTGTCACCGGATTCGCCGTGAACAGCTGGGAACCGCGACGCATGCACAGCACACACCACGCGCTGATGCTTTCTCTTGCCGGTTTTCTCAGCTACGGGACCGCATCGTTCACGCAGGAATTCGCCCCCGACGTACGCCGCTATGTATACCGCGAATTCCACATCGGCCATGAATAAGGACTCGCTGCAGTCCGTCCGCAGTTAAGCACGGCGCGTGGCGGCCCTGCGCACCGGCGGACTGAGCATGCGCGCCACCGACGCAGTCGGTTGCGACACCTGCTCCATCGTGCACTGCCGCGGCAACTTGTCCGGTCGCCACCGAACGAAGCCTGTCCCGTGCCGAAAGCGGTCTCCCGAAAAATGATCGTACGTGACTTCGACCACGAGCTTCGTCTGCAGCGGTTCCCACTTCGCTGACCGGTCGGTGCTCCAGCGGCTCGGACCACCCGGCTTTTGCCCTGTGAATCCAGGCAGACTGATCAGCTTCTCCAGCTTGGGCGTGAGCGCCTTCCGCTCCGCGGCGGTGAGAGATGACGTGTAACCAACGTGATTGAGCATGCCGGCATCATCGTACAGACCCAACAACAGCGAGCCAACCACGCCCCCCTTCGACGCATAGCGGAAACCGCCAACCACGCAATCCGCTGTGCGGATCCGCTTCACCTTCTGCATTCCCGTGCGCGCGCCCGATCCATACGGCAGATCGAGACGCTTCGCAACGACGCCATCCAGGCCAGCACGACCGGCGAGCCACCCGCGCGCTACACGCAGTGAAGTCGTACGAGGCGACAGTGTAACGCCGCGCGCTTTGTTGAAGTACTTTCCGGCGAACGCCTCGAGCAGTGGCCGACGCTCTTTCAACGGCTTATCGACCAGCGAGCGGCCGCGCTCATCAGCAAGTTGATCGAATACGACATACTTTGCGGGAGTCTCCGCAGCGAGTCGCGTCACGCGACTTGCGGCGGGATGGATGCGCTGGAGCAGTGCGTCGAACGAGAGCGTCTTACCTTCCGGTACGACGATCTCTCCGTCGAGGATGAATTTCTTCGCGCCGAGTGCGCCGAGTGCGGCAACGACTTCGGGGAAGTAACGCGAGAGCGATCGGCCAGCCTTGGAACGAAGCTCGACCGTCGTTCCATCGCGAAACGCAATACACCTGAAGCCATCCCACTTCGGCTCGTATTCCCACTCACGTCCGACTGGCAGATCCGCAACCGACTGCGCTTCCATCGGCGGGTAGCTGTACTTGATTGGCAATGTCACAGAAACTTCTCCAACCGCACGCGTCCCCGCGCGGCGAGCAGTGGCGACCAGAGATCGCCAAGCTCTCGAACGCGCTGGGGAACCGTCTCGATGCGGAATGCATCGCGTTCGACGCCGCTCTCGACCTCGTCCCACGTTATTGGTGTGGACACCGTTGCCCGCCGCGTCGGGCGCACCGAATAGATGGACGCGAGTGTCTTGCCCCATGCATTCTGATTGTAATCGACAAGGACACGGCCATACGGTCGCTTCGCAATCATGTATTCCGCGGTCGCGACCCTTGGGTGATCCGCGGCAATTGTCTGCGCAACGCCCTTTGCGAAGGTCCATACCTGCTTCTGCAGCGGGCCGCGCCGAATCGGTACGTAGATGTGTACGCCAGTCGCGCCGCTCGTCTTGATGTATGTGGGCATCCTGAGTTTGTGCAACGTGTCGCGCACGATCAGCGCGACTTTCAGGACGCGCGCAAACGTCGCCCCCTTCGCCGGATCGAGGTCGAAGTGCAGATAGTCGGGCCGATCGATGTCGCCGCATCGCGAATACCATTGATTGAGATCGATGCAGCCAAGATTTACGACCCAGAGCAGCGATGCAAGATCCTGCACCATCGGGAAATCAATGATGCTGCCGGAGTCGTGCTCGATCGCGCACGTCTCGATCCAGTCGGGACGCGGCGACGGCGCGCGCTTCATAAAGAAACACTTTCCCGATGCACCATTTGGATATCGCTTCATGACCATCGCGCGGTCGCGCAGATGCGGCAGCAACACCGGCGCCATCGCGAAGTAGTAGCGAAGGAGATCGCCTTTTGTTATTCCAAGCGACGGCCAGAATTTCTTCGTGAGATGCGTGAGCCGCACCGTTTTCCGGCCAATGCGAAGTTCCACTTCGTCCATCGATCGGGGAATTTCAACCCCGGGCTCGAGCGCATGTGATGCGGACATGCTACACGCACTTTGCAAGTTGCTCGCCGTCGGCACACAAATGTGCGTTTTTTACCAGGTAAAACAGGGAATTATGTCGTAAAATGACCGGAGCTTGCACCCAATACTCGCGTGTTCTCGACAGTTGTACTTTGGCACGCAATCCGCATAGCATAGCGATTGCGGCTGCACGAAATTCATGCAACCGCACCGCGTGATGGTTCGTTAAATTGCGTTCGGAAGTTCCTTTGTAACTCCACGGATCTTGAACCCGGGGTACATATGTTGAGACGCTTTGTTGTAGTCGGCGCCATCACGAATGTGGTGCGCTGCGCCTCCGTTAACGGCGGTTTGTGATTACCGTCGTCTGTGGCCCGCTGTCGGTCCTGCCACATTCTGCCGACGCATGGAATCCTGGCGCCCGTCCGAGTTCAATCGGGCGCGCGTTGCGAAGAGCGCAGCCGGTCACCTATCCTCTGATGCTGCTCGGATGTGGCGTTATGATCGCGAACGCTGCGCCACCGTTTGTCAGCCCTCCGATTGCGATGTCACCGGTAGTGGTGCTTGCACCGACCATCTCGGAACGTCGATTTGAGATGCGCAGTGATACCGTTGCTCGAATGTTGACGCGCAAGCACGTCGATTCCCTCACCGCATCGCAGTGGGCGCGCGATTTCGTGACCTACGCAGAGCAGGCACGGGTCAATCCAAAGATGCTCGTTGCGATCGCATATGCGGAATCGGAATTCAATCCGCGCGCCCGCAGCCAGGCGGGTGCCATCGGCCTCATGCAGATCCTTCCGGAGCGCAACTCATGGCGCGAGTACGAGTCCCGGTGTGGCAGGATGAGTGTCAGGACACTGCGCGACCCCGACGTGAACATCTGCTTCGGAGCGCATATCTACGGTGAGTTTCTGAGCCGGCACCATGGCGACCGGGATCGTGCCCTGGCGGCGTACAACAATGGCACTGGCGAGATGAGCCCCTACCCCGGTCGAGTTTACAACAGCCTGGCGATGCTCCGCGAATAGGGTCCTCGAGCCGCGCGGACGACGATAAAGGTCCGCGCGGCAGGTGCCGAAGCTTCGGAGGATATCCCGAACTCGAGCCTCCCAATGCACCCGCAGCAAGACGATCCGTTTGGCGAGCTGATAACCCTGCCGGTACTACTCGTGGTCGCGCTTGCGGCCTGGGCCATTTCCTTCCTCTCTGGCAACCCCGCAAGGCGCTAAGCTGGTTTAGCTTTCGGCATGAGCCAACATGCGGACCCGTCGGGCTGGCTGAACGGGCTGGATTCCCGGGGCCTTCAGGACAGCCTGGGCATCCACATCTCGGATCTCACTCCTGAGCGCGTCGTAGGTACCATGCCGGTCGACCCGCGGACCAGACAGCCCTTCGGCCTCCTCCACGGTGGCGCCTCTGTCGCTCTCGCAGAAACCCTGGCCTCCCTTGGTGCGTTTTCGAACATAGACGGAAAAAAGTTCGCCGCTGTCGGGGTGGAGATCAACGCGAATCACATAAGGGCCAAGCGCGACGGTTTTGTCCGTGGTACGGCGACCCCGATTCACATCGGGCGCTCCACGCAGGTATGGTCCATAGAGATCGTCGACGAGGCCGACCGCCTTGTTTGCGTCTCGCGGTGCACTCTCGCGATCGTGCCCCTGCCGGCCGTCGCGTAGTCAGGGAGGAGCGCCGGCGTCAGGCAGCCCCGCCCCGCCACGCTCCATCCCTCAGCGATTACCGTGCGCTGTGCCGGTCCTGTTTCGTATTCTTTTCCGTACGATCGTCCGCAACCGTCGCATCCGTTGACGGCTTACTTCGCGGCTTCGTTCCGACTCCCGACGCGCCCGTTTTGCGTGCAGCTTGTTTAGGCTCGAATGAACCACCTGCATCTTCGGCGATTTGTTGCGGTGTGCGATGACCGTGACGTGGATAGATGTCGAACACGTCCAGCTCCTTCGGAAAAAGTTTCCGCAAGTCTGAGTACCAACTTGCGGAGTTATTCAACGTGCAGATTGCGCGCCGTGCACGGGCTGATCGCACGAACAGCCGGTAGCTCCCAGGCCACGAATTGGCGGCGTTTGCGCAACTGTTCGGCCACAGCGGCGGCGCGTGCGATAGCTAGCTGATCCTGCAGCTACTCGAGCGGAAGCATGACTGTAAACACGCTTCCACCACCCGGACGCGGTTCGTAATCCACCCGCCCGCCCTGCGCGATCGCAAGACCGCGCGCGATCGAGAGCCCCATACCGGTCGACACGCCGCGCTCTGCACCGCGCACGACAGCCGCGGGCGATCCATTCGCACCCGTTCGATCGATGCTTGCAATGCCGGATCCTCGATCTGCTACGCGCACGATCATGCACCCGTTTTCAGCACCGCCTGTCAGTGACACTTCTGCGTCGAGCGGAGAGTAGCGTAACGCGTTCTCGACGAGGTTGGTCACGATTCTCACGGTCTGAACAAAGTCGAATCGCCCGATCACCAATTCTTCAGGACGATCGAGCGCGGCCGTGAGCCGATGCCGATCCGCGCGACCCGCGAACTGGCGAACGACCGCGCCGAGCAGGTCGTCGAGCGCGTTCGGTTGTGGCTCGACTGGAAAACTCCCTGCGCTGATCCTGGCAGCGTCAAGGAGATTCGTCACCAGGTGATTGAGACGATCGGCTTCCTCCTCGATGATTGCTGCGCGCTCATCACCATCCTGGGACAGCTCGTGTGCCAGGCCCTTGATCGAGGTGAGCGGCGTCCGCAGGTCGTGCGAAACGGAGGCAAGCAGGGCGTCCTTGAATCTCGTGGCTTCGCTGGCGGCAACTTCGCGTTCAACGGCCGCACGCTGGGCCCGCGCGGCGTAGAGAAGCTGCGCGGCGACGAGACTGGTGACAAGGAAGGCGACAAGCACGAGCCAGTCGAGCGGATCGCGCACGATAAGCCTGCCATACGGCGGAAGAAACGCCCAGTCGAATATGACAAATGCAGCGAGCGAGAGCACTACTCCAAGAGCGCGGCCGCCGGCAGCGCTAGCGCCAAGAATAACGAGCAGGAAGAGTAGCGCGACATGCGCCTTGTCCACGCGCGCGCGGAAGGCGACAAGAAGGAACGCGACCGCGACCAACGCGAGCCACCACGCGGCCCACATTGCGACCGCACGTCGCTTCAGTGGTTGCCGGCGAATCGGTAACCGATGCCTGGCTCCGTCACGATGTAGCGCGGATCCAGCACATCCTCCTCGATCTTGCGTCGCAGGTTCGCAACGTGAGTACGCAGATATTGTTGAGCGTCACCGTACCGGCGGCCGGCCCACACAGCGGAGAAAAGTTGCGTGTGCGTGAGTGTGCGGCCGTCGTGCGCCGTCAGTGTCCGGAGCAAGTCCCACTCAATCGGGGTCAGGTGCACGACATCCCCATTACGCCGAAGAGTGCGACCGGCGAGATCCATCACGTAGGGGCCGAATTCGATCTTTGGCGACGACGCGCCGGCGACGCTTGCTCGACGCAACAGCGCCCGCACTCGAGCCTGGAGCTCGGTAGTGCTGAAGGGCTTGGTGATGTAGTCATCGGCGCCGGCATCTAGCAACGCCACTTTTTCCGCCTCTGAATGTCGCGCGGAGATCACCAGGATCGGTGCCGTGCACCAGCCGCGAAGTTCGCGACACACGTCGATCCCCTCACCGTCCGGAAGGCCAAGATCGAGCACGATCAGACCAGGCTGCTCGGCTGCGACCAGATCGATACCGCCGACCGCCGTACCGGCCTCAAGCACGCGCTCGAAATCCGGAGCAAGAGCGTGTCGCAGAACGCGGCGAATCGGCGGGTCGTCCTCGATTATCACGGCTGGGCGCGGCACAACATGAAGTCTATGACGTTCCCGTCCGCGCGCCACTGGCCGAGTCATTTCAGGCTCCGATGGGCGCCACGTCTCGACGCCTTTGTGACTTCTTTGTACACGGCGCGCCGGAGCTTGTGCGCCCCACACGCTGGCGGAGCTACCATGACTCAGTGAAATCCTCCGGACTGGGTGTGGACTCCGGAGCGCCTGTTGAAGCGAGGAGAGGGTGCGACATGAGTGATCTGATGTACGGCGGCGTGACATTTGTCTTCTTTGCGCTGATGATCGGCTATGGGTACGGCTGTCGGGCGCTTGGCCGCGACAACGGCTCGAAGTCGGAGGACACATGACAGCGGATTCCATAGTCGCCGGCGTGGTTGCAGCCGCGCTGTTGTTGTACCTGCTGTACACGCTGCTGCACCCCGAGCGCTTCTGATGACATCGAACGGTTGGGTTCAGATACTGCTGTACAGCTTGGTGCTTCTGCTGATCACCAAGCCGGTCGGCATGTACGTCACACGGGTGTACGATGGCTCGTTCCATTTTCTTGGAGCGATCGAACGAGTGATTTACCGGCTCTGCAGGATTACCGCAGATGAAGATCAGCCATGGCTCGCCTACCTCGGCGGTGTGATGCTGTTCAGCGCGGCGTCGATGCTGACCACGTACGCCGCACTGAGGATGCAGTCGTTCCTTCCCCTGAATCCGCAGCACCTGGTGGGCGTTGTCAGCCACCAGGCCTTCGAGACGGCCGCCTCGTTCACGTCCAACACGAACTGGCAGTCATACGCAGGCGAGACGACGATGTCGTACCTGTCGCAGATGATGCAGCTCACATTTCACAATTTCGCATCAGCTGCCGTCGGCATGTGTGTCGCGGCGGCGCTGATACGCGGGATCGCGCGCCATTCCGGTGGACGACTCGGAAATTTCTGGGCCGACCTGGTGCGTGGCACGCTGTATCTCTTCCTGCCCGGATCGCTCGTCATCGCCCTGTTCTTCGTACAGCAGGGTGTCCTGCAGAATCTGCATTCCTACATAAGCGTCACGACAATCGAAGGGATACGGCAGGTGCTGGCGATGGGACCGGTGGCGAGCCAGGAGGCGATCAAGCAGCTCGGGACGAACGGCGGCGGCTTCTTCAACGCGAACGCTGCCCACCCATTCGAGAACCCCACTCCCCTCACGAACTTCGTGCAGATGATCGCGATATTCGCGATCCCTGCCGGAGTAACCTACTGGTTCGGGAGCGCCGTGAAGCGACAGCGGCACGGCTGGGCCATCTGGGCGGCAATGTTCATCCTGTTCATCTCCGGCACCGCAATCACGTACCATGCGGAGGCAGCGGGCAATCCGATTCACGCGGCGCGTGGGATCGAGGTGCAGGCCACGAGCGCCGGTGTCGCGCAGTCAGGCGGCAACATGGAGGGCAAGGAGGTACGCTTCGGGATCGCTTCAAGCGCGCTCTACGCCACTGTTACAACTGACGCCTCCTGCGGTGCCGTGAATGCCATGCTCGACTCGTTCACGCCAATTGGGGGGCTTGTACCGCTCGTCAACATGCAACTCGGCGAACTGATCTTTGGCGGAGTTGGGGCGGGCCTGTACGGCATGCTCCACATGGTAATCCTGACCGTGTTCATTGCCGGTCTTATGGTCGGCCGCACACCGGAGTACATCGGCAAGAAAATCCAGAGCCGCGAAATCCGGATGGTGATGCTCTACTCGCTCGCCGCACCCATCGTTATTCTCGGACTCACGGGCGTTGCCGTCACTCTGCCTGCCGGTCTCCACGGACTGAACAATGGCGGTCCGCACGGACTCAGCGAGTTGCTCTACGCCTTTACCTCGACGTTCGCCAACAACGGTAGCGCGTTCGCCGGCCTCTCTGGCGGAACAGCGTTCTACAACACTGCCCTTGGCGTATCGATGCTTGTCGGACGCTTCATTCTGATAGTTCCGACACTCGCGCTCGCGGGGTTCCTCTCGGAACACCGCGCGGCGCCCGAGTCGGCGGGCACGTTCCCAGTCGATACGCCCCTCTTTGTCGGCTTGCTGATCGGGGTGATCCTCGTCATCGGCGCGCTTACGTTCTTCCCGGTTCTGTCGCTCGGACCTGTGGTCGAACACTACCTGATGGCATCCGGGAGGCTATTCTGATGAACGACCGCAGACGTGTCACGTTCAGCGCCGCAATGACGCGTACAGCATGCCGGGATGCCGTTCGCAAACTCGCACTGTCACACATGGTGCGGAATCCGGTGATGTTCGTAGTCCTGATCGGCAGCATGCTCGCGACAATCGGCATCTTTCGCGAGCCCGAGCACATCCGATTCAATATCCAGATAGCAATCTGGCTCTGGTTCACGGTATTGTTCGCGAACTTTGCCGAGGCAATGGCGGAAGGTCGTGGAAAGGCGCAGGCTGACTCGTTGCGTCGCGCACGGCACGACACGCAGGCCAGGCGCCTGCAATCTGTCGCGGATCGTGACCGGTACGATCTGGTTTCCGCACAGGATCTGCGGCGCGGTGAAGCTGTATTGTGTCTGCCCGGCGATGTCATACCCGGCGATGGCGAGGTGATCGATGGCGTCGCCTCCGTCGATGAATCCGCGATTACGGGAGAATCCGCCCCCGTGGTACGCGAATCCGGTGGCGACCGCTCGGCGGTGACAGGCGGCACAAAGGTGCTTTCGGATTATCTCGTGATCCGGATCACCGCGAATCCCGGAGAGACCTTTCTGGATCGCATGATCGCGCTCGTCGAGGGTGCGTCGCGGCAGAAAACGCCCAACGAGATCGCACTGTCGATCCTGCTATCCGGGCTCACGGTCATCTTCCTGCTGGCCGTCGTCACGCTTGCACCGTTTGCGGCATACAGCGGAGCTGCTGTCAGCGTTCCCGTCCTCATCGCACTGCTCGTTTGCCTGATTCCCACCACGATCGGAGGACTTCTCTCAGCGATCGGAATAGCCGGCATGGATCGCCTCATCCAGCAGAACGTGATTGCGATGAGCGGCCGAGCTGTCGAGGCAGCCGGCGATGTGAACACGCTGCTGCTGGACAAGACCGGTACGATAACGCTTGGCAACCGGCAGGCAGTCGAATTGTATCCCGTTGCCGGCGTTCCGCTCGAATACCTTGCGGACCGTGCGCAATTGGCGTCGCTTCCGGATGAAACGCCGGAAGGACGAAGCATCGTAGTTCTCGTGAAGGATCGCTTCGGGTTGCGCGGCCGCGACGTCGGGGCGTCACAGCACATGACCTTCGTGGAATTTTCCGCCGCATCACGCATGAGCGGAGTGGACCTCGCCGACGGCAAGCTTCGCAAGGGTGCGGCGGATGCGGTCGCTCGCTTTGTGCTTGACGCGCACGGAACAATCCCACGGGATATCGGCGCGATCGTCGAGCGGATTGCGCGCGAGGGAGGCACGCCGCTCGTCGTTGCCGAGTCCACCGGACAGACGACTCGCGTGCTTGGAGCGATCTACCTGAAGGACATTGTGAAAGGAGGCATGAAGGAGCGCTTCGATCGGTTACGCGCGATGGGAATCCGGACCGTGATGATCACCGGAGACAATCCACTGACTGCAGCCGCAATCGCACGTGAGGCCGGTGTGGATGATTTCCTGGCAGAAGCGCGCCCTGAAGACAAGCTGGAGTTGATCCGAAGAGAACAAACCGGCGGCCGGCTTGTGGCAATGGCTGGAGATGGAACGAACGATGCGCCCGCGCTCGCTCAGGCGGACGTTGGAGTTGCCATGAATACCGGAACCCAGGCGGCGCGCGAGGCTGGCAACATGATAGATCTCGACTCGAATCCGACGAAGTTGATCGAGATTGTCGAGACGGGCAAGCAGCTGCTCATGACACGCGGATCGCTTACCACGTTTTCGATCGCCAACGATGTCGCGAAGTACTTCGCCATAATTCCGGCGATCTTTCTCACCACCTTCCCTGTTCTTGCAGCGCTCAACATCATGCGCCTCCATTCATCTGAATCGGCAATCCTCAGCGCCGTGATATTCAACGCGCTCATCATTGTCGCACTCATTCCGCTTGCCCTGCGCGGAGTGCAATACCGGCCCGCGGCAGCGGTTACGATCCTGCGGCGCAATCTCCTGATTTACGGAGTTGGTGGCATCGTTGCACCATTCGTGGGGATCAAGCTGATAGATCTCTCGCTCGTTCTGACAGGTGCAGTCCGATGATACGGCGCCAGATCTGGCCGGCCATCTCGGCTACCGTCGTGCTCATGCTCATTACCGGCCTGGTCTACCCGCTCGTTGTGACGGGACTGGCACAGCTTCTCTTCCCGCGGCAGGCCAACGGCTCGCTGGTAGTCAGGGACGGTAGAATCGTCGGCAGCGCTCTCATCGGTCAGAGGTTCGCCGCGCCGGATTACTTCCATCCGCGTCCATCCGCGGCAGGAAGTGGCTACGATCCCCTCGCCAGCGGAGGGACAAACAAGGGTCCCACCGATCGCAAGCTTGCCGACACACTCATCGCGAACGCGGTGGCGTCTGTTGTCGCAGAGGACGGTGCACACCGTGGTAGCATTCCGGCAGATCTCGTCACCTCGTCGGGGTCGGGTCTCGATCCGGACATATCTCCGGCAAGTGCCGTCGTCCAGATTGCCCGCGTGGCTCGCGCTCGCAATGTCGATTCCGCGACAGTTGCAGCGCTGGTCGCGCGACACGTGGAAGCTCGCCAGCTCGGCGTCCTGGGCGAACCGCGCGTCAATGTTCTCGCGCTGAATCTCGCACTCGACTCTGCGTTCCCACGGTCAACAACGACGAAATCGGCGTCTGCCAAGGAGCGGCCAATTCCATGATGAGCCAAACCCTTCGAATCGCATTCACCTGCGTGATCGGCGCAAGCATCGCCCGTCCGCTGGTCGCACAGAGTACGGATTCGACGACCAGCGGACACTCCGACTCCGCCACGACGGCCAAACCGGCCCCATTTTCGTTTGCCGACTTCACCTGGCTCAACGGAAACAGCCGACAGCACGTCTCCGTGCTCGACACCAAAGCGTTCACAGGCGAGTTCAGAGCCGACATAAGTTACATCGGCGATTTCAATCAGCCAAAGGACCACACACTCGTGGGGTCGTCGGAAAGCGGACGCACCGGAGAGTTTCAGCTGCAACAGCTCGGGATCGGAGGCGACTTCCACTACGGTCATGCCCGCGGTCGCCTGATGACGCAGTTCGGCCTGTATTCAACCATGACACCGCGGAACGATGCCAGTCCCGCGCGTGGTCAATGGGATCTGTCCAACGCATACCGTTATCTGTCCGAAGCATACGGCGGTTACCACTGGGACAAACTTGATGGCATCAATCTCGATGCCGGTATCTTCATGTCGTACGTCGGTCTGTTCAGCTATTACAACTACGACAACTGGGCGTATCAGCCGTCTTACGTGTCGTCCAACACACCCTGGTTCTTCAACGGACTGAGGTTGCAGGTCTTCGTGAGCGACCGGCTCAAGATCGAACCCTGGATCGTAAATGGTTGGCAATCGTACGGCGGCTTCAACGGTACGCCGGGACTTGGACTCCAGGTTCTATGGCGCCCCAATGCAGCCATCTCATTGACATCCAACAATTATTATGGCCATGACTGGCTCGGACTGCCCGATCGTAAGCGGCTGCACACTGACAACAGCATTGAAGCAAAATATTTTGATCACGCCGGTGCCTGGCTGGACAAGGCGGCCTTCTCGCTTACGGTGGATGCAGGATGTGAGTCCGGCGCTGGAGTGAGCTGCTCGGGCTCCAGCACAAAATCGCCGGCGCAGAATTTCCTCGGCGCCATGCTCTACAATCGCACATGGTTTGCCGGTAACCTGTATGGCCTGACACTCGGCGGTGGCGCAGTGCGGAATCCCGGACGGTACCTCGTGCTAATGCCACCAATCAATGGTGCGACTGCGTTCTCGGGAACGCCGTATTTCACGGAAGGACCTGGTGATCAGTTCAACGCGTGGGATGCATCTGCTACACTGGATGTCATGCCGGACGAATTCACGACCTTTCGAATCGAGTTCGATCATCGTGCGGCTAATGTCCCCTATTTTGCTGGTTCCGGTGGCGTAACGCCACCAGGAGGGAACATCGGACTGCCCGGGTCACTCGTGCCTGGCTGGACGCCGGATCTGCGGAAAGCAGAAAATCGGTTAAATCTTGCCCTGCTGGTAAAGATGTAATGGCTCCAGAGCGAGCGGTGGGGCTACAATGACCCGGCCAGACGAAGAGGATGCCAGTGTCGGAGAGAGCCACGGCGACAGCGAAGACGCTGCGACGGGCTCGTCGGTCTTTCTCCGGCTGCTGACCACCCGGGAGCGCGGCAAGCTCAAGATCTACATCGGATCGTTCGCGGGCGTCGGCAAGACATACCGCATGCTGCAGGAAGGCAACGCATTGCGCGCTCGTGGGATCGACGTCGTCGCTGCGTTTGTCGAGATGCACGGACGACCCGAAACGGAGGCGCAGTTGGGCGAGCTCGAAACTGTGCCGCGCCGACGCGTGGAATACCGCGGCGTCGAGCTCGAAGAGATGGATGTCGACGCGGTGATAGCGCGCGCGCCCGCCGTCGCGCTGGTGGACGAGCTTGCCCACACCGATGTACCAGGCGGCCGTCACGCGAAGCGCTGGCAGGACGTCCAGGATATCCTGGACGCAGGCATCAGCGTAATCACGGCCGTCAACATCCAGCACATTGAGTCGTTGAACGACGTGGTGCAGGAAACGCTCGGCGTGACGGTGCGAGAGACGATTCCGGACTGGGTCGTCGGCGGCGCAGATCAGGTGGTGAATCTTGACATGAGCGCGGAGGATCTTCGCCAGAGGCTGACGGAGGGCAAGATCTACCCCAGAGACAAAATCCCGTCGGCCCTCGCCAATTTCTTTACGGAAGAGAATCTCACGACACTGCGTGAGCTGGCCCTGCGTGAAGTGGCGAGTAGCGTTGACCGCACACGCGCGAACATCGCGTCGCAGGCCGGACCAGTTTCGACTTCCACGACCGGCATCGGCCTGGCGCCGGAACGCGTTCTCGTTGCCATGTCGAGCAATCCGCCATACACACAACAGCTCCTGCGCAAGGCAAGCCGCATTGCTGGTCGGCTCAATTCAGACTGGTACTGCGTGTACGTCCAGACTCCCGCGGAGCAGAGTGACCGTATCGACGCCTCGATCCAGCGACGGCTCGTCGAGAACATTCAATCCGCGCAACGCATGGGTGCGGAAGTCGTGAAGCTCCAGGGGACCGACATTGGTGCTGCAATTTGCAACTTCGCTCGTGACAAGCACGTGACGCTCGTAATCGCCGGCCAGTCGCGCCGTGGATTCGTCGACAGATTTCGTCGCAGATCCGTGATCGAGCAACTCATCAACAATACGCAGAATCTCGACATTCTCGTGGTCGCCTTCGACGACCGCGCTTCACCCAGGAACCACCAATGACGACATCGAGTCTCTCCGTCGATTCCCAGTATGGATCGGCCCTGACAGACGCTATTCGATCCGCTGAACGCGCCCTCATGGAAGCACGCATCCCGATCCATATTCTCCTCACCACGAAATTCGGCGACCTGAATGACAACCAGGAAGAGATGGTCGGCGCAGCAGCCAACGCACTCGATCGAATTGCCGAGGAGCTGGTCGGGTTGAAGGCACTGATAAGCACCGACCAGAGAGTTGCGGGAACGGAACAGGGCCCGGTGCGCATTGGAGACATTCTGCGTGGCCTCCAGGGCGAGCTTCGGGACCAGGCGGCGCGCATAGGCGCAACCCTGGTCTTGTCCATAGAGCCTGGGCTACCACATGCTCGCGGCGACGATTCACAACTTCGCGACGCAATACGGCTGACACTGATCGACGACATCCGCTTTGCGGCGCCTGGCACGGTCGTCGAGATAAGTGTTCGCGCAACTCCTTCCGACATTCTCGTCTCCGCCTCTTCAGGTCCGGCGCGCTCGGTGACCGGGACGCTCCTGCTGGCCGAGCGGATACTCGCCGCTCAAGACGCTCGCCTGGAGCTCGGCGACGGGCATACAGTCATAGCCATACCGAGACTCCCCGGCTGATGACAGACTGCCACGTCAACCACGTCAACCGTCCGCGCGCTTGCCATCCACGTCGGGAGCCTGCATAATCCTGCCACACTCCTCGCCCCGGTCGATCCGATCATGCCCCAGCGCAGCCTTGTTATCGCCGCCTCCGTAATCGCCGGCCTGCTGACGGCCTGCTCGCAGAAACCGACGACTTCGGTCGCCGCGCGGCAGAATCCGTTCTTCAGCAAGAGCACGCTTCCGTTTGAAGCGCCTCCCTTCGACAAGATTCAGAACAGCGACTACCAGCCCGCGATCGATTCCGGCATGAGCGCGCAGATCGCCGAGGTACGCGCGATCGCTGACAATCCGGCACCCCCGACATTCGAGAATACCTTCGTCGCGTTGGAAAAATCGGGAGCCCTCCTCAACCGCGTCTCGCAGGTCTTCAACGGAGTCACAGGCGCCAACACAAACGATACGCTCCAGAAGATATCGGAGCTCGAGGCGCCGAAGTTTGCCGCGCACCAGGACGCGATCTTTCTCGATTCAGCGCTGTTCAAGCGCGCGGAAACGATCTACGACGCGCGCGACACTCTCAAGCTCGACCCCGAGTCGAAACGGCTGGTCGAGTGGGACTACGAGCGCTTCGTTCACGCGGGCGCCAGGTTGTCAAACGCCGACAAGGCAAAGCTGCAGGAGCTCAACAAGGAAGAGTCCAGCTTGAGTGCCGCCTTCACCAACAAACTGCTCGCAGCCGCAAAGGCCGGCGCGCTTGTAATAGACGATTCCTCGAAGCTGGCTGGCTTCAACGCGAGCGAGATGCAGGCGAGCGCTGACGCCGCCAAGGCTCGCGGTCTTACGGGCAAGTGGCTTATCCCACTTCAGAACACCACGCAGCAGCCGTCGCTACTGGAACTCAATGATCGTGCAACACGCGAGCAGCTTTTCAACGCTTCGTGGACACGCGCCGAGAAAGCCGACTCAAACGACACACGTCAGACAATAGCAAGACTTGCACAGGTGAGAGCCCAGAAGGCGCAACTGCTCGGCTTCCCGGATTATTCCGCGTGGGTGCTGGAGAACCAGATGGCTAAGAAGCCGGCGACGGTGCTCAAATTCGTCCGGGACCTCGTGCCAGCCGCGACTGCAAGGGCTCGTTCAGAGGGAAATGCAATTCAGGCGATGATCACGAAGGATGGCGACAGCTTCCAGCTCGAACCGTGGGATTGGGACCACTACAGTGATCAGGTTCGAAAGGCACAGTTCGATCTCGACGAAAACCAGATCAAGCCGTATTTCGAGCTGAATAACGTATTGCAGAACGGCGTGTTCTACGCCGCCAACCAGCTTTATGGCCTGACATTCAAGGAACGCAAGGACATTCCGGTCTATCAACCCGATGTCCGCGTCTTCGAGGTATTCGACGCAAACGGAACCTCGCTCGCGCTCTTCTACTGCGATTATTTCAAGCGCGACAACAAGAACGGCGGCGCCTGGATGGATAATTTCGTACAGCAATCCAGGTTGCTTGGTCAGAAGCCAGTGGTCTACAACGTCGCGAACTTCACCAAACCGGCGCCCGGGCAGCCGGCGCTGCTGACCTTCGACGATGTTTCGACGATGTTTCACGAGTTCGGTCATGCGCTCCACGGGATGTTCGGTGACGAGCAGTACGCCGGACTATCGGGTACCAACGTCGCACGCGACTTCGTCGAGTTCCCTTCGCAATTCAACGAACACTGGGCCCTGGACCCGAAAGTCTTCGCCCACTACGCCACGAATTACAAGACGGGCCAGCCGATGCCTCAGGCGTTGGTGGACAAGATCAAGAAGGCCTCCACGTTCAATCAGGGCTATGCGCTTACAGAACTGTTGTCGGCCGCGCTGCT
Organism: Gemmatimonadaceae bacterium; assembly: GCA_036554185.1. GTDB lineage: Bacteria > Gemmatimonadota > Gemmatimonadetes > Gemmatimonadales > Gemmatimonadaceae > Fen-1247. The sequence goes on along the minus strand of DATBNQ010000126.1, from coordinate 1,565 downwards.
CGATATGTCGTGGCACACGCTACCTGCCAGCGCTCCCCTCGAAGACGTCGACAAATTCGAAGCGCAATCGCTGAAGGACAACCATGTGGACCTTGCGACGGTCCCTCCGCGCTACCGTTCGAGCTACTTCATGCACATCTGGTCGAACGGGTATGCGTCCGGTTACTACGCATATCTCTGGACCGAAATGCTCGATGACGACGCGTTCCAATGGTTCAAGGAGAACGGCGGTCTGACTCGCGCAAATGGCGATCGCTTCCGGTCGATGGTTCTCTCCCGCGGAAACACCGAGGATCTTGCAACCATGTATCGTAATTTCCGGGGCAAGGATCCGAGCGTGGAGCCGATGCTCGAAGATCGCGGTTTGAAACCCAACGGGAAATAGCGCCGCTCTACGCGCTCTGTTTCGGAACGGCGCGCCCGACGATGATTGTGATGTTGTCGGTGCCGCCGCCATCCAGCGCGTCCTGGAGCAACTTCTCGCACGCGTCACGTGCTGAGGTCATTCCTGCCAGGCGCTCCGCGATACGTGCATCCGAAACGTGCTTGGTAAGGCCGTCGCTGCAGATCAGGTGCGTATTTTCCCAGCCTGATTGAAGACGCGTCACGACCGGAGCCGTCTGCTCGCCGCCAAGCGAGCTCGACAGGACGTTTGCCCATGGTGATGCCATCGCGGCCGGTCGCGTCATCACACCCTGATCGATGAACTCCTGCGCCATCGTCTGGTCGCGCGTTATCTGAGTGAGCACGCCGTGGCGATACAGATAGTAGCGCGAATCGCCGACCTGAAGCAGATAGGCCCACGGCCAGACGCCGATCCATAGCGTGAGCGTTGTCGCCATCCCGCGAAGGTCTCTGTCCTCCTTCGCGCGCGCCAGCACTCGCTCATGGCTCCGCAGCGCAGCTTGCTGCAACAGATTCACGAACTCTTCGGCCTGCGCGTCCGACTGGTAGTAACAGAGCGTGCTCTGTGTCACATATTGCGTCACCTCTTCGAGCGCGACGCGACTGGCCTCCTCACCGGCAAGTTGACCGCCCACACCGTCGGCCACCATGGCGATCACCCCTACGCGCTCGTTGCACGCTTGCAGTTGCTCCGCTTCGGGCAACGACGTCGACATGATGTCAAGATGCTTCCGCAACGAGCCAAGGAGGAAGTGATCCTCGTTGGTCGGCCGAACGTTGCCCCTGTGTGTGAGTCCCCAAACGTCCAGTTCTTCATCGCGCGGCTTGCGCGCTACGGGCGCCTCGATTGCATCCGTCACCGTGGTGTCACCAGTAAGTGGAATTGTGGGGTCCTGCGCTCTGCGAATGTACGTTATACGGGTCCGTGGCGCCCTCCGAGTGGAGCTTGATTTCTTATACTTATTATAGTATAGTTAGTTACTTTCCATTAGTCTTTGAGACGACGATCCTTGGCACCGCGCCGGATCGACGCAACCCGGACCCAGAATGAACGAAATCCTCGGAATTCATCACGTAACCGCGATAACGGGCAACGCCCAGGATAACCTCGACTTCTATACCCTCGTGCTCGGCATGCGGCTCGTCAAGAAGTCGGTCAA
>DATBNQ010000106.1:0-10702 GCA_036554185.1 Gemmatimonadaceae bacterium | reverse complement strand
CGGGCCGGATGAGCCTGGCGAGCGCGAAAAATGCGTCCCCGAATAAAAACCGATTTATCTTCGATCCACCAGTTCGAACGCCGAATCTGCGTTCAAACACTCAACGGCTCCGGCGGCCCCGCCGGCTGGCGCTGACAACCATCAACCGGGATACCAGTGACCCCATATTTTCACCTCGCCTTCCCCGTGCACGACCTCTCGGCCGCGCGCAAGTTCTACGGTGACGTGCTTGGTTGCCGCGAAGGGCGTAGCGATCCAGCGTGGGTCGACTTCGATCTCTACGGGCACCAGATTGTCGCTCATCTGCAACCTGCTGCAACGGGCGACCGCGCGTCCAGCGCCGTCGACGGCCACGGGGTCCCGATTCCGCATTTCGGGCTGATCATGGAAATGGCAGACTGGGAGAAGTTGGCGGATCGGCTGAAAGCCGCCGGTATCACATTTGTGATCGAACCTTACATCCGGTTCGCCGGGCTACCTGGAGAACAGGCGACCATGTTCGTTCGCGATCCGAGCGGAAATGCGCTGGAGTTCAAGGCATTTCGCGACATGTCACAGATCTTCGCGAAGTGAGCTGCGGGGGGCTCTAATGAACCGCGAGTGAACTGCGGGTGATCCGAGCTCTGACGGGCGCGACGATGCGTGCGCCCGTCAGGTTCAAAACGCCATTCAGTTACTTGCCGGACTTGCCGGAGCGCTCGTCACCCATGCGGTCCACCACAGGTTTCTCAGCATTTGTGCGCCGGCGGCGAGGCGAGCTGCGGTGAACTGCTTGTTATCGGGAGCCGTCGTGTTCGCGTCGAACGGCGCCGCCTTATCGAGCTGATAGAGATGCTCGATCTCGCCGTTCGTCGTGCGAAGATACGCAACGATGGCCGGTCTCAGGTCCCCAACTGCTACAGCGTTGGAGTCCACCCCGGGTAGCACGTCGTCGATTTTGATGTGCGTCTCGACGTACGCAGACTCGAACCGCGAATGAAAGCGTCGGTCGGTCGCGTAGCCATTCGGGTTGGGACCTGTCCATCCGTTGAAGTTTACGCTGGTGTGCGCGGGATTCGACCCGTCCGCGACATAGTGTCCAAGCAATCCGGCGTCATTGATTATGCGGGCCTGAATCCACTCGCGCACCTGATCGTTGGGCGCCACGCGCCACAATCGAAACTCTTCGCGAACTCGCTGAGTGAGCTCGAGGATGCGGAAGGGAAGGTAGCCCATCCTGGTTGCATCGACACCTGCTGCGCGAAGTGTATCGGCGTAGGCGTAACGATTTGGCGCGGCGAGCGCGGCGGACAGCCGATCCGGTGGCACCATCTCCATATTAATGAAGTGATCCGGTGCGGTCGCCTGGTCGAGCGCGGGGTCGAGTGAAGATTCATCGCGGCTGCGCCAGCGATCGGGATCGGGATTGAGGTACGCAAGCTGCGCTGCTGCGGCCCTGAAAAACTCCGGCATTGCGACGGGCAGTTTCGCCGCGGCGGCCTGTCCGGTCAGGTAGTGCCCGCGCTGACCCCACGCGAAGAGCGGCACCGCAGCAACGGCTCCAATCATTGTAGCGATCGCGGTGCAGCGGATCGTTCTGATTACCAGTGCGCGCATACTGCGTCGTTCCGTATTTGAAGTGAGCTGAGTGTCGGCGTCGACGGACCCTCTGCAAACTTACGTCCCGGCACTGGTGCGCGTTGGTCAGCGACATCTGGATTGATTCTCATGCGATGACGGCGGCTACCAAGCTGGACCGAATCTGCGCTGCTTACCTCTTGATGGTGGACGAAACGACGGCGGATCAGATTCGGCGCGCGAGCACTGCGGCTGCGGTGTCGTGAACCGGAGTCGGAACGCCTGTGTCGCGACCAAAGCGGGACACGGCTCCGCTCAGCACATCGAGTTCAGTTGGACCGCCGCGCTCGACGTCGAGGAGAAAGCTCGGCTTCATCGTTCCCGGCAGCGCCTCGATTCCCCGCATGATATCGGCTTCCTGAGAGTCCGGTAGCGCGACGCCCTTGGCGCGGCCGACGGCCGCAATCTCTCCCACGGCACGTTCGATCAACAGATGGCCGAGCTGTGTATCGCGTATGCCGGCCACGTCGCTCCTTGCCATTCCGCACGCTGCCGCCATCGCGCACAGCATGTTGAACTTGCGCCACAATTCGACGACGATGTTGGTTGTCGCGATCGACTCGATCCCTCCCGAGCGCAGCACTTCGACAAGGCTCATCACCCGATCGGACAGCACGCCGTCCAGCTCTCCGACGACGACTCGCTCGCGCCACAGCGCGCGTTGAATCACACCGGGCTCGGCCTTGAATGCGCTGACGTTCGTCTGGCCACCAAGAAGTTGCGAGCGTGGCACGCCGTCGCGCTCCAGATCGCTGGCCGCCTCGACACCGTTGAGCAGCGGCACGATAGTCGCGCCACCAAGCGCCAGTTCTCGTGCGACCGGGGCAATCTCGTTCAGTGAATAACTCTTGACCGCAATGATTGCGAATGACGCGCCCGCAAGCCCGGCGACGTCATTGGTCGCGCCTATCGGGACGGTGAATGCACCATTCACGTCGCGAATCGTGATGCCGTGCTCCCGAATCGCATTGAGGTTCTCGCCGCGGGCGTAGAGCACTATGTCGTGGCCCGCTCGCGCGAGCAGGGCTCCGAAATATCCGCCGACGCCACCGGCGCCCAGAATTGCAATTCTCATGGTATCGAGATGAATGGCCGAGATGCTGAAGGCTTCAAGATGCAGTCCAGGTGGCGCCGCTGTCAAAGGAATGCATCAAGATGTTGTCTCCAGCCTTGTTTTTATCGCGGCTACGTGCGAGCGTAGGCAACAGCAAATGCGCCCTTCCTCGATGACCCCAGGCCACGCCCGCGCAGCGCGGATGGCGTACGTCGCGATAATTCTGGTGGCGACTCTCAGCAACCTCCACTTCGACTCTGCTCTGGTGGATGTCCCGTACCGCCTCCACCGGGCTCTGATCCTGTCGCCGCATCTCAGCGATGCAATCGACGCGGTGCGGAACATACTCCTCTTTGCGGGACTCGGCGCCGTGTGGGTCGCTACGAGTCGGCTCTCGCGACCCGGTGCGACGCTCCTCACGCTCACGATCGTGTCGATGCTGCTCAGCGGCTGCGTGGAAGCGCTCCAGCTGTTCTCCCCGATTCGGAATGCAAGCCTCATCGACGTAACGACCGATACCCTCGGCGGGCTGTTTGGCGGCCTCACAACGCTGGGCGCGTTTGCCGTGATCCACGAGGGTGCGCGCAAGCGGTCGTACATCGGTATCCCGGCAATCATGATTGCCGCCAGCTATGGGCTCGCGACGATCATGGAGGCGTTCGTTCCGCTGTTCCGCCAGGAACTGCTTCCCCAGTTGGGTGGGAGCGTTGGTGAGCGAATTGGTCGCGCCATCGATGCGATTCGGATCTCGTCGCTGAGCCAGCTCCCTTTTGTAGACGCGTTGATCTTTTTCCCCGCCGGCGTATTTGCGGTAGCGGCACTTGTTGAAAGCGGATGGTCCGCTCCGGCTGCGGCCGCCACAGTGGTGATCGGCGCGGCGTTCATCTATCCGGTTGTTGAAGTGCTGCATGGCGTGGCCGCGCTGCCGATCATCCTCGGCGCTGGGCTAATTCACGTCGCCGCGGCGTCGGTCGGCGCGGTCGTTGCCGCGATCTGGATCGCGCCATTCAGCCGTCGATTTCCCATTCGCACGCGTGCCTCCCTGATCGCGGTTGCTTATTCACTGATCATCATGATCTGGAGCTGGCGCCCCTTCCGCCTGGACCTCTCGCTCGCGTCCATGTCGGAACAGTTCACGGGCGATCACCTCATTCCTCTGAGGGCGCTTGCGTCGCGCGGCGATCTGTTCAGTGTCACGGATGTCATATCGCAGGGCGTCATCTTCTTCCCGCTTGGTGCGCTCCTCGCCGTGTGGCCGCTCGCACGCAACGGAAAGCTGCGGGGCCTGCTTCCCGCGATCTATCTCGCAATCGTGCTGGAAGCTGGCAAGATCCCAATCTCCGATCGCTTCATGGACGTTACTCACATCCTCATTCAGAGCGCGGGAGCGGCACTCGGCTTTCTGCTCGTCCGACGGCTCGGATATGCGGTCGCAGGTGAGATGCTGGCTCGCAGTTAGCGATCAACTGCCCGGACGCACGAGCAGCTTCTGCCCTATGCGCACCCTGTCGTTCGGGAGATTGTTCCACTTGCGAATCTGGTCCGGCGTCGCGCCGAACTTTGCCGCGATGGTAGAAATCGCGTCGCCGCGTTCCACGACGTAGTGCAAGGGTTGCCGTAGCAGATCGGCCAATTGCGCACGAAGTTCGCGATCCTGCGCCGCAACCGCTTTCAGGTCGCGTTGATGCGTCTGGACGTACGATGCGAGAGAATCGACCTCATCCTCATACCCTGGCGCTGCCGCGTACGATTCTGTGCGCGCGCCGCGGGAAAGCACGATTCCGTGAGCCGTCAACGAGTAGATGCGATGCGTTGTTGCGGAGAGCAGGGTATCGTCCGGGAACTCGCTCGTGAGAATCGCAGCTGGAGCGTCCTGGCCGGCGAGCTTGTCACGCGGTTCCAGTCCTACGAAGATGACCCGCTCGGGAGTTGCGACGAGTAGTCCGTTCGCCGCGCGATAGTAACTTGTCCCGCGGCGCCGGTATACCCGAGCAACTCGCATTGGACGCTCACCATAATGCAGCATCCCGCCGTCCAACTCGCGCTGCGCGTAAGTCCAGGCCGAATGAGGGTCCACCTGGCGAGTGAGGAAGACGTAGCCCACGATGGCAACCACAATGACGAGAGTGATCAGGCCAATAATCAGTCGCTTGATGAACCGTACGGTTCTGTACAGAACTTCGTTTTCCTTCATTCAGCCTGGGGGCGCAAGTGACGTTCCGGGACAGACGCTGCCATCGAGTCATGATAATGACGGGATGACACGGGGCGGACTCCAACTCGAGGCCTGGGTCGTAAACAGTTGACGTATCCCAGTAATGAAGCTATCATTATACGTATAGTAGTAATGGCACTAATGAGATAAGTATGCCAGGATGGATTGGCAGGGACCTCGAGCAGCTTAGAAAAGTTCGAGGTATGCGCCGCGAAGACGTAGCTGCACAGTTGTCGTTGTCCCCGTCCACCATTCGCAACATCGAGCACGACGAGACGTACAACGTTTCGCTCGATTTATTGCGTCAGGTCGCCGAAGTGTTGGGAGCGACTGTCCGTGTGTCTCTCGAGACTTCGGATGCGGCTGATGGGCAGGACGCGACGGTGTCAGACGCCTTCGTGGCTGGGTCGCAGGATGATCGCCGGGTGGTTACGAACGAGCGGTTCATTCGGCGTGTTCGGGAGAACCATCCAGAATGTCCGCTGACCAATTCACAGATCGGCCGGAGAATGTGGCAATTTGCACATTCACGCGGCGCCGTTCTAATGAAAGGTCGGAAACAACTGCGCCCAACCTTGTCGCCGTCGATCGTTTCGTATCGCGTGCCGACGACGTCGGCCGAGTATGCTGTGAAGGAGCGTGACATCGCATCGCTCGATCGGTTTGCTGACAGGCTCGGGCGAGCCTTCAAGGATGAAAAGGGACGTGTACTCGTCCCAGTCAAATAAAAGGAGCCAGGTTTGGCAGATATCACTGAACGCAGGGAAGAGCCGACACGCGCACGGATGCCGAAGTGGCTCCGTACCGTGAAATCGGTCAGTCACTTCATCGCCGCCGGCGCGCTTCTGGCTGCGGGCGTGGTATTCACCGCTCGCCAGCAGCCACCAGTCCTTCGCCAGCCCGCCGCCGGATTCAAGGTGGCCGGAGCGATCATTGAAGCACCTTCGTTCAGCAAGGAGGCCTTTCGCCTCTCGGAAGTTTTGAGTCGCTACACCACTGATAAACTCACGGCCGACCGTATCGCGGGTGCGATCGTCGACGAGGGAAACCGGCGCAATCTCGACCCGGCGCTTCTGGTTGGCGTGCTACTTACCGAAGATGCGACCCTGGATACTACGGCGCGGAGTTTCGTCGGAGCGCGTGGTCTGATGCAGGTAATGCCGGATCACGCCGGGAAGTGGGGTTGCAGCTCGTCGAACCTCTTCTCGATCGAGTCCAACATCTGTCACGGCGCGAGCATTCTTCAGGACAACGTGCGCAACTCCTCCAGCATGCGGACTGCATTGCTCCGGTACAACGGATGCGTCCACGGAAGCAACACTCCAGGTTGCCACAACTATCCGGACAAGGTGATGCGCGCGGCGAATAGAGCGACGGCGCAGATGCTTGCACTTGCTGAGTAGCTAACTCGGTCGTCATGACACTGTTGCAAGAGCGCCCGGCTCGATCTCTCAATGATCGAGCCGGGCGCTTTGTTTCTTCCAGCGTTGGTGCCGTACTCTACATGTCAGCCTTCGCGCCCTTTGCCGTGGGCGGGAGAATTCCGTTGAGCCGCAGGTAGATCGCCGAGGCACCATAGTGATCGGCCCAGTCACCAGCGAGACCCATCATCGCTCCGCCGCGGGAAATCGTGCGACCACCAAAGTAAGGGACGGCTTCGCCAAGCTTCGAGTCATCAACAGCCGCCAGCGTCGTGCTGCAGTACTCGAACGATTCCTTGATGCGCGCTAAGAGAGCGTCCTTGCTCGCCGTCGCCGTGAGCTTCGCGCGTTGGGGTGCCTTCGTGCCGGCGATTGTAGCACACATGAACTCATTCGATCCCGCGACGTGCAACACGAGCTGCCCGAAGCTCATCTGAGCGGGTGTTGGCTTGAATCCGTACTTGTCGGCGGGCATCGCTTCAGCGGCGGCCACGAGATTTTTCTGGCTTCGCTGGAGCTCACTTCTTAGTGCGCTGGAGATTGGATTCGCCTCTTGCTGCGCCGCGAGGGGGCTGGCGAGCGGAATCGCCATGGCGCCCGTGCAGAGGGCCACGCCGGTAAGCAGTTTTCGCATGGTATGTCGGCCTTTCACCTGAAGGGTGAGGATAATGGTTGAATCGCGCCCCGAGGGCTCACGAAACGTGCGCCAACAATCCATCCGCCCGCAAGGACCATCCGCCGAACGGTCGAGCCTGCCGGTCGGCTGGCCTCTCGAAAAATCATCGGATAGGTGCCACGTTTGTCAGATGAAAAACCGCCGATTGGTTCTGCTGATCTCCGCCGTTGGATGCTTGGCGCCGCTGCTTTTTGCGCCGTCCGTGTCCGCTCAGCGTCTCCGCCGCGCCGCGGCCGACACAGCCACGCCGATCCTGCTCGTTCCGGATCGCGTCTTCGATGCTCCCGCTGGCCTCAACCGAGCCGGCTGGGTCGTTCTCGTCCGTGGTGACAGAATCTTCGCCGTCGGTCCACGCGGCAGTGTCAACGTTCCCGCCGGAACCCGCGAGGTGCCACTTCCCGGGACGACCTTGCTGCCCGGCCTCATAGAAGCACACTCGCACATGATGCTGCATCCCTACAACGAGGCGGCATGGAACGATCAGGTGCTGAAGGAGCCGCTCGCTCTCCGTGTCGCTCGCGCAACCGTGAGTGCGCGCAACACGCTCATGGCGGGTTTCACCCTGGTTCGCGATCTCGGCACTGAAGGCGCAGGCGACGCCGACGTCGGGCTCAAACAGGCGATCGAGCAGGGGATTATTCCCGGCCCACGCATGCTTGTTGTAACGCGCGCGATCGTCGCGACCGGAAGCTATGGTCCCAAGGGCTTTGATCCGCGCTGGGACGTTCCGCAGGGTGCACAGGAGGCGAGCGGCATCGACGGTGTAATGCTCGCGACCCGCGAGCAGATCAAGCACGGCGCTGACTGGATCAAGGTTTATGCGGACTACCGCTGGGGACCAAATGGCGAAGCGGAGCCGACGTTCACGGAATCCGAGCTCAAGGCGATAGTCGATGTCGCGCATTCGAGCGGGCGGATGGTCACCGTGCACTCGACTACCCCCGAGGGCATGCGACGCTCCGTACTTGCGGGAGTGAACACGATCGAGCACGGCGATGACGGGACGCCGGAAGTGTTCCAGCTTATGGCGCAGCACGACGTGGCGCTCTGCCCCACGCTTACGGCGACGGAAGCGATCACCGAGTATGCCGGGTGGCAGAAGGGGGTCGGCCCCGAGCCAGCGCGGATCACCGCGAAGCGCGCAAGCTTCCGCGCGGCACTTGCGGCCGGTGTGACCATCATCAGCGGGAGTGACGTTGGCGTTTACACCCACGGGGACAACGCGCGCGAGCTCGAATTGATGGTGGAATACGGAATGACGCCTGTGAAGGTGCTTCAGGCGGCAACGTCCACTTCCGCGCGCGTTCTTCATCTGGACAACAAACTCGGGAGTATCAAGCCCGGTCTTTACGCCGACATGGTTGCGGTCGATGGCGATCCGACCACTGACATTCACGCTCTTCGCAAAGTCCGGATGGTGATGAAAGGCGGCGACATCGTGAAGCAGTGATCAGGCAGTCATGAGCGTCGGCGCTATTTGTATCCGGCGGCCTGCATCGTGAACAGCTCATTGTAGAGGCCGGCATGGGCGAGCAACTCCTCGTGCGTGCCCTCTTCCTCCAGTTGTCCGTCGTTCAGTACCACGATACGATCCGCCATTCGCACAGTCGAGAAGCGGTGCGATATCAGTACGGCCATTCTTCCGGCGACGAGTTCCGAGAAGCGAAGGAACACTTCATACTCCGCGCGTGCGTCGAGCGCCGCAGTCGGCTCGTCCAGAATCAGAACCTGGGCGGCGCGGAGATACGCGCGTGCCAGTGCCACCTTCTGCCATTCTCCACCCGAAAGATCGACGCCGTTCTCGAATCGTCTACCGAGCATCTGCCGGTATCCTTCCTTGAAGCGCGGGAGTAGCGAAGCAGCCAGAGATTGCTCCGCAGCGGTCTCGATCAGTGCAGGTACTGGTTCGTTCATTCCTTCCAGAGCCTGCTCGACTGCGTCGATCTCGCCGACACCGATATTCTCGTCGAATCGCATGTCGTAGCGGACGAAATCCTGGAATATCACTCCAATTGTCGATCGAACTGATGCAAGATCGTACTCGCGCAGGTCACGCCCATCCAGAAGGATTCGTCCTTCGCTGGGATCGTACAGCCTGGCGAGGAGCTTGGTGATCGTGGTCTTTCCCGCACCGTTCTCTCCAACCAGCGCGATTCGCTCTCCGGGATTTAGCGTGAGATTGAGTCCCCGCACCGCCCAGCGCTCCTCACTTCCCGGATACTGGAACCCCACGTTCTCGAAGATGAACCCCTGCTGGATCGGATCGGGGACCATCGGAGCATCAAGGCGTCCCGATATGGTCGGCTTCATCTCAAAGAACTCGAACAGATCGCGCAGGTACAGAGCCTGTTCGTATACGCCGCTCGCAGCCATCAGAATGTTCTGAATAACGTCCCTCCCTCTACCGAACGACGCCGCGAGAAACGTCAGAGTTCCAACTGTGATCTGACCGCGCACGGCACTCAGTAGAATTATCACATACGCGCCGTAATAGCCGAGCGTGCCCAGGAATGAAAGCAACGTGCTGACGATCGCGCGTCTGATCGAGAGCTTCTTGTTCTCGTCATAAAAGCGCTGCGAAAGCTCGTCATACTTTCGCGTGAGCCATCCGGCGAGCCCGAACATGTGGACTTCCTTCGCGGTTTCGTCGCTCGCTCCGACGTAACGCAGGTAGTCGAGCTGCCTCCGCTCGGGGGTCCATCGAAACAGCAGTGAATATCCGAGCGACGCGTAATGCGTCTCGCCGAGGAAGCTCGGAACGATCGCGATCACGAGCAACGCGAGGAGCCACGGGCTGCTGATTACCAGTGCACCCGCAAGCGTGAGGAGGGTGAGGAAGTCCTGTCCGATTCCAAGCAGCTGGGTCAACAGAGCGATGCGGCCTACAGTCTGCCTGCGCGCTCGCTCGAGATGGTCGTAGAAGTCCGGGTTCTCAAATTGTGCGAGATCGAGCGTTGCGGCATGCTCCATCAACCGCACGCTCATCTTGTTCGAGAAAAGGTCGCTGAGCAGACTTTCGACGAGTGCCGACACGCGCGCCATGATTTCGCCCGCCGATACGATTGCGAGCTCCATGATGATGTAGCGCCAGAGCAGATCCAGTCTGCCATTGCCCGCGCGGGCGGCTATCACTCCGTCGATGATGAGCTTTCCGATCCAGAACGTCGCTACCGGAACGAATGCGCGCGCGACTCGAAGCAGCATCATCGTGAGCGCGTAGCCGCGGTGCGTGTGCCAGACCATCCCGATCAGTTTTGGAACGTGACGCAGCGCGGCGCGCCGTTCGGCCCATGTTGCGTTCTCGGCCTCGGCAGCGAGTCGGGCGCGGCCCCCGCCGCGTCCGCGTCCGCTCCCGCCGATCCCTGTCATTTACCGTGCGACCGGATGACCGGCCGCCTCCCACGCAGAGAAGCCACCAGCAAGCTCATGCACGTCATCAAAGCCGAACGCGTCGAGCGTCGCGGCGGCGGCAGCGGACCGGCTGCCGCGCTGGCAGTGGACAATCAGTGGTCGATCTCGAGAAATCTCGCCGAGGCGAGCGTGCAAGCTTGGCAGTGGAATCAGCACTGCGTTCGGAATGTGCCCGGACGCCCACTCATCTTCATTGCGAACATCGACGATCACGACACCGTCATCCGGAAATACAGCTGCGACTTCGTCCGCAGCGATCATGCGCGGGAGCATGTGCTTGCGCGGAACCGCGGCATCACGGTTGCGAA
>DATBNQ010000068.1:0-59651 GCA_036554185.1 Gemmatimonadaceae bacterium | reverse complement strand
GGATGGAAGCGCGGATGCGCGGTCTTCCGGAGCTTCAGGACGTCACCAGCGATCTGCAGATTGCAAACCCGCAGGTAAACGTCAACATCGACCGCGATCACGCTGGCGCGCTTGGCGTTTCGGCGCAGGACATCGAGACGGCGCTCTACGATGCGTACGGCTCTCGGCAGGTCTCGAACATCTACACGCCGAACAACGAGTACTTCGTAATCATGGAACTCCTGCCGCAGTTCCAGCAGGATATTCCCGCGCTCAGAATGCTGTACGTGCGCTCCGCCGCTACGGGCGCTCTGGTTCCGCTCAGCGCGGTCGCGACGCTGACGCAGAGTGTTGGTCCGCTCGCGATCAATCACTCGGGTCAGCTGCCGTCGGTCACCATATCATTCGATACCCGACCCGGCTCCGCGCTCGGCGAAGCGACCGCAGCCATCCAGGCCGCCGCGGCTTCGACTCTTCCCGCGGACATAACCACCAGCTTCTCCGGTACGGCGCAGGCGTTTCAGCAGAGCCAGCAGGGACTCGTCGGCCTGCTGATTCTCGCGATCTTCGTGATCTACATGGTGCTCGGCATTCTCTACGAGAGTTTCATTCACCCGCTTACAATTTTGACCGGATTGCCATTTGCCGCATTCGGAGCGTTGCTGTCGCTTTACGTGTTCCACATGCCTCTCGACGTCTATGGATTCGTCGGGCTGATTCTGCTCGTGGGAATAGTGAAGAAGAACGCGATCATGATGATCGACTTCGCCATCGACGCGGAGCGGAAGGAACACAAGACGCCCGCGGCTGCAATCGTTGAAGCGGCAGGCGTGCGATTTCGCCCCATCATGATGACCTCCATGGCCGCTCTCATGGCAACACTTCCGATAGCGCTCGGAACCGGCGCCGGCGCCGAATCCAGACGACCGCTCGGAGTCGCGGTCGTCGGTGGCCTCGCATTCTCACAGCTCGTCACGCTGTACGTGACACCGGTATTCTATACGTACTTCGACGAGTTGCCGGGAAGGATCCGTGAGATGGCGCGGAACGTCAGGTCGAAGATCCGCGGCGCGCGCGCCGTCCCCTCCGCTCCGCGCGCAGCGCGACCGGAATAGTGATATAATCGTCACCGTCACGGCGCTGCAGCACGCTCACATGCACCGTGATAATCACCTCTCGGGAATCCTCATGTCGCGAATCGTGCTGGCCTTGGGTGCCGTCGCATGCGTGTCGGCCAATCTCGTTGCGCAGTCGGCTTCGGCAACGCATACCATCATGCCGAGCCCCACGACCGTGGCCTGGGGCTACTACGATGCAGCCGCCACACCGGTCCTGCACATCAATTCGGGCGACGAGATAGTCGTCGGAACGCTCATAACCTCCAGCCCCAAACGCCTCGAAGCTGCCGGAGTCCCGCCAGCTGAAGTGGAACAATCACTCCGCGACATCTACGACAAGGTCACCAACAAGGGGCCCGGTGGCCACATCCTTACCGGACCGATCTACGTGAACGGGGCCGATTCCGGCGACGTTCTCGAAATCAGAATCAAGAAGATCGACCTCGCGATCCCGTACGCATACAACGCGTTCGGTGGCAAGAGCGGTTTTCTCCCGGAAGATTTTGGTTATTCCAGGATGCGCATCATCCCGCTCGACAAGCGCACGATGCTTGCGCACTTTGCCGACGGAATCGACATCCCGCTTCATCCGTTCTTTGGAAGCATTGGTGTCGCACCGCCAGCGTCATTTGGAAGGCTGAACAGCGCGCCGCCAGGAATTCACGCCGGAAACCTGGATAACAAGGAACTCGTTGCCGGTACAACGCTCTACATCCCTGTCCACACGCGTGGCGCACTGCTCGAGATCGGTGACGGACACGCCGGACAGGGTAACGGTGAGGTCGACATAACAGCGCTCGAAACCTCGCTCGTCGGGACGTTCCAGGTAATCGTGCGGAAGGACATGCACCTGACCTGGCCGCGGGGTGAAACTCCGACGCACTGGATCGCGATGGCTACCGACAGGGATCTGGTCCAGGCTACCAAGACCGCCGTGCGACAGTCGATCGAATTCCTGATGAGCCGCGGCCTGAGCAAGGACGACGCTTACATGCTCACGAGTGTCGCCTGCGACGTCGACATCACTCAGCTCGTGGACGGAACCGTCGGAGTCCACGTCATGATACCCAAGTCCATTTTCACCAGGCCAACGGACGCGCGACGCTGAGCCGCGGAGATTATTCAGAGATCGCGCGCGGTTCACGCCGCCATCGAGCGTCGGGTGTGTGCTCGCTGCGACAATTCGCTTAAATTGCCTCGCTTGGACTTTTGTCCGGGCGGGTAGCTCAGTTGGTTAGAGCAGGAGCCTTTTAAGCTTCAGGTCGTGGGTTCGATTCCCACCCCGCTCATTACGGCTTGATTACCAAGAATCCTCCAATCGCACTTTACTGCCGCCCTTGCGACACGGCGCCCGGGTACGTAACCTCTTTTCCCATGAAGGACACTGGCGGCCTCGACGCCGATCTGCCTCAGCTCCCCGATCCGGGCGGCACTCCGGTCACTGAGTGCGTCGAAGAGGTCAACGAGCTCGTCCGCCACCTCTGGAATACCCTGCACGGGCTGAACAACTTCTCGCCGGGCCACCCGACCGACGACTCAGCAGCCCGGATTGCGGTCCGGGATCTCAAGCGCGAGATCATGCAAAGCATCGAGCGGCTGCCCGCCGACTACGCCCGGGTCTACAACTCGGCGGTAATCGCGGTTTATTCGCTCCTGCGGTAGGCTGATCACTGCTTCACGCACGGCACGAGACCGTTCCGAGCCGGCCCGGTCAACGATTCGGACGATTGTTCGACGGGGCGGATTCACCCTGCGCTGTTCACGGTGGGATGCCGATCCTTAGCAGTTGATGCTCTCCGCTCCTTATCTGCGCGCCGCTTACCTTGATACAAATGAATTGGCTCATTAACGCTGCCGAAAAGGCTGGCTGGCAAGCCACTTCGAAGCCCTCGCTTCAGGTCGCAACCGCGCTCGAGGAAGCCTGGCGCAGTGTAACGGAGGCCTACGCGGTGTCGGAGCCGGAGCTTGCCGCTCAGGTGGCGACTTTATTCCGGATCGATGTAGCGCCGCTGGAGGAGGTAGAGGCAAGGGCGGTGAAGCTGGTGCCGGAGAAACTCGCGCGCAAGCATCATGTGCTGCCAATCCATGAGACGCAGAACGAGATAGTCATCGCGACGAGCGACCCGACGGACTACAACGCGGAACAGGCTGTTCAGTTCACGTCGGGTCGTCGGGTCGTTCAGAAAGTCGCCGGCTACCAGACGCTTCTGGATTGCATCAACGCCCACTATTCGCCCGAGCGGGCGATGGAAGGACTGCTCCGCTCCATGGACGCGCGGATCAGCGATGTCAAGGTCGTGGAGAGCGAAGCCGTTGATCAGGTGGCGGCGAGTGAGGCCGAGGCGGCGCCAGTAATTCAGCTCACGAACATGATTCTGCACGCGGCGATCGCGGCAAATGCGAGTGACATTCATCTCGAGCCCGGACGCCACCAGGGAATTGTGCGGTTCAGAGTCGATGGTGTGATGCGGCAGTACATGCAACTACCGCTCGTCGCCCTCACGCGGGTTGTTTCGCGAATCAAGGTCATCGCCAAGCTCGACATTGCGGATCGGTTGCGTCCCCAGGATGGGCGCACGCGCATTGCCATCGCCGGAAAGACGTTCGACATGCGCATCTCCACGGTTCCGACGCGCGAGGCGGAAAAAGCGGTAATTCGAATTCTCAACCCCGAGACGTCGCGCTCGCTCGATGACCTGGGCCTTGCCCAGCAGGAGCTCGCGCGACTCAAGTACCTCCTGTCATTCAGGGAGGGCATCGTAATTGTCACGGGTCCAACCGGCTCTGGAAAAACAACGACGCTCTACGGCGGTGTTCGCGAGCTCGCTGCGCAAGCGATAAACATCATGACGGTGGAAGATCCGGTCGAGTACGAGCTTCCCGGTGTCACGCAGATTCAGATCGATCCCAAGCGCGACGTAACCTTCGCTTCTGCCCTGCGCGCGATACTGCGCCAGGACCCCGATGTCGTTTTTATCGGCGAGATTCGTGACGACGAGACTGCAAAGATCGCGCTTCAGGCTGCCGCGACCGGTCACCTGGTGCTATCGACGCTTCACACGAATGACGCAGTTGGCGCCGTTCAGCGACTCATCGATCTTGGCCTCGATCGCGCAACACTCGCCCCGTCGCTTCGCGGCGTGGTCGGTCAACGATTGATTCGCAAACTCTGCCGCGCATGTTCGATGGACCAGCCCGACCAACGAGATGCGGGCACGGTCAGGCTCGAACGCGCATTCGGCGTGCGGCAGACGCGTCGCGCAGTCGGCTGCAAGGAATGCGGAGAAACCGGTTATCTCGGTCGGATGCCGCTGGACGAGGTGCTCGTCAACAACGCGGACTTCCAGGAACAGCTCGCCAGAAACGCGAACTCGGCAGATCTGCAGCGGGCGGCGGAGCGTGGTGGGATGCGACCGATTCGTGAGGTTGCACTCGCGCATGTAGTCATGGGAAACACGACCCTCGCCGAAGTCGAACGGGTGCTGGGCGAGGGGGAGGTGCCATCGGAGCGACCGGATGAACGACCCCGCATACTGGTG
Organism: Gemmatimonadaceae bacterium; assembly: GCA_036554185.1. GTDB lineage: Bacteria > Gemmatimonadota > Gemmatimonadetes > Gemmatimonadales > Gemmatimonadaceae > Fen-1247. The sequence goes on along the minus strand of DATBNQ010000068.1, from coordinate 55,015 downwards.
GTCGATGATGATCCGGTTACGCGCGAGCTCGCCGTCGGTGTTCTCAAGGCATCCGGCTTTACCGTCGAACATGCGACCGACGGACAGGCAGCGATCGACATGCTGGCGCACGATCCGCGTTTTTCGCTCATGACGCTGGATCTCAACATGCCCAGGCTGGATGGACTCGACGTCCTTCGGCAGCTCCGTTCCTCCGCTTCGACGTCAGGATTGCCGATCGTCGTACTTACGAGCACCGATTGCGAAGAGACTGAAATCAATCTGATGAACGAGGGCGCGGACGATTACCTCCGGAAGCCGCTCGATCCAGCGCGATTTGTTGCACGAGTGCGAGCTGTGCTGCGGCGCGCCTCGAGCTAGTAGCAGACTCACCCGCTCGTCTCGGCGGCGATGTAGTCGCCGGACTTTCCGCCGCTCTTGCGCAATAGTCGTATCTCACCGATAACCATCGATCGGTCTGCGCTCTTCGCCATGTCGTAGATGGTCGTGAGCGCTATTGTCATCGCGACAATCGCCTCCATCTCCACGCCGGTTGCGCCGGTTGCAATCGCAGTGGCCTGTCCCCGCACGCCTGGCAGCGATTCGTCGATCGCCAGTGATACTTCCACCTGAGACAGTGCGACCGGATGGCACAGCGGAATCAGCTCCGACGTCCGCTTCGCCGCCATGATCCCTGCGACGCGCGCGATGCCGAGTACGTCTCCCTTTGCGATTGTGTTATCGCGGACCGCGGCAAGAGCGACCGGCGTCATGCGAATGGTCCCGGTCGCAACGGCCTCTCGTCGGCTTGGTGTTTTTGCGCTCACGTCGACCATGTGTGCCTCGCCGGCCGCGTTTGTGTGCGTGAGTCTTACGTCGCTCATGCCGGAACTCCCTGCAATGCATCCATCAGGACAGCGGCAGTCAATTGCGGACTGACATTGCCGTCTGAGCGTGCCTGCGCCTCGGTTACGGCGATCGTTGCCCTTGCCGCCGCGTAGGCACCATCGGTATCTCCCGCCGCGATCGCCGATTCTGCACGTTCGCGCAACACGACGTTCAGCTCGGCCAGCATGTCGCTGAATGCGCCGCGAGCACCTGAAGATCCCTGCGCGAGAGATGTCGCATATCGGGATGGCCCCCGTGTCGCCGCCGAATCCAGCAGCTTGAGCGCCGACGCGCGGGCCGCCGAAATCGCCGCCGTTGAGAGAAGATCGCCCGGCGCGCCGCGAGCGAGCGCAACGCGCTCTGCATCGCCCCGCGGAAGCGCAAGGTCGTCGAGCGCTGACTTCACTTCCGGCTCGCGAACAAATGCGAGCACGTCCGAATCGGCCAGCGGCGCGCATCGGATGCTGATCACGCGGGAACGTACAGTCGGGAGCAACGCTCCGGGTTCGCTCGAAGTGAGCAGTATAGTGGTGTCGGCCGGCGGCTCTTCAAGCAACTTCAGGAACGCGTTTGCAGCCTGATCAGAGCCTTCCTGCGCAACCATGCGCTCCGCATCTCCAACAATGAATATTTTCCGACGGCCCATCGACGGCGACATCGCAGCCTTTCCGACGATGGTGAGCGTCGTCGCCAGAAAGATTGCCTCGCTGCCGGACGGCCGCGCGTACAGACCGTGCTTCTCGAGTCGGTCCAGGCTCGCTTCGCCCAGATCCTCGATGACATCTTGAGAAGTGGCGTTTGCATCGGTTAGTCGCGGTCGCGGATAGACCCAGAACACGTCCGGATGCCGCAAATCGAGCACGCTCCGGCAAGGCATGCACGCACCGCACGGCTTGTCAGCGCGTTCGCAAACGAGTAGTTGCGCGAGCCAGAGCGCAAGTCTCTGCTTGCCGATCCCGCGCGGTCCTTCGAGCAGGACCGAGCCGGGCAGGGAACTCGCATCAATCATCCGGCGCAGACGCCGGCGGATGTTTTCGTGGCCATGCAAGGGGACAATCGGCATGTGCGAAATATGGCACGATGTGTGACGTTACAAACCTCGATACATTCTCTCTGGAACAGTACAATCGTGAGGGTATACAGATGGCACCAGGAATACTTGCTGGCCGGCGCGTCGCCTTTCTCGCGACCAACGGTGTTGATGAGTCCGAACTGGCTCAACCGTGGGCGGCGATTACCGCGGCTGGCGCCAGTGCCGAGCTGATCTCCTTGCAGGCGGGCGAGATTCAATCAATCGCGAAGGGCGAAAAGGCCGGGAAGTTCAAGGTCGACCGTCTTGTGGGCGACGTCTCTGTTCGAGATTACGATGCCCTGGTCCTGCCGGGCGGGCTCAAGAATCCGGACACGTTGCGAATGAATCTGGCCGCGGTTGAATTCGTCCGGTCGTTCATGGACGCCGACAAGCCGGTTGGCGCGATTTGTCACGGCCCCTGGCTGCTGGTCGAGGCCGACTGCGTCCGTGGCAGGACGCTCACGTCGTACCCAAGCCTTCAGACGGACATTCGAAATGCGGGCGGAGACTGGGTCGACCGGACAGTGATTGCAGATCAGAAGCTCGTGAGCAGCCGGAATCCTGGCGACATACCCGCGTTCTGTGCCACGCTCGTGGCCACAATCGGGCAAGCGATTGAGGAACGGGCGCTCGATCGGACCATCGAGCAGAGCTTTCCGGCGAGCGACCCTGCCCCGGGCCCCACGGCGCTCTAGGATGCCGTGGGGCAGCCATCCACAGCCGGTTGTCTCCGCGGGTACTTTGTGGGAAAAAGTACTTGACATGAGCCCGCCCCGCGACGAAACTTCAGTCCAATGACCAAGGTCCTTCCCATTCGCGACGAACATCCCAAGGAGCCACCTGCCCTGCATGCGCGGGCGATGGACAATCTGGCGTTCATTCGCTCGACCATGGAAAATGCCGGCGCATTCACCGCCGTTTCGGGCTGGGGAATGGTCATCGTTGGCTTCCTTGCAATCGCGGCGTCATTCGTCGCTGCTGCTCAGCCAACTACGGAACGCTGGCTCGATGTCTGGCTCGCGCTCGCGGCCGCGGGAATCGTCGTACAACTCTGGGCGATGCTGGCCAAAGCCCGAGCATCCGGAATTCCGCTGCTATCCGGTCCGGGTCGCAAGTTCGTTCTTGCGGTCTCGCCGCCCCTGCTCGCCGGCGCCGTCCTGACAATAGTGCTTCATCGCGCCGGAATGACCGCCGTGCTACCTGGTCTCTGGCTTCTACTTTACGGTGCAGCCGTCGCAGCCGGCGGCGCATTCTCCGTCGAGATCGTGCCGGTGATGGGACTCTGCTTCCTTGCCTCCGGTGCGCTCGCTCTCTTCACACCGCTCGCATGGAATGACTGGATCCTCGCCATCGCGTTCGGAGGTTTTCACATTGCTTTCGGAATTCCGATCGCACGGAGGTACGGTGGCTAAGCCCAACCGCGCAAACTCCAAGGCGCATCATCACGCGAACAATCAGTCGGACGCGCAGCCCGCGGCGGCCCGTATTTCGCCGGCGCCGCTCGCGCCCGTCAGTGGTCGTGAACGAGACGCGATACCGGCGGCGTTCGATCGTCTGATTCATGAGCGGTTGCGTCTAGGCATCGTGAGCGCACTCGCCGTGAACGACGTGCTGAGCTTCAATGAGCTCAAGACACTGCTGAACACAACTGACGGCAACCTGAGCGTGCACGCGAGGAAACTCGAAGACGCCCATTACATCACCTGCACCAAGACATTCGAAGGCCGCGTGCCGCATACCCAATACTCTCTGACTCAAACCGGCCGATCAGCGCTCGCGCGATATCTCGACCATATGGAAGCACTCATCCGCGCTACGCGGGATCGCTAACCGGTGCGCTCACACATAAGCTCTGATTCGCCCAGCCGATCGCCGGCTTGCGAGACGGCCAGCATTGTCGACAGCAAGCTCCACGTTGCGATCATCATGGATGGAAACGGACGATGGGCGACCTCGCGCGGACGTCCTCGCACATCCGGCCACGTGGTCGGTGCGCGTGTTGTTCGAACGATCGTCGAGAGCGCGGAGGACGCGGGTATCGGCACCCTCACCCTCTACGCATTTTCCGCAGATAACTGGAAGCGGCCAACACGCGAAGTCAGCATGCTGATGCGGCTGTTTCGCCGCTACCTGCTTTCAGAAATGGATCGCTGCGTTCAGAACGGCGTCCGGATGAGAATAATCGGCCGGCGCGACAGGATTCCGGCCGAGCTGCGGCGAACGGCGGAGACTGCCGAGGCTACGACTCGCGACGGCCGGCGCCTCGATCTGCGGATCGCACTGGACTATTCGGCACGCGACTGCATGGTGATGGCCGCTGAAAAGTGTGCCGGCAGGCCGCTCACGCGCGACGCCTTCGTGCGCCTGATGAACGAGGTCACGCATTCCGGTCCGGTTCGGGACGTCGATCTGCTGATTCGCACAGGGGGTGAACAACGCCTGAGCGATTTCCTGTTGTGGGAATGTGCCTACGCTGAATTGTATTTTACCGACCGCATGTGGCCGGAGTTCACACCTGCTGATCTGATCGCAGCCGTGCGAGAGTTCCACGCTCGCGATCGACGGTTCGGCGGGGTCCAGGAGTCTGTGGCAGCGGCGGGCTAAGTCTAACCAAACCCTCATGGGCCAAACGGTAGCACTACCGTGCGTGAAGCGCTAAGATCACTTTCATGCTCCGATTGTCCCTGCGGTCGAACGTTGTAGCTGTATACCTCTCGGCGCTCATGGTGTGCGGAATTGGTTGGCTCGCATACCATGGCTTCGATCAGGCGGCGTCGGCGACCGCGCGCTCGCGACGCGCCTTGACGGTACTCGGTGCGGTGCGCACGCTCGGCAACCGAATGCGTGACGCCAACTTGGCTGAGCGGGATCTTGTTGTCACCGGCGATGCGCAGTATGCCGCCGCCTATGCTGCCGCGTCCGATGGCGCGCTTCGTTCGCTCGCGAGCCTTCACGTTCTCGCTTCGCCCTACGCCGGAGCCGACTCGCGCGTCGATTCGCTGGGCTATTTCGTCCGTCTGCGACTCGCCGAGCTGGATGGCGTTGTGAACATGCCGCATGTCGCTGGAGCTGGGGCGAATTCTGGCAGGGACGCTCTCGTCTCGCCGCGAGCCAACGAGTCCGACGGCAAGATCGATGAACTGCTGGCGTCGATCTCTGCGACGCTTGACCGTGCGGGTGTCGGTACGGACGCCGCACTGCGCGCGCAGGGAAAGGCAATGACTCTGATTGTCGGGCTCACCGCCGTGCTTGCCGTTCTCCTCGCGCTCTTCGTCAACATGATGCACGCCCGTAATGTGCGCGCACAGCGACGCATGACGGAGGAAATGGAAAATCAGGCTCTGCAGCTACGCTTCCAGGCGAACGAGTTGACCGTCACAAATCGGGAGCTCGAGGACGCGACTCGCGAAATGCTGCGTCAGACAGTTGAAGCGGAGCGAAGCGAAACGCGGCTGGCAGGAATCCTTGGCTCTGCAACAGATGCCGTGGTTTCCTTCGATGACGAGGAGCGCATCGTCTACTTCAATGCGGCGGCCCGCCGACTATTCGGACTGGACGATGTCATGATCCCGGGCGCGCACATTCTTACCGTCGTCAGCGGTCGAAGCGTTCCGGCGTTCGAGGAACGCATGGTGTCGGCGCGCCGTTCCGCTCATATAGGAGCTGCGAGTCCCGAAGTCTGGGACACGCTCATCACGCAGCCTGATGGTGAGGAGGTACCCGTAGAGGTTTCCATGGCGTACGCGCGAACCGGGAAGGAGGGTCTCTTCACTGCCGTGCTTCGGGACGTAACCCGCCAGCGCCAGTTCGAGGAGGAGTTTCGACAGGCGCAGAAGATGGAAGCGGTCGGACGGCTCGCAGGCGGAATCGCGCACGATTTCAACAATCTTCTCACGGTAATCGGGGCTTCGAGCGATTTCCTGCTGCACGATCTTCGCGATCAGTCCACTTCTCTTTCGGCCGACGTGAAGGAGATCAAGGCTGCAACGAACCGCGCTGCGACGCTCACTCGCCAGTTGCTCGCATTCAGCAGGCGGCAATTGGTGCAACCGCAAATGCTCGACCTGAATGCGGTCGTGCGGGAGATGGAAACAATGCTTCGCCGACTCATCGGCGAAGACACCCTGTTGACTACCGAGTACGCTGACGACATCGGGATGGTAAAGCTGGACCGCGGCCAACTCGAACAGGTCGTGGTAAATCTCGTTGTCAACGCGCGCGATGCCATGCCGGGAGGAGGGACCGTGCGCCTGTGCACCGGTCTCGAGAGAAGTGTTCCGGATGATCGGTCGCTCGCTGCCACGGAGTGCGTCACGCTTGCCGTCGCGGATTCCGGCGTTGGAATAGATGAGCAGACACGTGCGCGGATTTTCGAACCGTTCTTCACGACAAAGGAACAGGGGAAGGGAACCGGGCTTGGGCTCTCTACTGTATATGGAATCGTAAAGGCGTCTGGCGGCGATATCGTCGTCGAAAGCGAGGTTGGCTCGGGTACTGAATTCCGCCTGAAATTCCCGCGTATCGACGACGTCATGGCCTCCGCTCCGGTCGAATCAGTTGCGTTGGATTCGGCGCGCGGCTACGAGACCGTCCTGGTTGTGGAAGACGAGGAGCCGCTGCGGCGTCTCACCAGGCGCATTCTCGAATCGCGTGGATATACCGTGCTGGACGCTGCGAACGGGGACGAGGCGATAACGCTGCTCGCTTCGGCGCCGTGTCGTGTGGATCTCCTGCTCACCGATGTAGTAATGCCCGGGATGAGCGGCAGGGAGCTGGTGGAGCGTCTGGTGCCCGTATATCCGTGGCTTCGGGTGCTGTTCATGTCGGGATACACGGAGGACATGATGCTCCAGCACCGCGTCTCGGAACTGGGGATCACTCTGGTAGAGAAGCCCTTCACTCGGGATGATCTGGCCCTGGCAGTGAGAAATACACTCGATCGCGCGTCCGAGCCTGCCGAGTCCGTCTGACCGGCCCTGCGGAGGGCCCGGCACAACCCGGAGTGTCCCGAGTTTACAGCAAATTCGAGCGGTGTCTCGTACTTTCGCTGACGGGGTGAAACGCAGACCGGCCAGTCAGCCGGCCCGCTTGGCCCTGCGGTATTCCTTCTACCCGAAAGGACAATGCATCTATCGCGATGGCTTCGGATTCTCCCAATCTCGGCCGCGGGTTTTGCGGCCACCCTGACCGCTCAATCGCAGGCACCGGCGGCTTCTTCGGCGTCTGAGCTCGATGCGGCATCACTGGCCGGTTTCAAATGGCGAAACATCGGACCGGCGAACGTCGACGGCCGCGTAACGGCGATAGCCGGTATCGGCTCGCCATCCCGGACATACTATGTCGGTGGCGCAGCGGGCGGTCTGTGGAAGACGACAAATGCGGGGACGACATTCGACCCGATCTTCCAGAACGAGCCGGTCAGCTCGATAGGTGACATCGCGATTGCACCGTCCGACACGAATATCGTATACGTCGGTACGGGCGAGGCGAATTCGCGCAACTCCATCACGCCTGGCGCGGGGGTATTCAAGTCGACGGACGGTGGTCACACCTGGAAGTACGTCGGCCTTCGCGAGACGCAGCAGATTGGACGAATCGTTGTTGACCCCAAGGACGCGAACATCGTCTACGTCGCCGCACTTGGCCATGCATGGGGCCCGAACAAGGAGCGCGGTCTCTACAAGACGACGGACGGCGGCGCGACCTGGACGCTGAGCAAATTCATCAGCGACAAGGCTGGATTTGTGGACGTCGCGATGGATCCATCCGATCACAACACGTTGTACGCATCCAGCTGGGAGCGTGTTCGCGGCCAGTACTTTCTGAACAGTGGCGGCCCGGGAAGCGGATTGTGGAAGACGACCGATGCCGGCGCAACGTGGAAGGAAGTAAAGGGCGGCGGTTTCCCGGCGACAATGAAGGGGCGCATCGGCATCGCGATTGCCGCCAGCAATCCGAAGGTTGTGTATGCGCTGGTGGAGGCCGATTCACTGCCGAATCCCGTCAAGAGCACTAGCACGAAGGGGCGGCAGAAGCTCGGTAACGGACTCTATCGGTCCAGCGATGCCGGCGCGACTTGGACGAAGATGAACGATCATGACGAGCGTCCATTCTATTACTCACAGGTGCGCGTCGATCCCCAGAATCCCGATCGCGTGTACTGGTCGTCGACGCCCGTCAATTTTTCGGACGACGGCGGCAAGACAGTTCGCAACGCCACGCAGGGCATCCACGTCGATCACCATGCCATGTGGATCGATCCAAACGACGGTGCTCACTTCGTGGTCGGTGACGACGGCGGGATATCGCAGACGTGGGATCGGGGCGGCAATTACGACTTCATCAACACCCTGCCGATCGCGCAGTTCTACGCGGTGAGTTACGACATGGCTGTTCCGTACCGTGTGTGCGGTGGTCTCCAGGACAACGGCTCATGGTGCGGTCCGAGCCGTCGCAAGCAGGGATCGATCACGAACGCGATGTGGTTCGTCGTCGGGGGCGGCGACGGTTTCTATACGGCACAGGATCCGACAGACCCCAACACGATCTACGCCGAGTCCCAGGGCGGCGGTGTCGGTCGTCTGAATTTCGCAACGGGTGCGCGCAGTCAGATTCGCAAGCCATCCTATCGGGATCACTACCTCGAATTTGAGGATTCGCTCGTCGTTACGCGCGGTGACACCACCAGTCCTGAAACGCCGGCGATGAAGCGCAGGCTCGCCGAATTGCGCAGTCAGCAGCGCGAGGACTCGATCGAAAACGACATGCGCTTCAATTGGGAGAGTCCGTACTTCATATCGCCGCACGCGTCGTCGACGATATACATGGGTGGCAATCGTGTTCTCAAATCGCTCGACCGCGGCGACCACATGTTCCCGATCTCGCCAGACCTGTCCACCAAGGACACTGCCAAGATCAGGATCAGCACTGTAACAACGGGCGGCATCACCGTTGACGCGACGGGCGCCGAGACCTACGGCACGATCACGTCACTTTCGGAGTCACCAATCCGTGCAGGACTTCTGTATGCCGGCACCGATGATGGAAATGTCTGGTTGACGCGGAATGACGGCGCAACCTGGGAAAATCTGACGGGTCGCTTCGCCGGCGTTCCAAAGGGAACGGATGTCAGCCGCATCGAACCATCTGCGTTCGATTCGGCGACTTTCTACGTAACGTTCGACAATCACGAGCGCAACGACTTCACTCCGTACGTCTACGTGACTACTGACTACGGCAAGACGTTCCGCTCGATCGCGAACAACATTCCGACTGACGCACCGAACTGGGTGCGCGTGATTCGAGAGGATCCGGTGAACCGCGATCTGCTGTTCCTCGGAACCGACGTTGCAGCGTATGTGTCGCTCGACCGCGGTGCTCACTGGCAGCGGTTCATGACTGGAATGCCAACTGTACCAGTATACGATCTCAAGATTCAGCCTCGGGATCACGAGCTGATTGCCGGCACTCACGGACGCAGCATCTGGATCGTCGACATCGCTCCGCTCGAGCAGATGAAGGACGCGGTAGCACGCGGCACGGGTACTCATTTCTTCGCCCCGTCGACTGCGTTCGAGTATGGCGAGTCGCCAGTCGAAGGACAGGAGACGGGACACAAGCTCTTTGAAGGAACCAGCGTTCCATACGGCGCAGAGTTCGCGTATCGCCTCGCACCTGGCACGCGCGATTCGGTCAAGTTCACTGTTACGAGTGCCGGTGGCGATACCCTTGCCATCGTTGATGGGGCGCGCCCGTCGCGAACCGCGATCAACCGCGTGTACTGGGACTTCCGGACTCGCTCGGCGCCGACGCCAATATCACCGGCCCAGCGGCGTGATAGCGTGCGCTACGTTGCGCGCATCGACTTTGTAATCGATTCCATGACGAAGGCTGGCGGCAGCGCAGCGTCGCTTGCTCGCATCAAGGAGCAGATGCTTTCCCCCGGTGGTGGCCGCGGCGGATTTGGACGGCCTCAGGCAACCGGTGAGTTCGTGGAGCGTCCGGGTGAATCCCCGCTTCCTCGTGCGGCCGGAGCGGGCCGCGGGGCGGCGGCAGACACCGGCGCGGCCGGTCGTCGCGGTGGTGGCGCCGGCCGGGCCGGCGGTGCCGAAGCCCCGGTGGATCCGACACTGATGCGCGAGATGTTCCAACTCGTCCGGATTCCGGGTAGCAGCTATCCGTCGTTCGGCCGTGGTGGCGGTGGCGGTGGCAGGGGCGCTCCGGCCCTGGCTGGCACCGGCGATTACCTGGTAACGATGACCGTTGGCACTCACGTGGAGCGTCAGACCGTGCACGTTCAGCGGATGCCGGGCCTGGACGACGATACCAACGGCGGTTTCTTCAGTAATGAGGAAAACGACGATGGCAATCCGTAGCCTGCGACTTTAGGGAACGTATGTACAGGCGGTGATTTTGAGCCGGTCGGGGGAGAGCGCGGAGTCCGCAGGTCGGGCTCTCCTCCGACGGCTCATTTTGGGGGGTTGCGCATTTCCGAACCGCCCATAAATTGTTAAGTGCGACGCGTGCATTCGTGTACGACAAGTTCCCATACATCTTGGAGCCTGGTATTGCAGGCTCCTTTTTGTTGCCCGGCGTTGCAATCAGATGAAAGTCTGATCCGGGCAAGGATCCCCCTCGTGAGGGCGAAGATCACGAACACTACTCATGGTCGTACGGCATACCCATCCCGACCAAAACAAGAAAAGGAAAACGAATGCGTACGACCGGTACTGTAAAGTGGTTCAACGACGCGAAGGGCTTTGGATTCATCACGCCTGAGAATGGTACGAAGGATTGCTTCGTTCATCATTCCGCGATTGGTGGGTCGGGCTTCAAGACTCTCGCCGAAGGCGAGCGCGTCGAGTTCGAGATCGTGCAGGGTCAGAAAGGCCCCGCGGCCGAGAACGTAACGAAGATCGGCTAGTAGTCGAGCCACTTTTCGAGAGAGAGGCCAGGTCGCAATGCGATCTGGCCTCTCTTGTTTTCCTCAACCGCCAACCAGCGAACGCGCACATTGCGGCGTATGTTGGGTGGACGCGACGCCGGTTACCGAGCGGTCGTCTCAACTCCCCAACGCCAACGCCCATCTCGCATGCGCTTGCGATCATTTCACGCCGCCTTTCCAGAGCTCATCGCGGTATGTGCCGCTGCGCCGGTGCCGGTAGTGCGCACCATACTTCCGGACCCGCAGTCATTCAGGTGACGGATACCAGCCGCGCCGGGCGATTCATTCGGGATCGATCCGTGATCAGATACTTACCAGACCATCCGGAGTATTCATCGATGTACATCGCGAAACAGCTCATCGTCGTTGCACCGTTTGCGCTGCTGGCCGCCTGCTCGCAGCAATCCAGGCCGTCGGCCGCAACCAACACGACTGTCACCACCACTGCGCACGCCGTGGTGAATGATTCGGCCGGGAAGCAGATCGCAACGGCGACGCTTACTCAGGACAGCACCGGAAGTGTGCACGTCGAGATACATGCAGCGGGTCTGACACCTGGGGAGCATGGCGTTCACTTCCATGCGGTGGGGAATTGCGCGGCGCCGACATTTGCGTCGGCCGGCGGCCACTTCAATCCCGATACGACCAGGCATCATGGCCTTGCTAATCCATCAGGACCGCATGCTGGTGATCTACCGAACATGGTGGTCGACTCCGCTGGAAATGCATCGTACACCGCGATCACGAGCACGGTGTCGCTCACGCCAGGATCAAGGAGCCTGTTCGACGCTGACGGCGCCGCGCTTGTGATCCATGCGACAAAGGACGACAACGTGAGTGATCCGGCAGGCAACGCCGGCGTGCGAATCGGCTGTGGAGTGGTTCAGGCCGGTCCAGCCTCAACCTTGCCCTAGCACCGAACCCGCCGATGCTGTCAGCTGTCGATCATCCGAAAATTCAAGAAAAATGAAGATCACTTTATTTCTTTCCGCCTCGATTACCGCCAGCGTGCTCTCCGTCGCTGGTGCCGGCTCTCTTTCGGCGCAGCGGGATACCAGCGCGCACTTCACCCACGCGGACACGCTTCGCGGAAGCAATACACCAGAGCGGGCATGGTGGGACGCGACGTTCTACGATCTGCACGTGAAGGTTGATCCGTCCGACAGCAGCGTTACCGGACACAACGGCATCACGTACCGCGTGCTCCGAGCACCGCGTGAAATGCAGATCGATCTTCAGGTACCGCTGGAAGTCGACAGCATGGTGCAGGACGGAAGGAGGCTGACGTATCGTCGAGATGGCAACGCGTTCTTCACCAGGCCCACGGCTCCGCAGACAGTCGGAAGTTCGAGGACAGTGACCGTCTATTATCACGGCAAGCCGCGAGTTGCAAAGCGCGCGCCGTGGGATGGAGGCTTTGTATGGGCGCGCGACACGGCTGGAAACCAGTGGATCGCAACCGCCGTGGAGGGACTTGGCGCGAGTGCATACTGGCCGAACAAGGATCTCGAGGCCGACGAGCCCGACAGCCAGCGTATCGCGATCACAGTTCCATCGTCGCTGATGGACGTGTCGAACGGACGGTTGCGAAAGGTGACGCAGAACCCGGACAGCACCACAACGTACGAGTGGTTTGTCAGGAATCCGATCAACAACTACGATGTTGCGGTCAACGCCGCCGTCTACGCTCACTTCAGCGAGACCTACAGTGGAGAGAGCGGTCCGCTTACACTCGACTTCTACCCTCTCAAGTACAATCTGGAGAAGGCGAAATCGCAGTTTGTGCAGGCACGGCCGATGCTTGCATGCTTCGAGCACTGGTTCGGTCCCTATCCGTGGTATCGCGATGGATACAAGCTCGTCGAGACGCCACACCTCGGAATGGAGCATCAGAGCGCGGTCGCCTACGGCAATCACTATGAGAATGGGTACCTGGGCCGCGACCTTTCAAAGACGGGTTGGGGCCTCAAGTGGGATTTCATCATTGTGCACGAGAGCGCGCACGAGTGGTGGGGAAACAGTCTGACGGCGAAGGACCACGCCGACATGTGGATTCATGAGAGCTTCGCGAACTACGCCGAGAACCTGTACACGGAGTGCCAGGATGGAAAGGCTGCTGGCGCTGCGTACGTGATCGGAACGCGCAAGCTGATCCGCAACGACAAGCCGATCGTGGGCCACTTCAACGTGAACAACGAAGGCTCCGGCGACATGTACTACAAGGGCGGCAACATGCTTCACACCATCCGCCAGATCGTCAACAACGACGAGAAATGGCGTGGCATCTTGCGCGGGCTTCAGAAGACTTTCCGTCATCAGGTGGTCAGCGGGAAACAGCTCGAGGGATACATCAGCGCTCATGCCGGTATCGATCTGAGCAAGGTCTTCGACGAGTATCTGACCACAACCATGATCCCAACGCTGGAGTACCGGATCAACGGCACGGAACTCAGCTATCGCTGGTCCAACGTTGTTCCTGGTTTTGCCATGCCTGTGAAGGTGTCGCTCACCGACGGGGCGATGAGCTTCATTCGTCCGACTGGGACATGGAAGACGGCGACGCTGCATCTCAAGTCGCCGGAGACGTTCCACGTGGACGAGAATTTTTACGTGAACACTCGGGACGTGAATAAGCCGGTGTCGCCGCAGTCGCCCTGATCGGGCATCCCAACACCATCATGGAGAACTGTGCGGTACGGCGAAAAATATGCTGGGATGAAGACGCGAGTCTTCATCCCAGCATTACGACTCATGAAAGCGACGGAATGAAAAAAGGCTGGACGATCGCCACGACGGCGCTCGCCGACAAGGGCTCATCGAAAGCCTCTGTCGCTGCCGCTGTCACGTCAATTCCGGAAGGGAGATTCGGCAGCGTCGTGACGTTCACGCCGCCCTGCGTCACGTTATCCTCGCCGGCGTAGATCATACCGAGTGCCGTTACGGCTCCCGCTGCCGGGTTGGAAACATTATCTGCCCCCGCAGCAGTTGCACCGCCGCCCGTGATGGTGCCGCTGTACTTGACCTTCGTGGCGGCGGTGTAGATGCGGCGAAGGCGGCGAATCTTGGACGCATGCCGAGCTTCGACCGAATGGATGCGCAGTGCCGCTTCGAGTACGCCAGGATTGCTCTGAAGATTGGGCGCCTGACCCTTGTATGCGCGCACACCAGTATCCTCAGCGCCTTGCGCCGTGAGGAGCAGAAAGCTGACATCCGCAGTTGCCTGCAGGAACGGTCCTGTCCCGGACCCGCGTCCGCCGGTGAAATCAAAGCTTGAGGCCGTCAGGTTGAGCGAGTTGACGGCACCGTTGGCCATAAGGAACGCCACGTGCTCGGTCTCGTGCTTCTGAATCTGCTGAATCGCGGGAAGCGCTGCTGCGGGCACCATTGCACGTACCGCTGCAAAGGCAGCGTTCTGGGCGGCAACCGCGCTGATCCCGAGAACTGCCTTGTAAAACTCGTTCTCAAAGATCTCCAGCTTGAGCGCGAAGTCGATCACGGCCTGGACGCTCATCGGCGTACCCTGGCCGAATGCTTCGCGACTGAGAGCGGCAAAGGCGATGGGCGCGGACATCATCGCGAGTCCCGCCGCAACTGACGATCCGACCGCAGCGCCCTTCAGAATTGCCTCGCGACGTGACACGAGGCGTTGAGTGATATCGGGCTCGATGCTCCCCAATATCGTTTGGTTGTGGTCCATTTTATCTCTTGTCTCCGGTGAGCCGCGTTGGATTGATTTGTGTGTGGTGGCGTGTCATGGCGTCGGCGACGGTGGGCCGGCGTCGGGTGTAGCGGTGCCGGATGGCGAAGCGCTGATACTGACCATTGTCGTCAGAAGTCCAGTACTTCCGACGCGCGACAACACGCTGCCTGGCTCGAGCTTTACGTCCAGTCCCGCGGTGGCTCCGCTCGCGGCGACGACATCGTCTCCAGCGAACCTTGTACCTGCTGCAGTGCCGCCGGTGATGCCGAGGCTGTCACGGATGTCACGAATTGCGGCAGCGTGGCGCGCTTCGACCGAGACGATCTTTCCCGCCAGCGTGAGATAGTCGGCACTCTTGATGTACTTTCCAGCGCCGTTGTATGCAGAAACACCAAGGTCCTCGAAGGCCTCCGCGTTCTTCAGTATCACGGCACTGCTCGTGAGGGTTGACGCGACGGCGGTCGGACTGAATGCGAGCGAACCGATCGCGCTTGCGCCGAGTGCTGCCTTGAGGAACTCCCTGTGAATAACCTCATGGTTGCGGAGATCGTTCATCACCTCTTGTTGCTCTGCGTTCAGTGAGCCAAACGCCGCTGAGGCGACCACGGCGGTGTAGAACGCCGCCTCCAGTTGCTCCAGGGCATACGCGTAGTTCAGGATCCCGATGTCGCTGCTCAGATCGAGCGATGCGGATCCACCGCCACCGCCGTTGCCCGGCGCTGTGACGGGCGTGTAACTGTCGCACGCCTCAAACAGTGCTGGTGCGAGCACGATCGTTCCTCCCACACCCAGGAGCTTCAGAAAGCTTCGACGTGTAGACGCCTTCCATAGCTGTTCGGTGCTGTTCACCACGAAAGTCCTGCCTTTATCGGACATATGCCTCTCCAGACCGGCCGGTTGCTACACGCGCTTGTGCCGGACAAAACGCGTGACCGTGGTATCTGCTCGTCTCGCCCGACGCGATCGCACCGGGATGCGTCGTCGAAATACGACGCTGGCTTGAGCCCCCGAGTCCAGTCGGTCTCCTTGTTCCGGGCGAGACTTGGGACACCGGTTGATCCCCACGGCGGAGTCCATTGCAGACTCCGAGCCAAACTGCCCAGTTATCATGTGGCAGAATGTCAGATAATACGCATCTGATACTAGAAATGGATTCAGAATTTGCAGAATCGAAGACTCGCACGGGAGCTGGGAGCGCCTGGAGCATCGGTGGATGGCCTCCCTAACTCTGGCCCTTTCACGGGTCGTCTCCGTCCGAGCCCCGTCGTGTGCTTTTCTCCTTGCCCCGGGCCGGGCTGACCACACCGCGCATGCGTAACTACCTTCAGGACGAGATCACCAAACCAGCCAAGGAACGCGGATTGCCAGATCGCCTCGAGGAGATAGTCGACGTACTTCGCAGCCGCGTTCTTCGGGGACTGGAATCCGGAGCGCTTGCCGCTGGCGACAGGTTGCCGAGTGGGCGGGATCTGGCGGCGGAGTTCGGGATCGACCATCGAACCATTCTTGCGGCTTACCGAATTCTGGCTGATGAACGATTGATCGATATGCGCCCGCGAGGCGGCGTATATGTAGCCGATCGTCACGGGAGTCATGGGATTCCGCCGGTCCCCGAATCGTGGCTGGTTGAGGTCCTGACGGATGGACTGGCGCGCGAAATTCCTGCACCGGAGTTGCCTGAATGGTTACGTCGGTGCACCGAGACGCTGCGGTTGCGTGCTGTCGTCATCGCGTCGACTTCGGATCAGTACCAGGGCCTATGCCGCGAGCTGGCGGACGATTTTGGCCTTGAAGTCGAGGGTCTTCTGGCGTCGGAGCTGACGGGTGAGCGAGTGCCGCTTCCGCTGAAGCGTGCCGATCTCATAGTGACGACGGCCGCCCACGCGGAGCGAATGCGCGCATTCGGCGCAGATCTGAAAAAACCAGTGCAGGTGATCGACGTTCGCCCCGATCTTGTAGCTGGCGAGTGGGCGATGCTGCTGCGCAGACCTGTCTACGTAGTAGTTGCGACTGTCGAGTTCGGCGACATGATTCGTGCATTCTTCGCCAACGTGGCGGGAGTCGAGAACCTCAATATTGTGGTACTCGGCCGCGACGACATATCATCCATACCAGCGGCAGCGCCCACGTACATCACGCAGAGCGCGCGCGCCAGCCTTGGTGGGGTTCGAATCCCGGGGCGCATTCTTCCGGCGGCGCGCACGATATCGACCAGTTCTGCTCGCCAGATATTCGGCTTTATCGTCAGCTCCAACATGGAAGCGATGAGTCGGCTCGCGCCCTGAACCCGGCTGTCCAGACGGTACGCGCCCTATGGCGCGAAGGGAGCGTTCGTTGTGAGCCAGTCAGAGACGCACTGCGAACTGGCATTGAGCACAGCCAGCTCGTTCTGTGGAAGTATTCGAGGACGCAGGTCAAAGTGACACAGTGTGCCGAAGACGCGGCCATCGGTGCTTCTCACGGGAACACCAACGTATGATACGACGGAGTCGCGCGCGGGATGGGCGGACAGCCTTTCGTCATCAGTCGCATTCTGCGCAACGAATGGTGCGCGCGCGGCAGCAACGATTCCGCAGTAGGTGTCGCTTAGTTGCGTAACCTCTCCGCTGAGCGCGAGGGAAGGATTCTCCCGGTCGAATAGATAGAGGTTCCGGAGAACGGGCGGGTCTACGCGGTAGAACCCTGTAAACCGGTATCGAGTGCGACAATTGAGGAGTGCCAATGCTTCGGACATTCCGGACGACTCGAGCACAGCTCCAAATGCGGCGACGACCGCGGCTGCATCCTCCGCGTCCGGGCCTGCCGGCAGGTGATTCGATTTTGGCCACGCGTATGGCTGTCGATCTGGATCAGGCGGAGGTACCGTATTGGGGATCGCCGCTGAGGCTGGCGGCACTGGTGGATGATTGGGCATAGTCTGGTTGGGAACCTTCGCGCAAGCGGGACGTGAGGTCATCACTCCCACCTCGCACATGGCAGGCCAGGGTTCTGGAAACGGGTGGGGGTCCGAGCGGGTGAGAGGTGACGGCATGCGCCGCGCATCGCATGTTTGCTCTTGCGGTTTTGTTGCCGGATATTATATCCGTACTAAACGGATATTGTATCCAAAAAATCGCCGATCAGGCCGCCGCGGGCGTCCGGTGCAAGCGTGGACATCCGCGCATCCCTCCCTGGCGATCCAGGGACAAAGAGGAAGGAGCCTGACTGAACGGGCTCGCTAATGGCGAGCCAACCGTCGTTGTTGTGTCTGGAAGCCCACGATGTGTACGTCCCCTCTGCCCCCATCTGGAGGACTCATGAAGCGATTGCTAGTTGCTGTTGCCACGCTCGCCGGATCGATGTTCGCACTGCCAGCGCTCTCCCAGGCGCAATCGGCCACCATTTCAGGCCGAGTCACGGCCGAAACAGGTGAGGCGATTCCGGCAGCTACGGTCTCGGTCCCCGCTCTGAATGTCGGCGGATTCACCGACGAAGCCGGACGATACTCGTTCGCCATTCCCGCAGCCCGACTTACTGGCGGGCCGATCACCGTCGTCGTTCGGCGAATCGGCTATGGTTCCAAAAGTCTCGCCGTCACACCACAGACAGGCGCCACCACAACCGCTGACTTCACGCTCGCCGCACTCATCAACAGGCTCGAGGGCGTCGTCACCACCGCACTCGGCGTGCAGCGCGAGAAGAGCCAGCTCGGCACGGCCCAGCAGGAAATTTCGGCCAAGGATCTCAACAACGCCCACGCGCAGAACTTCGTCGATCAGCTGGCGGGCAAAGTGTCCGGGATGACGGTGACAGGATCCGGAACGCCCGGCGCCTCGACCAAGATCACCATTCGCGGATCCAACTCGATCAACGGCGATAACAACCCGTTGTTCGTCGTCGATGGAGTTCCGGTTTCGAGCGACGACCGCGGTGGTTCATTCAATGTGGGCTCGTTATCCAACGCTTCATCCGCGGGTATCGACCTCGGTAGCGTGATCAACGACATCAACCCCGAAGACATTGCGTCGGTATCAGTGCTCAAGGGCCCCAATGCAGCGGCGCTTTATGGATCGCGCGCCGCGAACGGCGTCATCGTCATCACAACCAAGCACGGGGCAAATAGCGGCGCAAAGCTGCGTACCGCGCTCACCTCGACGTACACGTGGGATACCCCGTCCAAGTACATGGACTGGCAGAATCTTTACGGTCAGGGTTCGGGCGGAAACTTTGCGTATGTGGATGGCAAGGGTGGCGGAGTAAACGACGGTTACGACCAGAGCTACGGTCCGCGCATGAATGGGCAGCTCATTCCGCAGTTTGACAGCCCTGTGGTGAACGGGATTCGGCAGCCCACGCCATTCATCCCTCATCCGGACAACGCGGACAGCTTCTTTCAGACGGGGCACAACTTCGCCAATACTTTCGCTGTGTCCGGTGGTACGGACAACGCAAACGGGCGCCTCTCGATCGGGAATTCCGAGGTTCAGGGGGTCATACCGAACAACACGTTCCGCACTCTGACAAGCGCACTGGCGGGGAACTTCAGGCTCGGAAGCAAGTTCAGTACGTCCGGATCGGTCCAGTACGTACAAGGAACGGCACATAATCGACCGGGGCAGGGATACAACACCGGCATACTCGAACAGTTCATCTGGTTCGGGCGCCAGGTCGACATGAACGAGCTCAAGGCGCAGCAGTACGACGCGAACGGCAATCTCTACAACTGGAATACCAACTTCCACAACAATCCGTACTGGCTGCAGAACTACAATCCAGAGTACGACATTCGCAACAGATTGATCGGAAGCGCGAGTGGCACCTACACGATCTCCAGCTGGCTCTCGGCGACGCTTCGCGCCGGCCAGGACTATTACAACTGGAACATCAATCGGGATTTTGCAGCCGGTAACATTCAGTACTCGGATCCGAATTATGCGGGCGCATTCTCGAGGGCAAACCAGAACAACACGGAGAGCAACGTCGATCTGCTCTTCAACGCCAACAAGTCGCTGACGGACAAGCTGACGTTCAACGGACTGCTTGGCGGGACGCTCCGTCGCAACACATTCGGCAGCTCCAACGTCTCCACTCCGGGAATTTCGGTTCCTGGTATCTACAATGTGTCGAACGCTGCGATCACGCCGACGCTGCAGCAGTTCGAATCCGACCGCAGAGTCAACAGTATCTACGAATCCGGCGCGGTCACGTGGAACAACTGGTGGACCGTCGAAGCAACAGGTCGCACCGATTGGTCGTCGACGCTCCCGATCGGGTCGAACTCCTATTTCTACCCAGGCGTCAACACGTCGATGGTTCTGACGAATGCGATGCCGTCGCTCAAGTCCAAGGTGCTGTCGTACGCCAAGCTTCGCGGTGCCTTTGCCCGGGTTGGTAGCGATGCATCGCCATACCAGCTTCAAACCGTGTTCCAGGGTTCGTCCACGAAGTTCGGCTCGCTGCCGCAGTTCTCGTTGTCCGATAACCTGGCGAACGCGAATCTCAAGCCGGAGCAGACGACCAGCGCCGAACTCGGCGCGGAGCTGGCCTTCTTCGACAGCCGCGTGACTCTCGATGCGAGCTACTACGACAAGGAGACCAAGAATCAAATTCTCAACCTGGTGATCCCGCCGACGTCTGGATACTCGACGCAGGCGATCAACGCGGGCCAGATAGCGAACAAGGGATTCGAAGCCACGCTTGGCGCGAATCTGTTGAAGTCGGATGCCGGTCTCAACTGGACGAGCACTTTCAACTACGCCAGGAACAAGAGCAGGGTAGTGTCGCTCACTCCAGGCCTTACGACGGTAGTTCTCGGAACTCAGCGCAGCGCCTCCGTCACCGCGACGGTCGGGCATCCGTATGGTGAGCTCACGGGTTACACGTTCCTGCGTGATGCGAGCGGCAATCTGCTCACGCAGAACGGCATGCCGATTCGTGGACCGCAGGCCGTGCTCGGCAACGTAAACCCTGACTGGGTCGGCGGCTGGAACAACGAATTCAAATTCGGCCGCGTCACCGCGAGCTTTCTCCTCAGCTTTCATGAGGGCGGAAAGTTCTTCAGCAATACGAACATGATGTGCGATCAGAGCGGCATGTGCGCGAACACGCTCAAGGGTCGGGAGGTAGACTGGAACAAGCCCGGGATCGTCGTGAAAGGCATCGATCGAACGACGAAGCAGCCCAACACGATCAACGTCACATCGGAGCAGTATTTCCAGTCGCTTTGGCTGATCAATCAGGCGTATACGTACGATGACAGCTACGTCAAGCTCCGTGAAATGCGCGTAGGCTACGACCTTCCGTCGCGCTTTGCACAACGTCTCAATGCTCAGGCGCTCAACGTAGCGCTGGTGGGTCGCAACCTGTGGACACACTCGAATGTCCCGAACATCGACCCTGAGTTCACATACAACACTGGAAATGCCCAGGGATTGGAGTTTGCGCCCATGCCGACAAATCGCAGCATCGGAATCACCGTGCAGGTCACCCCATAATCCGCCACCGCATACCGAGGAGAGATCAATGAACAAGACTTGGCTTCGCGGCCTTACGGGACTTGCGCTCGTGGCCGGCGCAGTGGCGTGTAACACTGACAACATTACGACCGCCAATCGAAATCCCAACAGTCCGACGAGTGCGCCCGCTGGTGCGCTCTTCACCAGTGCAACCGCGGCATCCGTGCGTCGATGGATTGGTTTTGGCGGCGCGGCAATCATCACGCAGCAACTGGCAAATACGACTTACCCGACGGCGGATTCCTACATCAGTCTTCAGGCGGACGGTACGTCAGGGAATTTCAACGCGCCGTATACGAACGATCTGCCCGATCTGAGGCAGGTCATCTCAAAGGGGAAGGTGGCGGGTGACGCTGGTGTCTACGGACCAGCGATGGTGCTCCAGACGTGGGACTTCAGTTATCTCACCGATCAGTGGGGCGATGTTCCTTATTCAGAAGCGATAAGAGCTGATTCCGGGATCGTCACCCCGAAGTACGATGCGCAGAAGGATATTTACGCCGGATTCTTCACCACGCTCAAGGATGCGGCGGATGCGATGGCGAATCAGGCCCCGGGTGCGCCGGGCCTTGGGGCGTCGGACCCGATATATGGTGGTGTGCTCTCGAAGTGGCGTCGTTTCGACAACTCGTTGCGTGCACGCTATGCGCTTCGGTTGATCAACGTCGATCCTGCAACAGCCAACGCGCAGTTGGCGGCGGCGTTCAGCGACGCAGGAGGGGTCTTTCAGTCCAACGCTGACAATGCGAAGCTGGTGTGGCCCGGCGACGGCGTGAATGACAATCCGTTCGCCGATAACCTCAAGCAGCGTGACGACGCGCGACTCGCTCGCACCATGACGTCGTTGATGACGAACGATCCGCGCATCAAGGTTTATGGCCAGCCCGTTGTCGACTCTTCCGCCTACCCGGGTGGCTACGGCGGAATGCCGGCGGCCCTGACGCAGGATTCGGCAAATGCCTGGTACCGCAAGGCATCACGCCCGGGTACGATCTTCTATCCCGGCGTGACATCCTACGGCACTTTCGGCACGTCGGCCGGCCTGTCGACGCCTTCGTATCTCATGACGTACGCCGAGCTTCTGTTCATCAAGGCCGAGGCAGCGGAACGCGGTCTGGGCGGACTGTCGGCGGGCGAAGCGGCGACGGATTATTACGCAGCCATCCGTGCATCCATGGAGCAGTGGGGAGTCACCGACGCAACTGCGATCACTGCCTTCCTTGCAAGCCCGGACGTCGCTTACAAGGGCGGAACGGACGGTCTGAAGCAGATCGCGACCCAGAAATGGATCGCACTGTTCTCGGATGACGCCCAAGCATGGGCTGAGTGGCGCCGCACGTGTCAGCCAAGTAATGTGATCCCGGGCCCGAATACGATCGTCCCGTACATTCCGAGGCGATACTACTATTCAACTACAGAAGCGTCGGTCAACGCCAACAATCTCAACGCCGCAATCGCGCGCCAGGGCGCAGATAACTTCGCGACGCGCGTCTACTGGGATACGAAGCCGACCAACGCACCAACGTGCCAGTAATACAGCTCTGATTCGTCACAACAAACACGCCGGCAGCTCAATGAGCTGCCGGCGTATTTGTTGTGACGGTCCCACTGGCCGGGTGGACCGGACTAGTGACTCACCTGGACGTCGTTGAAACCGGGGCGCCGCACCCGGATCCCGCAGGTAATTGCCGCACCGGGAGCGTAGTCAATCCTGCCTTCGTGAGTGCCGTGTTGAGTTGCGGAATGCTCGTTGTCCGCAGCCGCGTAAACGCTCCGAGCGCCGCATCCAGTGTTCGGCAGCTCGCTTCCGTCGTGCTGAGATTGTTCGGAGTCGGACGCAGGTCTCCGAAGTCAGCGTCTTCGAGCTGTCGTGTGAGATCCCGATTCACAACACCGAAGCTGCTGTCGGCGAGTGTGGCGAGCTGTGTGTCCAGGGCGCGCAAGTCAGCAAGCATGGCCTTCGCGCCGCTCCGATTTGCGATGCGCGTCTGGTTCGCAGCGATGACGGCGCGCATGGTATCAATCTGAAAGAAGGCGGCGTAACTGGCGCTCATGCCGCCAGTCATCCTCTGCTCGGATTGAAGCTGCGCCGCAAGTCCGTTCTGCGTCACGTCGACTCGAGGATCGTTCACGAGCGTCAGTTCCTGCTTGTAGGTGTGACCATCGACAGTCAGCGCAACTTCGTACTTGCCCGGAATCGCGATTGGACCGGGTGGTTGAACGCGCGGCGTGTGGCCCTTCACAGCGTGCCAGGTAAGTGTGTACTCGGTGTATGTGAGGAGGTTTCCATAGTAACCGTACGGCAACACCTTGGGGTCCGGATAACGGAGGTCCCAGAGAACGCGATGAAGTCCAGCGGTTGTCGGCAAACCTTCAGGTGGTGCGAACCAGTAAGTCGGAACATTTGGCATCAATGCCGGAGGCGGTGCGACGTTGGTGTATTCGCGAACCAGGTTGCCCTGTGAATCACGTATCGATAGCGTGATCGGACCCGACGTCGCCTTGTCAAGATGGTAATAAATGATCGCGCCTTCCGGTGCGTTCTCGCCCGCTGGTACCTCCGGCGGGCGTGGAGTATCCTGGTCATTGTCCCAACGCACGCGATACGTAACCTCTGGTGCGTAGAGGTGCGGCTCCGAGCCAACCGCGACGGCGGTCTGTGCATGACGCAACGGGGTAACGTCGTCCATTATCCAGAAACCACGGCCGTAAGTGGAAATAGCGAGATCGTTCTTGTGAATCGCGATATCGCTGACGACGGTTGTTGGAAGGTTCAGTTGCAGCGACTGCCAGTGATCGCCACTGTCGAACGATACCCAGGCGCCTGTTACTGTGCCGGCATAAAGCAGGTTGGGTGAAACGGGATCTTCGCGAACGACGCGGACGACTCCTTCAGCGGGGAGTCCATTCACGATCTTTGTCCAGCTCTTCCCGAAGTCGCGCGTGCGGTAGATGTACGGATGAACATCTCCCGGCGCGTTGACGGCGGCGTATGCGACACCGGCGTCACTGTGCGACGCGTCGAGTATTGCGACGCCTGCACGTGGAGGGAGTCCGCCGGGCGTGACATTGCTCCAGCTCACTCCACCGTTTCGCGTGAGTTGAATGAGGCCGTTGTTGGTTCCTGCCCAGATCTCGCCATTGCTCACCTCCGACACCGATATCGTCTGTATGAACGGATCGAAGTGCCGGAAGCGCGGCGCCGACGGGTCCGTAGGCAATGTCGCCGCGCCCACCGTGAGATCGGGGCTCACGTGACGCCAGGTGCGAGCACTGTCATTGGACGCCATGAGGTACTGCGCCGCCATGTACATCAGATGGGGGTCCTGCGGTGAGAAGGCCAGAGGCGGCAAGCCGCCGAAGTGATCCGCGGCTGTCGGAGTGTAGAGAACCGCGACCTGACCCGTCGTGCGATCGTAGCGCCGCAAGACGTGATACCAGCCCTGCGTCCAGATCCAGCGCGGGTTGAGCGGATCAGTCACGATTGCGCCGCGCTCGAAGCCGCCGACTGCGTACCAGTCATTCTCCCGGATCCGTCCGTAGTCGCTCCGACTCAGGACACATGCTGTCCCGCTGTCCTGTTGCGACCCGCAAACCCGGTACTGAAAATCGCCGTCGATTGAGACGTTGTAGAACTGTGCGTTTGGAAGGTTGAACCATGGCGTCCAGGTTCTTCCGCCATCGACGCTGATTGTCGGTCCCTGATCGGCGCCTATGATCATCCGCGCAGGATTAGTAGGATCGATCCACATGTGGCGTTCGTCGTCACCGCCTGGGCCACCTTTATAGGACTCAAAGGTGTGGCCACCGTCGATCGATCGGTACACCGACGTTCCCATGAGATACACCACGTCAGGATTCTTTGGATCGACGTAGATACTGCCACCCGCGCTTCCGATCTCCTTGGTGCCGAGTGTCCATGTTGCTCCGCCGTCGTCGGAGCGATAGATCCCTCCGGCGTCGCGTCCGGCACCGCGAGCCTCCGCATAAACGCGCTGCCCATGCGTACCCGAGGCGACGGCGAGCTCGAAGCCGGACTGTCCCGCGGGGAGCCCGGTGCCGGCGAGCCGCGTCCACGTCACACCCTTGTCGGTCGACTTGTAAATGCCGGTGCCGATCGGTGAGAGCCGAGCGAGTTCAGCTGGCGACACTCCGTTGGTCGCCCGCTGGAACGACGCGTAAACGATGGAAGGATCGTCAAAGTCGAACGTCATGTCCTTCACGCCCGTGTACGCGTCGACGTAGAGGACCTTCTTCCACGAAGTGCCTCCGTCGGTCGTGCGATAGACGCCTCGGGCACTGTTTGCGGGACCGCCGGATTGGGGCGCGCCAAACGATCCCACGAGCACAACGTCCGGATTCGTCGGGTCGACGATTATCGCGTCGATGTATCGCGTGTCCTCGAGACCCATGTTGGTCCACGTCTTTCCCGCGTCGGTCGTCTTGTAGACACCTTTTCCCGGCGAGAATGACCAACCGGATGCATCACCGGTTCCGGCGTACACGATGTTGGGGCTGGACGGCGCCGCAGCGATCGCGCCGACTGAAGCTATGTGTGTGTCGTCGAACACGGGTTCCCAGACGGTCCCGCCGCTCGACGTCTTCCACACTCCCGCTTCAGGGGTGGCGACATAATAGGTGGTTGGGTCACCCGGGATTCCGGCGACGGCTGCGGTGTAGCCGGAGCGGTACGGTCCGATGGAGCGCCACTGAAGGCCGGCCAGATAATCCTGCGCGATGCCCTGAGCCTCTGCGCCGGATCCGGAGCCAGCGATGAGCACCCCGGTCACGAGGGCGAGCATCGACGCAGATACGATTGCGTTGCGCAGATGCGAGTAAAGTGCAGAGCCATTCATGACGTCCTCCAGGCGCGGCAGCGCCAGATGTATATGGTGTCCAATATTCCACTCCCCTGACCCGGATTACTGCCCGGGATGATTCAGGAGAGGATCCCCCAGAACAGCCCCTTCCGGCCCTCCGTATTTAACCGTATTGTATACAGTATACGAGAAATGGTAAGACCCGATGAATCGAATAGCCGCCGGTCAGTCATGCCGGACCAGCGCCAGGACTTGAGGAGCAACCATACATGGAACGCATGACTGCTTGGACTAGAACGGAAAGGCGGCAACGTTGGGCCCGCAGGTCGCTCACTGCCCTCACCGGTGCAACGTTGTGTCTCCCGTGGGTCGCGACGGCCCAACCCGTGATCGGTCGCGTTTTTTCGGCAACGGAATTCAGAGCGCGTCGAGCAGCGGTCATGAAATCGATCGGCGACGGCGCAGCGATAATTCAGGGAACCACCGAGCGACCTGGCGAGCAGCCTCTCAGGCAGAGTAACGATTTCTACTATCTGACAGGTGTGATCGAGCCGCGCGCCATCCTGATCATCGATGGTCGCACCAGGCGGTCGACGCTCTTCCTCAGCCCGACCAATGACCGACGCGAGAAGTCGATGTTCGGTCCATCACTCATTCCCGGCGATTCGGCGGAGAAGGATACGGGCATCGAGGCGGTGGTTCCACGCACGGATTTCGGGGCCGCACTCGCCGACATCGGAAAGGATGGCCGTACGATATTCACACCGTTCAGGGCGGAGGTCCTGGGAAGTCCTCGCCGAGCGATCCCGTAGCACTGGCGCGTGCGACGAAAAGCGATCCGTGGGATGGGCGTGAGTCACGAGAGGAGTCTTTCCGCGAGAAGATGAAGGCGGTGGCGCCGTCCAGCGAGATCAAGGCGCTCGAGCCGATCACGGATTCGCTCCGCGCAATCAAGAGTCCTCGGGAAATCGAAGTCATTCACCAGGCGACTCGCATCGCGGGTTTGGGAATCATGGAGGCGATGCGCGACGCAAGACCGGGAATGCACGAGTACGAACTCCAGGCGGACGCGGAGTTTGCGTTCAAGAAGTATGGATCGTACGGACCGGCTTATTTCGCACTGATCGCCACGGGCAGGAATACCTACTACACGCACTATCACAAGGATACCGCCATTCTAGAGGACGGTGATCTTATCCAGTTTGATTATGCGCCGGACTACGACTATTACACCTCCGATGTTACGCGGATCTTCCCGGCCAATGGCAAGTTCACACCGCGTCAACGCGAGATGTACACGATTTACCTGCGATTGTATCAGGCGCTGATGACATCCATCAGACCATACGCGACTCCTTCCGACATCGCGAGGGACGCGGTTGTAAAGATGGAGACCATTGTGGCAAACTATAAGTTCACGGACGCCAGGATCAGAGACGCTGCAAACTCGTTCATCGACATCTATCGCAGCAAGCCGGTGCGTAGCCTTGGACATACGGTGGGCATGTCGGTGCATGACGTTCCGTACGCTGCGGTCACCTTACAGCCAGGCGAGATATTCACGATCGAGCCCGAGATGCGCATTGAGGACGAACATCTGGGCTTCCGCCTCGAGGACATGTTGCTCATCACGAAGACCGGTTACGTGAATTTGTCTGGATTCGTTCCGATCGAAATTGCCGACATCGAGAAGCTCATGGCTCAGCCCGGGTTGAGCGATGCAGCTCTCAAGATGTCTGCACTCAGGTAGCCGGTAGGATACTCACGAACGGGGCGGAGGAGGGCTGAATGACGAGGAGACTTTCGAGACGCGAGTTTGTGGTCGCGACGGGCGTGACTGGGATTGCTGCAATGATGCCCAGGCAGCTGCTGGCGATGCATCGAAGCCTGCTTGACTCAATCCCCGCGGTCGAGCGCCGCGGTGTTGCGCAGCCGTTCGGCATAGCGAGCGTGAGATTGCTTCCTGGTCCATTCCTTGACGCGACGGAGGTGAACAGGCGCTATTTGCTGGCGCTCGATCCCGATCGATTGTTGCACATGTTCCGGATCACCGCGGGAATTCCATCGAACGCAGCGCCACTCGGCGGCTGGGAAGCTCCCGACAATGAACTTCGTGGCCATTTCGTCGGTCACTATCTCTCCGCGTGTGCGTTGATGGGTGCGAGTCGGGGGGACGCGGAAACACGAGATCGTGGAGTTGCAATCGTCGCGGAGCTCGCAAAGTGTCAGAAGGCGTTGGGAACCGGCTATCTGAGTGCCTTTCCCGAGGAGCTGTTCGATCGGCTTCGCGCTGGCAGGCCGGTGTGGGCTCCTTTTTACACACTGCACAAGATCATGGCTGGGCTACTCGACACCTACGAACTGAGCGGTGATCGGCAGGCGCTCGACGTGCTCACTGGCATGGCACGCTGGACATCGGCGTGGACAGGACCGCTCGGCGATGAGCAGATGGCACGGATACTGGAGCGCGAGTACGGCGGGATGAACGAGACGCTGTATAATCTTGCCGCTGTCACGGGGCAGGACTCATACATCGATCTAGCGCACCGCTTTGATCACGAGCGGATATTCGACCCGCTCGCGCTCGGTCGCGATTCGCTCAAGGGTCTTCATGTCAACACGACGATTCCCAAGATCATTGGTGCGGCGCGGCGATTTGAACTGACGGGAGAGCCGCGCTACCACGAAGTTGCGGACTACTTCTGGAACGAGGTCACCGGCAGACGAGCTTACTGCACGGGGGGCACCAGCAATGGCGAGAACTGGAACGCGGAGCCAGGCATCATCTCCACGGAGCTCGGACCCGAAACCGAAGAGTGCTGTCCCACCTACAACATGCTCAAGCTCACGCGTCACGTATTCCAGTGGACCGCCGACCCGCGTGCCGGGGATTATTACGAGCGAGCGCTTTTCAACGGAATTCTGGGAACGCAGCATCCGGCAGATGGCGACAAACTCTACTACGTTCCGCTCGCTTCCGGATACTGGAAGTTGTTCGGTACTCCATTGCACGACTTCTGGTGTTGCACCGGAACGGGCGCCGAATCTTTTTCGAAGCTCGGCGACAGTATCTACTTCCGCGATGACGCCGGAGTCTTCGTCAATCTGTTCATCGCTTCGACACTGACGTGGGCAGAGAAGGGAATCCGGATCACTCAGAATACGCGATTTCCGGAGGAAGAGTCGACTTCGCTGTCGTTCGACTGCGATCGACCGACGCGGATGGCGTTGCGCGTCCGGATCCCTTATTGGGCAACACGCGGAGGGTCGGCATCGCTCAACGGCCGGCAGCTGGAATCGTTCGCGGCTCCCAGCAGCTATCTCGTCGTCGACAGGACGTGGCGCAGCGGCGATACGCTCAGGATTTCTCTGCCGATGCAGTTGCGTGTGGAAGCAACGCCAGATGACCCATCGGTACAGGCAGTGATGTACGGGCCCCTGGTACTCGCCGGACGATTGGGTACCGACGGCTTGACGGGCGCGACTCTGCGGGCGCCGCCGACCGCGCCGCGGACTGTGCCGGAATTCCCGCCGAACTCGGCGGTCGCGGCTCCTGTACTCAAATCGCGAGGATCCGATGTGAGCGAATGGGTGTCACGCACCGGACCGCTCGAATTCCGTACAAGAGGTCAGGACCGGGACGTAAGTCTGATTCCGTTCTACAAGATTCTGGACGAACGGTACGCGGTATACTGGAAATTCGTATGACACCCATGTGCAGGATATCACCTCCACTTTTATCTGACAGGCCGTGAAATCAAAATCATTGATATGGAAGGTTGGCGCGCCGATCGCATGCGCCGGAGTCGTCGCGACTGTCACGGTCTCGATTCTGAATCGTCGCGTCGACAGCCCATCGCCAGTGCGCGATCGGCAGGCGGCGACCGTGCACAAATCCGTCGCGCATGATGTATCTGCTCCGCTCTCGGAGCTGACGGATGTCGCGTGGCCATCTGGCACGACTTCATCCGCCGAACCACCCAGCGGCGCGCTTGCACCGGATCGGGATTACGATCAAGAGCAGCGTGACACGGTCATTCCCGCGCCAAACATAGTTGTGCCGCGCGGAGCGTCGAGCGTCGAGCAGCGGTCAGAGGGCACGCGTCGCGCGGCAACCATGGTTGCGAA
Source organism: Gemmatimonadaceae bacterium (assembly GCA_036554185.1). Taxonomy (GTDB): domain Bacteria; phylum Gemmatimonadota; class Gemmatimonadetes; order Gemmatimonadales; family Gemmatimonadaceae; genus Fen-1247. The sequence continues at coordinate 24,990 of DATBNQ010000068.1, read as the reverse complement.
TTTTGCCGGGCTCGGGGCGGACTTTGTGGGGCCGCAAGGGAACGCGGTGCTACGGAATCCATCCGATAACAGCCTCGCTGTGGGGCCGAATCACGTCTTTCAAATCGTTAACAGTCGCACGGCGATCTTTACGAAGACAGGCAAGCCGCTCTATGGGCCCGTTGAGACAGCAAATGTCTTCAAGGGCTTCGGCGGTGCATGCGATACGCACAACAACGGTGATGCCGTGGTGCGGTATGACCAGCTCGCCGATCGGTGGCTGATCGTGATGCCGATATTCACGCGACTACCGAAGCGTGCGAACGAGCCGTCAGCGCCGCGCGCCGGGCAGCCCGCCGCGATCAGCCAGGCTGGCCGCGCGGGTCAGCCGGGAGCGGCGGCCGAGCTGTATCAACCGCCGCACGCGGAACCCACGCAACTGCCCGAACAGGCCGGCCCACGCCCGCGCGTGCCGCGTCAGGCCGGTGACTCAGGCTCATACGCGATGTGCTACGCCGTCAGCACGGGGCCCAATCCACTCGGCTCGTACTATCGCTACGAGTTTGTGCGTCCACTGTTTCCTGACTATCCGCGGCCAGCGATCTGGACGGACGGATACTACGTCCCCACGAGCACCGGCGATGCGGTTATTCAGAAGCACGCGTGCGTCGCGGATCGCACAAGAATGCTGAAGGGCGAGGACGCCACCGAACAGTGCGTGATCATAGATGACGTGAACTTTCTCAACAACGCCGACATCGACGGTACGCAGTTGCCGCCACCAGGGTCGCCGAACATCATGATGGCCGCTGGCGGCACACAACTGCGCAAGGTGATGGAAGACGACGGTATCTACGTCTGGAAGTTCCATGTCGATTGGAAGGATCCATCGCTTACCAAGGCGGTTGGACCTGTCAAGATTGCCGTTGCACCGTACCATTACCTGTGTGACGGTCAGCTGACGAATTGCGTTTCGCAGCCTGGAACTGACCGCCGACTCGATGCGCAGGGAGATAAGCTGATGACCCGCCTCGTGTACCGCCGCATAGGGAAACAGGAATCAATCGTTGCGTCACACTCGGTCAATACTTCGGTTGGTGGTGGGGGAATGCGCTGGTACGAGTTCCGGCTGGACAAGAATCGCGACGTCAAGCTGTATCAACAGGGCACGTACGCGCCTGACAGCAACTTCCGGTGGCTCGGCTCTGCCACGATGGACGGAAAGGGGAATATCGGGATCGGCTACTCGTTTGGCGGTGCGCCGAATTTCGCTGGCCAGCGCTTCACCGGCCGTACTCCCAGTGACCCGAAGGGGGTGATGTCGCTTCGGGAAGCTGTCCTCGCGACCGGCGAGGCAGCGCAGCTGAACACACTGCGTTGGGAAGACTACACTGCGACGGCAATAGACCCAACGGACGACTGCACCATCTGGTACGTCGGAGACTATCTCATGAAGAATGCGACACGGTACTCCAGCCGCATCGGGGCGTTCAGACTGCCGGGGTGCAGCGGGACCAGGTAACCGCGCCAATTGCATTCAACGTCGTGACGGCGGGATCCTGGAGCAGGCAGCGTAGCGAAGACGCTGCCTGCGTCTGTTCGAGTCAGGCTATCGATGTGGTGCGTTCAGCTTCGACTGCGTCGACTGAGACGTCCGTCATGTCGAACGGCGCGCCGGTGTCTCGGAGCAGCGGGAGTCTCACCTCGAAGCGTGCGCCTGCTCCAGTATCGACGGCGGTGATCGTACCGCCGTGAGTTGCCACGACTTCGGCGACCATCCACAGGCCGAGCCCGGTGCCCTTGCCAACGGGTTTGGTTGTGAAGAAGCGCTCGAATACTCGCTGCGCAGCCCCCGGGGCAAAGCCGGGTCCGGTGTCCTGAATCGAAAGCGTTGCCACATCCTTGTCCTCGGCGATGTGAATCTTGATGACGCGCGGAGTTGACTGTGACTCCATCGCCTGAGTCGCGTTGATCATGAGATTGATGACGACGCGCTCCAGCGCACTCGCGTCGCCGTTCACGGATACCAGCGCTGGATTCGGGTCCCGTTCGACGGATACGTGGCGTTCGCGAAGTAGAGATCGGAGCGTTCCGACGCTGCGCGTCACCACGTCGTTGAGCAGAGTGGGGGCGGCTTCGGTCTGGCCCTTGCGCGCGAATGCAAGCAGGTCATGAAGGGCAGTAGCCGTCCTTCGTGCGTCGTTGGCGATGGCGATGGCCTCGTCCCGGTCAGCCGGAGTTGTGAGGCCACGTCCGAGCATCTCCGCTGACAGAGCGATTGCGGTGAGCGGGCTGTTGACTTCGTGCGCGACGCATGCGGCAAGGGTACCGAGGGCCGCGAGCTTGTCGGCTTCCTGCAGTCGAACGGAGAGCTCGCGTTCATCGGCGTTGCGTGAAATCTGGGCTGCCAGGGCACGCCGCAGCACGCGCTCATGCCAGGCGCTGACATACGTCGCTACTACGCCGGCTGCGGCGAGGAGCACGAGCTTCATCCCCTCGTCGAGCAAGGCGATGTTGCCCGAACCTGCGGCGGTGATCGGATCGCCCCAGAGTATGACACGACCGGACTGCGCGAGTATGGTGACCGCGGCGGCGTATTCAGCGACAATGCATGCCGCCGTGATTCCCGTGGACCGCGCGGATCCCATGATCGGGCGCGCGGCGAGAATCGCGAAGTAAACGAGCGTGATCGGTGCTTTGAGCGCAACTGCGGGCGATCCGAGCAGGCCGTAGCAGAGAATTATCGCTGTAACGGCCGTCGCGTCAACGATCGGTGCCGCGGCGGAGACCCAGTGTGGGTACACACCAAGGGCTCTGCGGCCGAGCGAGACCTGCAACACGGACCAGAGAAGCATCGGAGCGAGTACGGCGACGTTTGCCTCGCGGAGCGAACGCGGCAGCTGCAAGGAGTAGGCAAGTGCAGCCACTCCCAGTACGACAATGATTACGAGACGCAGGGCATTCAGCAGTCTCTCGGCACTCGAGCGTTCGGCGTGAAGCAGGAACGCCAGTTCGTCATCCGCTGATCGTTGCGCGGGAACGTCGTGTGCCTGACGGATTGCAGGAGAATGCGCGCGGCCGACCCGGAATCGGAATGGATTCCATGCGAGGACCGCACGCGGGGTGCTCTGCGCGCCGAGCGTCAGAATTGGCTGCTCAGAAACCATGAGTTGATCTTGGCGCGCATGAGGTCGAAAGGAGGACGCGATATGCCTCGCCGAGAGTGTCGGCGAGCGCGAATTGGTACCCTATAGAGCTTCGGCCACCGGGATACTGCACTGTAGGGTCACATGCTAGATTTCTAGCAGAATGCTGATATCCCTGCACAGGCTCGGAGGCTGGTGTGGCGCAATCGCTTGAAAGCCGGCTGAGTCGTCGCGAGCGACAGATCATGGATTATCTGTTCCAACACGGTAGCGCGACGGTGGCCAGGGTTCGGCTCGGAATTCCCGATGCGCCGAGCTATTCGGCAGTGCGCGCGCTGCTCGGCATCCTCGAGCAGAAGGGGCATGTCCGGCATAGGGAGGACGGTCCTCGGTACGTCTATGAACCGACGGAGTCGCGCGAAAACGCACGCAAGTCTGCACTTCGGCAAATGGTGAGGATCTTTTTTGACGGCTCGTTGCCGCAGGCGGTCGCGGGCCTTCTCGAGTTGTCGGATCGAAAGCTGAGCGGGGCGGATGCGGACCAATTAGCAGTACTGATCCAGAAAGCCCGGGCGGAGACGCGCTGAGTCCGGGTGAATCCCTGCTGTTCGTCGTTGAGCGGGTTACCCCGGATCAGTGCGCGGCTATCTTATTCTTGCACAGGACGCGCTTGGTGGCATAAACGCGCAGAGCAGCGTCGGGGCCAACATCGTGGCCGCGAGTGCGGTCCATTTCCTCCAGAGAGTTGCCACCGTGACATTCCACGAGGCTGAGCGGCCTTCATGACCGGACGATCGGTGAGTCCCAACGAACTCGGGGCGCTCGTGCTGGTTGTCGAGCGTGATCCGAACGTGCGAGAGTTGGAGTCCTTCTTCCTCAACGAGGCAGGGTTCACCGTTGATTTCGCGGAGGATGGAGAGACCGCGCTTGCGATGATACGTACGCGCCGACCGGCAATTGTTGTTACTGAAATCATGGTCCCCAAGCTCGATGGACTCGCGCTCTGCCGGCGAATCAAGGAGGACACTGCAATCTCGGATACGGTGGTGCTGGTGTTCAGCATTCTTGCAGCACATGGCCGGGCTCGCGAAGCCGGAGCAGATGCGTTTCTGATGAAGCCACTTGCAGAGCGGCGACTTGTTCACACCGTCCGCGAATTGCTCGTGCGACGGGAAGCTACACAGCCACGATCGCAATCCGGACAGGAATGATGAACGCACGCTTGCACGACGATGCCAGAGACCCGTCCGACGACGTCGACTTTCCCCGGATAAGCACTGGAAACCCGCAGGCGGACGCAATTCTCGCAGGTGGCTTTCCATCGAATTCCGTGAACATCGTGATGGGCCAGCCGGGTACGGGGAAGACGATCTTTGCGGAGCAGCTTCTGTTTCACAATGCGAGGCTCGGGGGCGGCCGACCGCTGCTCTATCTGACGACGCTGTCGGAGCCGATGAGCAAGGTTGTCAGTTATGCACAGCGACTCGGCTTTTTCGACGTGGACCAGATTGGAACGCGGGTGCTGTACGACGACCTTGGTACGGAACTGTCCGCGAGTGGACCGGCTGTGCTTGTGCCACGCGTGCTCGAATCGATCAAGCGGCTGTCTCCGTCAATAATCGTGATCGACTCGTTCAAGGCGGTGCACGATTTGTCCGATTCAAACACGGGGATGCGCAGGATCGTATCAGAGCTTGCGGGGGTTCTGTCGGCGTACGACGTGACAGCGTTCCTGCTGGGTGAGTACACGCAGGAGAATATCGAGTCGTACCCTGAATTCGCGGTCGCAGATTCGATCGTGCAACTCGAGCGCAACGCACTGGGCGCGCGTGACGAGCGGTATTTTCGCGTGCTCAAGCTTCGCGGCAGCGGTTACAGTGAAGGTCAGCATGCGTTCCGGATTACCGGGAATGGGTTGCAGATATTCCCGCGCCTGGTAACGCCGGATTTCACGAGCTACACTCCGACGCTCGAGCGGACGCAGTCCGGTATCGAAGGACTTGACGCCATTATTGGCGGCGGGTTGTGGCGAGGCAGCACGACCCTGATGATTGGTCCGACCGGCTCGGGCAAGTCTACGATGGGACTTCAGTTTGCACTGCAGGCAGTGAAGGAGCACGAGCCGGCCTTATTCGTGAATTTCCAGGAGAATCCGGCGCAGGTCGACCGCATGGTTCGTTCTCTTGGCACCGACCCAGCGCGAGCGGAGCGGGAGGGCTTTTACCACCTCTACACATCGCCGGTCGAGTTGCAGATTGACAGCGTTATTGGCGACATCTTCAATTTCATCGAGACGAGGGGCGTCCGGCGGGTCGTGATAGATGCGGTTGGAGATCTGATGACGGCGGCCAGCGATCCGCAACGACTGCACGACTTTCTCTATTCGCTGGTACAACATTTTGTAGTGCGTAACGTGACGACCGTACTCAACCTCGAGGCTGCGGCCGGATTCACATCGCCCAACGATCGCGAGCAGCGGTGGAGTTACATGTCGGATAATGTGCTTGTGCTCGGGCGTACCGACAATGCCGCTGCGTCGCGCACTCTTCGCGTAGTCAAGACGCGAAACAGCGAGCACGATGCGGTCGCGCATGCGTTGGAGATTCGGGGTGATGGCGTTCACATACTCTGATCAACCCGCAACGAATTGCTCGACACTCCGTGCGCTTCCGGGCCGTGTTTGGTGAGTGAGAATGATCAGGGCCCCGAAGCAGGCGAGCGGCTGCATCAGCTGACGCGGCTGAGCCGCGCATTTACTGACGCGCGGTCGCTCGATGAGATCCTGCAGCTGGCAGTGGAACAGGCCTCGTCGCTGCTGGGGACGGAGCGAACGGTGCTCATGCTACCGGATGAGGAAGGTCTGCTACGCGTGAGCGCGGCACACGGCGTTGACGCGGACACACTGGAGAGATTTCATCTTCCCGCAAATGAGTCACTTGTCGGCAGGTTGCGCGGAATGCTGGGATCACGGGTGGCGCAGGGTTTCATCGGGGTGCCCCTCGTGACGCGAGGCAACGTCGTGGGCCTGCTTGCGACCGTGCGTCCGGATGGAGCGATACCAACGGCCGAGGATGAATGGTTGCTTTCGGCGCTCGCCGATCAGGTCGCTGCACCGCTAGAGAATGCGAGACTCGCGAAACAGCTGGAGAGCTCTGCGCTTCTCGCGGAGAATGTGCGGCTCTATGAGGCTGAACGTGCGGCGCGAATTGCGGCGCAGGCGGCCCAACGCGATGCGGAATCGGCGCGCGACGCGGCGATATATGCCGATGCGAGCAAGACTGCATTTCTGGCGGCGATGAGTCACGAATTGCGAACTCCCCTCAATGCCATCGCCGGATACGTGGAGCTTCTGGAAATGGGAATCCGGGGGCCGATAACGACCGAGCAGGGCGCGGACCTGAAGCGCATAAAGGCAAGCCAGGCGCATCTTCTCCGACTCATCAGCGACGTGCTGGACTACGCGCGCCTTGGTGCCGGGCAGAGCGAACTAAGCATCACCGATTTCGATCTCGACGGGCTGCTGCTTACAGCGGAAATCATGGTGATGCCCCAGATCCGTGCCAAGGAGTTGAACTACAGCTACGAAAGACTCGCCACCGACATCGTGGTACGATCAGATGCGCATCGCGTGCAGCAGATTGTCATAAACGTGCTGACGAATGCGATCAAATTCACGGAGCCGCGCGGTGCGATCCGGATGACGGCCGAGATGGCGACTGGCGTTACCGGCGATCGAAGTCCTGCGATGGCGCGGGTGTCCATACAGGACACGGGTCACGGCATTCCGGCGCACCAGCTGGCTTCGATTTGGCATCCGTTCGTCCAGCTTGGGCGGGAGTTGAACCAACCTGCCGAAGGTGTTGGGCTGGGGCTCGCCATCAGTCGCGACCTGGCCCGAAAGCTGAGTGGAGAGTTGACGGTTGAAAGCGAGGTGGGGAAGGGCTCGACATTCACGCTCACGCTACCGCTTGCCAATCGTGACGAACATCCAGCCCGAGCGGCCGAGTAACGACTACGGCCTGATCCATCGTAACGATCGCGACGCCGACCTGCGCACGCGCTCAGCCATTATCGGTTGAAAGCTCAGTCAGAATCGGAGATATCGCTTCCAGTCGGCGTGCGAATAGCGAGAACTGGTCGGGGTTGGCAAATACAGTCTCAAAATCCTGCGGAGTAAATGCCCGCGCAAGTCGTTCTGCGTAGGATGTCCGTAACAGGCGCTCGTAGTACTCAATCGCATAGTCGCGAGGATCCGTTCCAGCCGATTCCTCATCGGGAGCGCTGATGACACCGCTGGTTCCATCTCGTTTGCGATACACTCGTATGCGATCGCCGACGCTCCATGTCGTCTGGCCGGCGCCGAGGAGTGCTTCATACGGGAGTTCCTTGCGTTTGCTCCTGCTTGCAAGGTAGTCCGCCGGTGACTTGGTAAGGCGAACACGTGACGAAAGCTCGTGTGTCGGGAGCGCTCGAGTGCGGAGCGCTCCGATTGTTGCGAGGTAAGCGTCACGCACGCCGGCGACGTCACCGACTAGCAATTTCCTGATGGCGTGCCGCAGGAACCTGTCGCCGAACGGCTCGGACCGACTCGAGCGGAACGCCACTCCTCGGAGGACCAGCGTTCCGTCGAATCCAAGTAGTGCGTAATTCTTTGGTTCGTGTGACAGCATCGCCGCATATCGGCCTTCGAACTCCAGCTGGACGAGTGGCGGCAACAGGGTCGCGACCTCGGCAACGACTCGTCGTTCATCCTCCTCGCTCCATCCCTGCGGAACGGCGAAGTAGACTCCGTCGGTATCCGCTTCCAGCAACGTCACGTCGCACGCAGCCAGCTGCCGGCACATCAGCGCGAGCACTTCGCGCCCGCGCCGCGTCACTTCGTTGGCGGCGTGCACGTCGGCGAAGCGTGTCAAACCACCTGCGGCGAGATATCCATAGGCCGAATTGACGACGATCTTGAGCGCGGCCGACATCGCCTCATGTGTGTATCGCTCAGTGGATCCGGCGGGAGCCGCGCGCCCTCTCGTCTTCGCATCCAGCCGGCGCTCGACAAGTCCGTCGACGAGAGCGAGCAGAACACCAAGTCTGTCGCGTACTGGCCCGATGCGATACGAACGCATCAGCGATGGGTACAGGCTTGCGACGTCCGCTTTCACCACGTGATGTGCGACACCGGACGCGAAGAGATGCAACGCCGCACCGCTGTGCGGTGTGCCATCTCCCTGCTGATGAGGCGGCAGCGCGGCACCCGAGCGGATGTATGCGCGAACAATGAGCGGATCGATGACGCCCGTTGCCGCACCGGCATCGGCGAGTCGCTCGTAGCGACGCGGAACCATCTGCGCGAGCGCGAAGGCTGCGCCGCCAAGCAGTCGGGAAAGCGCGGCGACCTCCACGACATCATCGGTTGCGTATCGTCGCACGCGTTCCGGATCGGAACGATATGTGGTGTAGATCTGATCGCCGCGGATATACTCGCGATCCGGTGCAGCGATACCGAGATGCTTTGCCACGACCTTCAGCCCGTGACCCGGAAAGTCGCGGGTCGAAAAGTCATGACGCCGAACCGCATCCAGGGTGTCGATGAGTTCGCGGCCGGGCGCGACGAACCGAACGCGGCGGCGGTCGGCCGGATCGCCCGATGGGGCGCCGCGGCGCGCGGCGCGCTGGCGAAGTCCGGGACCGCCGGTGCGTCCGAGCGAAAGTGCGACGCCCAGTTTGCGCGACCGCTGATCGAGGAAGGGAAGATCGAAGCCGTGAAGATTGTGGTTCTCGATCACGTCGGGATCCGCGGCACGCACGCGCGACTCGAGTAGTCGAATGAGATCAGCTTCAGCGGAATCGTCATCGCCGAGTGCTTCGAGCACTTCAGTTTCGCCAGTGTGATACCGAATCGAAATCATGAAGATGCGGTTGCTTCGCGAATCGAGACCGGTCGTTTCGAGATCGAACTGGAGGCGGTGAAGGTCGTCGAATCGAAGGTTGCGAAAGTAGGTTCGACCGGTTGCTACGAGATACTGTTCTTCAGGCGGCAGGGATAGCACAGTTTCCGGGCCCAATTCGGCGAGGTGCGCGATTCGCCTGCCCAGGCGCGCCGAAGCGCCGCGAAGGACCGCTGAAACGAGTGCGCGTCCGTCGTCGGCACTGACGAGATGGCGAAGTGCGCCGGGACCGTCGAGTTCTCGGTGACGAACCACCGCACTGGAGTTCTCGCCGCGTCCGAGCGCCTGTCCGAGATGGCTCAGATCTTCGATGTGTTCGAGAAGCAGCCATGGGCGGAAGCGTTCCTCCTCGCGTACGAGCGTACCCGACTCAGGGATGCGGCGCCACACGATTGCACGACCATCCAGGCCAGCGTGGATCGAGACAATCCCGGGTGTCTCATCCCACCCAAGAAGCCATTCGTCGTGTGGTTCGTGCATATGACAGAATGGTAAGCGATAGCTCGATCGGGACATTTCGCGAGACCGTGCCGCAGGCCGCCAACTCAGGCACAGACGCGACAACGGCCACTCTTTCGAGTGGCCATTGTCCTGCAAAATCGTCGTCGAGCATGAATTAGAAGCAGCTCCCCAGGTAGGACTTGAACCTACGACCCTTCGATTAACAGTCGAATGCTCTAACCAACTGAGCTACTGGGGAATGTTCCCCCGGAGGCTTTCCGGGGGAGACCTACCAATTTAGCGAGCGGTGAAGGCAAGCTCAACCACAAGCCGCGAGACGTCACCCCGCCTTGAGCTTCCGGGAGGCCGTCCGGGAGGTCTTGCTGTCGGACGCCGCAGGCGCCTCGCGGACTGGAGCAGAGCGGGCGAGCATCGGGGCCAGCCAGCGGCCGGTGTGCGATTCCGTTACCCTGATGACGTCTTCAGGCCGGCCCATGGCGACGAGTCTGCCGCCACCATCCCCACCTTCAGGTCCCATGTCTATGATCCAGTCCGCGAGCTTTATGACGTCCAGATTGTGCTCGATGAGGAGCACAGTGTGGCCTGCCGCTATGAGGCGATCCAGCACGAGCACCAGTTTGCGAATGTCGTCGAGGTGAAGTCCCGTGGTCGGCTCGTCCATTATGTAGAGCTTACGGCCACTCTTTCTACCTGCTGTCGCCAACTCGCGCGCGATCTTGATGCGTTGCGCCTCGCCGCCGGATAGTGTCGTCGCCGGTTGGCCCAGTCTCAGGTATCCAAGTCCGACTTGCTGCAGATGCCACAGGGCCTGTCCGAGTTTTTCTTCGCGCGCGAAGAACCGAATTGCCTGATCGACGGTGAACTGCAACACGTCATCGATGTTTTTCCCATTGACGCGCACTTCGAGTACGGACGACTTGAAACGTCGGCCCCCACACTCGTCGCACGGCACAAATACGTCGGCCATGAAGACCATCTCGATCTCGGTGTAACCAGCTCCCTCGCACTTGCTGCAGCGACCGCCTTCGACGTTGAAGCTGAACGTTCCAGGCGTGTACTTGCGCTGGCGCGACAGTGGTGCGTCAGCAAAAATGGCGCGGATCTCATCCATCGCCTTTATGTAAGTCACCGGATTGGAGCGCGGTGACCGGCCGATCGGGCTCTGGTCGATCATCACTACTTCATCGATCGCGTCGACGCCGCTGATGCTCTCGTACGCCCCGACACTCTCGCCGAGATGACGTTTTGCTGAATGCTCGCCCTCCGTGTGAGTTTCGAGTGCGTGATACAGTACGTCGTGCACGAGCGTGCTCTTCCCGGACCCCGACACACCGGTAACGACGGTAAGTGCGCCTATCGGAACTTTCACGTCTACACCGTGGAGATTGTGCTCGCGCGCGCCTTCCAGGGAGATCCAGCGAGGCCCGAGACGTCTACGCTCTTCTGGTAACGGAACGGAAAGCTCGCCGCTCAGATACTTGCCAGTCAGCGGGCTCTCCGCGACGCGCGACATCGGTCCGGCGAACATGACCTCGCCACCGTGCACCCCGCTACCCGGTCCGAGCTCGACCATGTAGTCCGCCACTTCCATCGCCGCCGGATCATGTTCGACGACGATCACGGTGTTGCCCGCATCGCGAAGACGGCGAAGCAGCGAGAGCAGTCGGGCCATGTCGCGCGGGTGCAGCCCGACAGATGGCTCGTCCAGCACGTAAAGCGTGTCCACCAGGCGCGATCCCAGCGAGTTCGCGAGTCCGATGCGTTGCGCCTCGCCACCGGAAAGTGTGCGCGTCGATCTGTTGAGAGTGAGATAATCCAAGCCGACATCGCGAAGGAAGCGCACTCGATCGCGCGATTCCCGGAGGATCATCTCCGCTATGGAGATCTCATAGTCGGTCAGCTCGAGTGTCTCGAGCCATTCACTCAATCGATCGATTGGCAGTTCCGCAACCTGTGCAATGGTACGTCCACCAAGCAATACATTCAGAGATTCCGGCTGCAGCTTTGCGCCGTGACACGCAGGACATTCCTGGGCGGTCTGGTACTGGCGCAGGAACACCCGTATGTACTGCTTGTAACGCTTTGCCTCCAGCGCTCGCAGAAATGGATACACACCCACGTAGCCGCGTTTTGCTTCCGTGTCGAGCAGTGCGTGACGTTGTGCCGACGGCAGCTCCATCCACGGAACGTCCATCGAAATTCCGTTCTTCCTCGCGAACTCCGCGAGTGTGCGGCGCTTGTTATCGTAGCGCGGCTTTGTCCATGGCTCGATCGCGCCGTCACGGAGCGACCGTTCAGGATACGGGATCACGAGCGATTCATCGTATTCCAGAATCGCGCCGAATCCGTTGCAACGCGGGCACGCCCCGCGCGGATTGTTGAACGAGAAGAGTTGCGGCGTGGGCGCCGGCTGGCGCGTTCCATCGGTGGCGCACTCGAACCGATCGGTGAATCGCAGCCGAGTTACAATCTCGCCGTCGAGCGGTGAGCGCACCGGATCGGTGAAGAGAATGACCACATCGCCGTCGCCCTCGCGGAACGATGTTCCGACCGACTCGGCGAGGCGGCTGGCTGCTTCGGCGTTGACCGCCAGCCTGTCGACGACGACCAGCAGATCCTTGACACGCGTGAGGTCCGTCTTGGCTCCAAGGTCGTCGAGTGACTTGATGATTCCGTCAACCGAGACGCGCAGAAAACCCTGGGCGCGAAGGTTCTCCATGACAACCGAATGCGTGACTTTCGCGGATAATCTGAGCGGGAACGCAACGGCGAAGCGAGTGCCCACAGTGAGCGAGAGAACGGTGTCGGTCACGGACGACACCGTATCAGGCCGCATCTCACGACCACATTTTGGGCAGAAGCTGCGTCCAATCCGGGCCCACATCAGGCGCAGGTAGTCGTAGATCTCCGTCGCGGTGCCAACGGTGGAACGCGAAGTCTTTGTCTGATTTTTCTGCTCTATCGCGACCGCCGGCGACAGCCCGTCGATCGAATCGACGTCGGGCTTCTCCATTCGCTCGAGAAACTGGCGTGCGTAGGCAGAAAGCGACTCGACGTAGCGGCGCTGGCCCTCAGCGTAGATCGTGTCGAACGCGAGCGACGACTTCCCCGAGCCGGACGGCCCCGTTATGACGGTGTAGCTCCGCCTCGGAATCTCGAGATTGAAGCCCTTCAGATTGTGCTGCCGAGCCCCGCGGACGACCAGAAAATCCTTCACCTTTATAAGATAGCTAGGAGGGGCGAAGAAATGCCGTAGGCGGTCGGGAGCGGCGCGATCAGCGGCCGGATCGAAGGCGCGGGAGCGATGCTTGCTCCGCGCCGACTCTCGTCCGCACGGAGGCTCCGCTCCAAGCCGCGCCTTCGTTCCGCGAGCTACACGGTTGTGTTGCGACCCCGCGTACTCATGCGATAGATCCAGAGCAGGATCAGCGCGCCGACCACGGCCAGTACGAGGCTCCATAGGGAGAAGCCATTGAGGCCGGTGCCAGTGACCATGCCGCCGATCCAGCCGCCGATGAACGCACCGACGATTCCGATGATCATCGTAACGATCAATCCACCGGGGTCGGTACCGGGGAAGATGGCTTTTGCAATCGCGCCTGCAAGCAGGCCCAGGATGATCCAGGCGATAATGCTCATAGAGCCTCCGAAAGAGTGGTCAGACTACGCCTTTCAGTATGGCAACCAACGTACCACAATTCCGCCCGGTTAGATTGAAGGCCGCATGACCGCCTCCACTGTGTCGTTCCACGAAGAAGAGGCGCTCGGAAAGGCGTACGACAGCCGTTTGATGCGAAGACTACTCGCCTTCGCCGCACCCTACCGAGCGCTGATTGCTATCGCGTTGTTCTTTCTCATGATTGCCGGTGGCCTGCAGCTGGTGGGGCCATTCCTGACGCAACACGTGATCGACGTCGCGATCCCGCGACACGATTATGGCGCGATCCGCCTCGCGGTCATCCTGTATGGCGCGTCACTGCTGCTCGAGCTCGTGATGTCGTATGGGCAGACCTGGTTTACAGCACTGCTCGGCCAGAACGTTATGCGCGACCTGCGGCTTCAGCTGTTCAGCCATCTGCAGCGTCTCCCGATTGCATTCTTCGATCGTAATCCCGCTGGCCGGCTGATCACCCGAGTGACGTCCGACGTAGAGACGCTGAACGAGTTGTTTACTGCCGGTGTCGTGAGCGGGATGGGGGATCTGTTCACGCTGCTTGCGATAAGCGTGGCGATGCTCGTAACGGATTGGCGCCTGTCGCTCGCGTCGTTCGCCGTGATTCCGCTGGTGATACTGGTGTCGTTTGTGTTCCGCATCAAGGTGCGCGAGGCGTACCGGGATATTCGCACGCGGCTGGCCCGGATAAACGCGTTCCTGCAGGAGCGGTTGTCGGGGATGCGGATCGTTCAACTGTTCGGACGGCAGCGCGACGAAGCGCGGCGCTTCGACGAGCTCAACCGTGCCCATCTGGACGCGCATCTTCGATCCATAACCGTCTATGCGCTCTACTTTCCCGCCATCGAGATTCTAACGTCGGTTGCGCTCGCCAGCCTCATCGTGGCCGGCGCGGCGCGCGTTGAGGCCACCACGCTCACCGTGGGGACCGTGGCGGCGTTCCTTCAACTCGTGAGGCGGTTCTTTCAGCCGCTTCAGGATCTGTCCGACAAGTACAACACGTTACAAACGGCGATGGCGAGCTCGGAGCGAATATTCAACCTGCTGGATACTGAGCCATGGGTCGATGTGCCGAATCAGGAACATTTGACGTATACGCGGCCCCGATCAGTGCTGGTGGAGTTCCAGAACGTCTGGTTTGCGTACGATCGGCCGCACGCGGTGGCAGAACGGACTTCCGCAGAGCCGGAGTGGGTGCTTCGCGATGTGAGTTTCCTGGCTCGGCCGGGTGAGACACTCGCGATTGTCGGGCACACGGGCGCGGGAAAGACGACGATTGTCAGCCTTCTCATGCGCTTTTACGATCCGCAGCGCGGGCGGATTCTCGTAAATGGGCGCGACATCCGCGACATGCCGGTGGAGCAGTTGCGGGGGCTGATTGGCTACGTCCAACAGGACATCTTCCTGTTTGCGGGCGACGTCGCGTCGAACATCCGGCTATCGGCGCCGCTGAGCGACGAGCAGGTGGAGGCAGCGGCCGGCCAGGTTGGGGCGGACCGTATCATTCGGCGCCTGGCCCACGGCTATCACCAGGTGCTGGGCGAGCGGGGAGCTTCCATCAGCGTGGGAGAGCGGCAGTTGTTATCGTTCGCGAGGGCCGTCGCCGCTGATCCGGCGCTTCTTATCCTCGACGAGGCGACCAGTGCGGTAGACAGCGAGGTGGAAGCCGAGATTCAGCAGGCTCTCCGGGTACTTCTAGCGGGGCGCACGACGATCGCCATTGCGCACCGGCTCAGTACAATCGTCGACGCCGACGATATTATCGTGATGCACCATGGGGAAGTCGTCGAGCACGGAACGCATGACGCGCTTCTTGCGATCGATGGCCTGTACGCGCGCCTGTGGCGCTTGCAGATTTAAGAACCACCTTTAGAAACGATCACGCTTGTGAGCCTCTAGTGAGCCTCTAGTGCACTTTGCAGTAGCTGCCGGATCCGATGTCGGTCGCGTGCGGAAAGGGAACGAGGACAGCTTTTTTGCTGATGCCAATGAGTACCGCGGCCTGTTCATGGTGGCGGACGGAATGGGCGGGCACGCGGCCGGTGAGGTCGCGAGCCAGATGGCCGTGGAGGTCGTCTCGGTGGATTTGGAGAAGCTGAACGACCTGGAGAGCGCTGACGCGCTTGAAATGGTATCTCTCGCCCTCCGGCATGCGAACCGCGCTGTCTTCGAGAGAAGTGCCGCTGAACGCGACAAGATGGGGATGGGCAGCACGGCCTCCGTGCTGGTGCTCGGCGACGAGCGGTTCATCATCGGCCACCTCGGCGACTCGCGCATCTATCTCTACCGCGACGGTGAGTTGCGCCAGATCACGCACGACCACTCCGTAGTTCAGGAACAGATCGACGCCGGACTCATCACTCGCGACGCAGCCAAGAATCACAAGCAGAGCAACGTCATAACACGCTGCGTCGGGATGGGATGGGACGTCGAGCCGGACATAACCGACGGCGAAGTGCGGCAGGGTGACGTGTTCCTGCTTGCGAGCGACGGTCTTACCGGAATGGTGGATGATTGGCGGCTTCAACAGTTGCTCGGCTCGCGCGCTGCGCCGGAGCGCCTGGTCGACGCGATGATCTCGGAAGCAAATGCGCGCGGTGGGGTAGACAACATTACCGTGGTGGTAGTCCGCGTTCATTCGTCATCCGCGATGGCGACGGGTGCGCATCCGACACCAACTCCGGGGTCCGGCTCAATTGGATAAGCCGGTTGTCGAACAGTTGTTCGACGAACCAGTGGATGTCGGTGAGCTGGCGCGCTTGTATCTCGGCAACATTCTATACGCACTCGAGCTGGCCTCACTCTCGCTGGAAGAGCAGGGGAAGGGGGAGGACGCCGGGTTCTACAGAGGCATAGCGCGCAAGCTTGCCGAGGCGCACGGGGCATCCAAGAGAGTTCAGTCGCGAGACGCTACACATTAAGGAGGTACGAGATGGCAACTGCAACACTTCCCGAGCAGGCGGCAACGGGCGACACATTTCCGATCAACGGAACCGATTACATCGAGTTCTACGTGGGGAACGCCAAGCAGGCAGCGCATTTCTACACTAGTGCCCTCGGATTCAACGTGGTGGCTTACCGGGGTCCGGAAACCGGGGTTCGCGATCGGGCGAGTTACCTGCTCCAGCAGGACAAGATCCGATTTGTACTGACGACCGCGATCCGCCCCGATCTGAGCGCGGAAGCCAAGGCGATCGCGGATCACGTGTACCGGCACGGAGATGGTGTGCGCGATCTCGCGCTCTGGGTTGATGACGCGCGCGATGCTTATGAAAAGGCCGTCGAGCGCGGTGCAGAATCCGTACACGAGCCACGCGTGATGCGCGACGACGACGGCGAGGTGATCGTTGCCGCGATCAAGACTTACGGAGAGACGATTCACTCGCTGGTGGAGCGGAAGAATTACAAGGGGCTGTTCATGCCCGGCTACCGGGCGATGAAGCTGCAGTATCAGCCGAATTCGGTGGGTCTCAAGTATGTCGACCATTGCGTCGGGAACGTCGAGCTGGGCAAGATGAATGTATGGGTGAATTTCTACGCCACGGTAATGGGCTTCAGAAATCTTCTGACATTCGACGACAAGATGATCAGCACGGAATACTCGTCGTTGATGTCGAAGGTGATGGCGAATGGCAACGATCGGATCAAGTTTCCGATCAACGAACCAGCGGCGGGCAAGAAGAAGTCGCAGATCGATGAGTATCTGGAGTTCTACAACGGGCCGGGCGTGCAGCACATGGCGCTCGCCACGGACGACATAATTGCAACGGTGAAGCAGCTTCGCGACCGCGGGGTCCAGTTCCTGAGTGGCGTGCCGGGAACGTACTACGCGAATCTTCAGGAGCGCATTGGCAAGATCGACGAGCCGATCGACGAACTCGAGAAGCTCGGCGTGCTGGTGGATCGCGATCCGGACGGCTATCTGCTTCAGATATTCACGAAGCCGGTTGAAGACCGACCGACGGTCTTTTACGAAATCATCCAGCGCAAGGGAGCAAAGAGCTTCGGCGCGGGAAACTTCAAGGCGCTGTTCGAGGCGATCGAGCGAGAGCAGGAACTGCGCGGGAACACGTAAGCCATGCCGATCTATCACACGTTGGGCGCGATTCCGCGAAAACGGCACATTGCGTTCCGGAAGCCGTCGGGCGGACTTTACGCTGAAGAGCTGATGGGCCATGAAGGATTCACGGGGACTTCGTCGCTTCTCTATCACACGTATCCACCGACGACGGTCAAGTCGGTGCGGCGCGTCAAGGAGATGAAGTTCGAGGAAGACACAGACGTGACGCTCCGGCATCGCCATTTTCGCACGTCGCATGTGAAGAAGGGCGGCAGTCCGACGATGGACCGGATTCCGCTTCTGTTCAATCAGGATGTTGCGATGTTGTACGTGGAGCCGGACGTGGAGGACAAACACTTCTATCGCAACGCCCAGGCGGACGAGCTCGTTTACGTCAGCAAGGGAAAGGGCGTGCTGGAGTCCGTCTTTGGCGAGCTGCCATTTCACGAAGGTGACTATCTGGTCATCCATCGTGGAATCATGCACAAGTACCGTTTCGACAAGGGCGCCGAGCAGCCCAAGCTGCTCATAATGGAGAGCCGCGGGCACATTCGGTGGCCGAAGCGATATCGGAACGAGTTCGGGCAGCTCGTTGAGGGTGCGCCGTATTCCGAGCGTGATATTCGTCGTCCGCTTCAGCTTGTCACGCACGATGAGATGGGTGACTTTCAGATCTTTGTAAAGCAGTATGACGGTATCAATGAACTGATACTCGATCACCATCCGTTCGACGTTGTGGGATGGGACGGATATTTCTATCCGTGGGCGTTCAACATCATGGACTTCGAGCCGATCGTGGGGCGAGTGCACCAGCCGCCACCAGTTCACCAGACCTTCCAGGGGGACGGTTTCGTAGTCTGCTCGTTCTGTCCGCGGCCGTATGATTTTCATCCCGAGGCGATTCCCGCGCCCTACAATCACTCCAACGTCGATTCGGACGAAGTTCTGTACTATGCGTCGAGCGAGTTCATGTCGCGGAAGGGGATCGAGTTCGGCTCCATCACGCATCATCCGGACGGACTGCCGCACGGGCCGCATCCAGGCCGAGCCGAGGCGTCGATCGGCGCCAAGTACACTGATGAGCTTGCGGTCATGATGGATACCTTCCGGCCGCTCAAGGTCGCGAAGCAGGCGTTGGACATCGAGGATCCGAGCTACCATAAGTCGTGGATTTCATCGCAGCACGAACAGGCGTCGTTCTCGCCGCCGACTTCGTAATCCCAGCGACTGGTGGACGTTTCGCATAGCGTCCACCAGTCGGCACTGCTCTCATCCAGCCCGCAAGAGTAATGGAGCCGATCTGGCGTCCCTCGCCGGACAGCGTACGGGAAGCAAATCTCACTCGATTCATCCAGTCACTGCGTGCACGCGGCGAGCTTGCCGCTGGCAGTGAAGGTGTGCCGCTGCCCTACGGCGTGCTGCACGAGTGGTCGATCCACAATCCAGAGCGATTCTGGCGTGCGACCGCCGAATTCTGCGGCCTGATCGCGGACGGATTTGACACCAGTACATGTGTTGGCCTCGATCGTATGGCGCCGCCGGAGCCGGAGCTGGGTCCGAGGTGGTTCAACGGCGCACGACTGAACTTCGCGGAGAACCTGCTTCGGTTCCGCGATGATGCGCCGGCGCTGATTTCGTGGAACGAAGCAGGGCGCCAGCAATGCCTCACTTTCGCTGAGCTTGGGGGCGAGGTGAGTCGCATCGCCACTGCGTTGCGCGACATGGGTGTTGAGCCGGGCGATCGGGTTGCGGGGTTTCTGCCCAACATTCCCGAGACGATAATCGCCATGCTCGCGGCGACGACTCTCGGTGCGGTGTGGAGTTCCTGCTCGCCGGATTTTGGCGTGCAGGGAGTGCTTGACCGATTCGGACAGATCGAGCCGAAGGTACTCGTATGCGCGGACGGGTATCGCTATGCGGGCAAGGCGATCGACTGTCTTGGCCGCGTGCGGGACATCGCGGACCGCATTCCGTCGATCAAGCATGTGATCATCGTGCCATATGCCAATGAGCACATCGATGCGGCGGCTGTTCCGCGTGCTGTGCGCTGGGATTCGCTTCGACGACGCGGCGACGCGCCCGCTTTCCTGCGGCTGCCGTTCGACCATCCGGTGTACATCATGTATTCGTCCGGAACGACGGGGCTGCCAAAGTGCATGGTCCACGGTGCTGGCGGAACGTTGCTTCAGCACATGAAGGAACTGATTCTGCACACCGACATGAAACGGGAAGACAGGATGTTCTACTTCACTACCTGCGGGTGGATGATGTGGAACTGGATGGTCAGCTCGCTTGCCGTTGGTGCCACGGTGGTATTGTACGATGGTGCGCCACTCTACCCGCGCACAGAGGTGCTGTGGGATCTGCTGCAAACGGAAAGGGTTACAGTGTTCGGAACGAGCGCGAAGTATCTCGCGATTGCGGAGAAGAGTGGCCTGACGCCGAGGACGAGTCACGACATTACTTCACTCCGCACGATACTCTCGACCGGTAGTCCGCTCGCGGACCATAGCTACGATTATGTCTACACACAGGTCAAGAGTGACCTGCATCTCGCAAGCATCAGCGGTGGGACGGACATCATCTCGTGCTTTGCGCTCGGCAACCCGACGGCGCCAGTTTATCGCGGCGAGCTTCAGTGTCGCGGGCTGGGTATGCAGGTGGAAGTCTTCGATGCGTCAGGGAAGGCGGTCGTCGAGACGCCAGGCGAGCTGGTCTGCACCGGGACGTTTCCGAGCATGCCGGTCCGCTTCTGGAACGATGCGGACGGGTCCAGGTATCGCGCGGCGTACTTCGATTTCTTTCCGGGTGTTTGGCGCCATGGAGACTGGGCCGCGCTGACCGCGCACGACGGTGTCATCATCTATGGGCGAAGCGATGCAACGCTCAACCCTGGCGGAGTTCGCATCGGGACAGCCGAGATCTACCGTCAGGTAGAGCAACTTCCGGAAGTGATCGAGAGCGTCGCGATTGGACAGGAGATCGGGGACGGAGCGCGCGGGGACGTGCGGATTGTCCTCTTCGTCCGGTTGCGGGACGGACTGCGGCTCGACAAGGCCCTGGTCGACGCGATCAAGCATCAGGTGCGCTTGAACACCAGCGCCTTGCACGTGCCCAAGGTGATCGTGCAGGTGACCGACATACCCCGGACAATCAGCGGGAAGATCAGCGAGATAGCCGTGCGCGAGGTCGTGCATGGCCGGGAGGTGCGGAATGCAGAGGCACTTGCCAATCCGGAATCGCTCGAGCTCTTTCGAGACCTGCCCGAACTCGCGACAACGCAACAATCCTGAATTGGCGCACTGCCGCGCCGAGGCGTGGAACACTGTGCCCCCACGCCTGACAGGGCACCGAGCGTGAACGCCCGGTGCCCTGTCAAGTAACGACTGCGCTATTACTGCTTGGTGACCTTGTGCGTATCGAGGTTCAGCGAGTACGCGACGCCGTTGATGGTCATAGGCACGTTCGCGGTACCATTGAAGGTTACAACGACCTGTCTCGTTGCCGTATGAGTCGTCGTATCGCTTGCCTGGCGCGTGCGTACGACGGTGTAATTCTTCACAAAGGTGCCGCCTAGCGGGTAGGGATTGATACCGCGCGGCTGGCGAAAGCGCACGGCGGACGCGGTGTCGACTGACGTGAGCATATAGACCTTGGTTATCTGCCCCGTGCGTGTCGAGTGCACCGACCCGGTGCCGCTGCCGTACCATGTGTGAACCGTGTCACCCAGCAGGGTCGACACTGTCCGATTGTGGAGGCGATACGTCGTGTCGGTGAACGTATTGTTGTTCGCGCTGAAGCTTGTCTCGCCGGTATCGGCGACGATGAAGTTGATCGATGCCGTCGTCGCGCGATCGTAGGAGGACTGTGTCGTACCATTGATGTCGAACAATGCGTAACTGGTGGTATAGGTCTGGGATCCTCTGGTCATCGGCGGGCAATTGAATCGGCCAGTCGCGGCATTGAATACACACGACGGACTGATCCACGCCGCTGCGCCGCCCGAGGGTGGCGTGTCGATGACTGGCGAGACTCCAGTCCCAGCGATCGTTGCACCTGCGGTATTCGATGTAAATGAACCGCCGAGCCCCGTGAGGTCCGCGGCTGACATGAACCCATAGTCAGTTGCGATGTCCTCTCCCGCCGAAGGTGCAAGGTCCTGCGTAACGGATGCCTCGAATGATGCTGATGCCGACGGCGACGAACTGCCTGGCGCCGTGGCGTCACTGCACGCGATGGCTGCGAAGACAACCAGAATCGCGGTGAACGTGGAGACAAGTGATCGGGTTTGCATTGAATAGCTCCGTGCCACAATTGACGTTATCGAGGCGTGCAGGATGCGCGCGCTCGGCGAAAGTACGAGTTCGCCAGTTTGACGCCCGGCTGTGTCCGGGCGTTAATCCGATGCCGTCTTTTTCAGGGAGCCGGGCTGCGGAGCCTCAAGCGTCCGCAATGGTACGCATGATATCCGCTGCGCTCGCGTCTACCCGCCGGGCGGTAAACACACGAAGCCAGCGTGCCGAGCGGTAAAGCTCTTCGGAGAGCCGCGGCAGGTTTATCGCCCCCGAGATACCGCGGTCGGTAAGGCGCTCAACTGTTGCGTCTCTGCGCAGTACTGGGATGTCGAGGCCAAGCATGGGCGTCTTCTCTGGATAGTCGAGAAGCAGTTCACCCGAGCGCAGCCCGAGTGATGAGGCAAGCGAGTCTTCGGCGGCGCGAGTACGTCGGCGGTCATTGCCGATCCACTCACCAAAATCCTCATCCAGTTCCGATGCAGGCCAGTCTACGACGCGCTTGAACAGATGTCGCGATCTCAGCGCCTTGAGGAGCGGCGATGGTGCACGATCCTGCAGGAAGTACAGCAGTCCTTCGTCGGTGAACTCCGCAAGCTGCTCCTGCTTGAGGAGTCCGGAAAGGCAGGCGTCCTCGACGATGCGCTTGTACATTGCCGTGGCGCTTCGTACTGCGTGGTGCCAGTACACGTTTCGGTACATCTGGTACTTGGCGAACAGGAGCGATTCCAGTGCGGACAATCCCTTTTCCGCGACGCCGACCGTCTGCAAGCCAGTCACAGGATCACCAATCAGCACCATTGAATTGATCAATCTGTCGACGTCGATCTCGCCGTACGCAACGCCGCACATGTGCGCATCGCGCTTGAGATATTCGATCTTGTCCAGATCCAGGGAGCCCGCAACGAGTCCCTGAAGGGGGGTGTTGGCGACTCCTCGAATGAGGGCAATGATACGATCGGGGGCGTTCTCTCCGAGGCGGCCGCGCAGAATTGAAGCGACCTGTCCGGTAGTGATCAGGGCGGTCGCCACTTCCTCGTGATGCGTCGCACCGATCTCCTCGAGGGCGTGCGAGAAGGGATAGTGGCCAACGTCGTGGAGCAGGGCAGCGACGGCCGTTATCGTGCACTCCTCGTCCGAGACGTCGGCGATCCCGCGCTCGCGCAGCAGGGCAATCGCGATACGACACAGGTGGTAAGCGCCAAGAGCATGCTCGAAGCGAGTGTGCGTAGCGCCTGGATAGACGAGGTATGTGAGGCCCAGCTGGCGAACATAACGAAGGCGCTGGAAAACCGGTGTGTCCACCAGTTCCAGCGCCAGCGTATCAACTCGAATGTTATTCCAGATCGGGTCACGGATTATTTCCATGCCCGGAAAGCTAACGCCGCCAGCGATGCGCGGGTTAGCCTTTCATCAGCCCTTTGGCCCTGCAGCCTTCACGGTGTCAGAAGTACCGGTGAATTTGGCGAAGTTATCCCGGAACATCTTGGCGAGCTTGCGCGCCTGCGTGTCGTACGCGTCCTTGTCGGTCCACGTGTTGCGGGCGTTGAGGACATCGGCTGGCACATCGGGAACGGATTGCGGGCTGTTGAGTCCGAAAATGGGATCCGTCGTGGTGGCCACATTGTCCAGAGCGCCGCTCAGGATCGCATTTACCATGGCGCGTGTATGGGCGAGCTTCATGCGCTTGCCCACGCCATACGCGCCGCCAGTCCAGCCCGTGTTGAGCAGCCAGACTTTCGATCCGTGCTCACGAAGGAGCTTGGCGAGCATGTCGGCGTACTTCGCAGCCGGCCAGACCAGGAAGACTGCTCCGAAGGCTGCGCTGAACGTGGCCTGCGGCTCGGTAACGCCGCGTTCCGTTCCGGCGACCTTGGCGGTGTAACCGGAGAGAAAGTAGTACACAGCCTGATCCGGCGTCAGTCTTGCGATCGGCGGAAGTACTCCAAACGCATCCGCGGTAAGCAGCACGACGTTCCGGGGATGGCCACCGCGTCCGCTCGGGACGTGATTCGGGATGTAGGACAGCGGATAGGATGCGCGCGTGTTTTCGGTGATCGACATATCGGCGAATTTGACACGCTTGTCTTCATCGAGAACAACATTCTCCAGAATGGTGCCGAACATCTGCGTGGTACGATAGATGTCAGGTTCAGTGTCGGGGGAGAGGTTTATCACCTTGGCGTAACAGCCGCCCTCGCAATTGAAGACGCCGTCCGCTGACCAGCCGTGCTCGTCGTCGCCGATCAGATCGCGTGATGGATCAGCAGAAAGCGTCGTCTTTCCGGTGCCCGAGAGGCCGAAGAAAAGCGCCGTGTCGCCGGCCTTGCCGATGTTGGCCGAGCAATGCATGCAAAGCACGTCCTGCTTCGGCAGCATGTAATTCATGACCGTGAACATCGCCTTCTTGAGTTCGCCGGCGTAGCGGGTGCCGCCGATGAGGATCATGCGCTTGGCGAGGTTCAGTACGACAAAGGTGCCTGTGCGCGTGCCATGTTTCGCGGGATCGGCCTGCATTTCTGGTGCGTGAAGCACCGTAAAGTTCGGGACGAAACCCTCGAGAGTCTTCCGGTCGGGGCGGATGAACATGTTCCGCACGAATGCCATCTGCCATGCATTCGGCGAAACGTATCGAACGGACAGCTGGTAATTCGGATCGGCACCGCAGAAGAGATCCTGCACGAACAATTCTGGCTGCCCGCTAAGGTACGTTTTGACGTCCGCGAGGAGCACTTCAAAGTGGGCGGGGTCCATCTTTCGGTTCACGTCGCCCCAGTCGACATCGTTGTCCGTCGACGGATCGCTTACGAGGAACTTGTCCTTCGGTGAACGACCAGTGTGGGGGGCTGTAACCGCTGCAAACGGTCCCATGTCAGCGAACTGGCCCTCCTCCCGACGGGCAGCTGCTCCAAAAAGTTCGGGCGGGACCATGTTGAAGTGAACTTTCCCAGTGGGCGTGAGGCCCTGGTCCTTGAGTGAGTTAGCGGACATCTATATTCTCGTCAATTGAGTGTGAAAATTGTCACAGCTCCGGCTCGAGCCGGGGTCGCTGTTCGCGTTGCTGTGCGTCTACAACGGCCACCGCGGCCATGTTGACGATCTCCTGGAGGTCTGCGCCCTGTTCGAGCACGTGTACGGGTCGGTCCATTCCGACGAGAATAGGGCCGATCGCGGTGGCGCCCCCGAGATGGTTAAGGAGCTTGTAGGCGATGTTGCCGGCGCTCAGATCCGGGAATATCAGCACGTTCGCCGGCTCCTTCAGCGTGCTGAACGGGTACGTCGTGCGGAGTATTTCTTCGTCGACCGCAGTGTTGGCTTGCATCTCGCCGTCCACCATCAGATCGGGATGGCGTTCGCGAAGGATCGCGACGGCGTCGCTCACCTTTCGTGCTTCGGGATGCCGCACGGAGCCGAAATTCGAAAAGGACAACATGGC